>NZ_CP065546.1:1356666-1695833 GCF_015999545.1 Lysinibacillus sp. JNUCC-52
CATCTGATTTAAATACTTCATGGAATGCTTTATTCGCTAAAATCGCATCTTGTATTTCTTCTTTATTAACGCCTTCTTGCATCGCAAATGTTACTTCCAGATGATTAATCGCAATAAGTGCATTTGTCCCATCAGGTAAAATATCTGTTAATAATTGCGAAGTCGATTCTGCTGTCTCATTGTCGTCCACTATACTCGCTATTGTTGCAGCCGTTTGACGCAATGAAATTTCCGCTTGCTGCATGTGATAGTTTTGAAGAAATTCGAGCATTAAAACCGTGAAAACAAATAATACAAATGAAACGAGAAGCAATATGGTTACCCATAGCTTCCCGACAACACTGTTCCATATTCTATTCATTGACAACCTCAAATTTGTAGCCAACGCCCCAAACAGTGACAATCATTTTTGCAGCGTTTTCTGAAACACGATTAAGCTTCTCACGTAATCGCTTCACATGTGTATCTACTGTACGTAGATCGCCAAAGAAATCGTAATGCCAAACCTCTTTTAGTAATTGTTCACGGTCAAATACTTTGTCTGGAGATTTTGCAAGGAAATACAATAATTCATACTCTTTCGGTGTTAAGTTTACTTCGATTCCCTCTGCAGTTACACGGTGAGCATCATGATCTATCATCAAGTGTTGGAATACCACTAAATCTTTAGATGAAGATGCATTTGTTGTAGGTGAAAATGCTTGTGAGCGACGTAAAATAGCTTTTACACGTAGCACTACCTCGCGAGGACTAAATGGCTTTACAATATAATCATCTGCCCCAAGCTCGAAGCCTTGTACACGGTTTGCTTCCTCACCCTTTGCAGTTAATAAAATAATTGGCGTAGCAGCACGTTCTCTAATTTCTGCACAAACTTCTAGCCCATCTTTTTCAGGCATCATAATATCTAGTAAAATACAGTGATATTCTTTTTCTAAAGATTTCTCGATCGCTTCTTCACCATTCTCTGCTTCGTCGACTTGGTATCCTTCGCGCTCCAAATACATTTTTAATAAGCGGCGAATACGATCCTCATCGTCTACTACTAATACTGAAATATTCTCTGACACTTTCACGATCCCTCTCTTCCAAACTTTCTCTACCCTCTATTGTACATGGTACACAACGTCTTGAAAAGAAAAGAAAGCCCTTTCGCCGCAGCGAAAAGGCTTTTCGTTCCCATTGTTACGCGTAGGAGTGTAAACCCGCAAGAATTAAGTTAACAGCTATTAGGTTAAATAAAATAATACCAAAGCCGATTAATGCTAACCAAGCCGATTTTTCACCTTCCCAGCCTTTAGATAGACGTAGATGTAGGAATGCTGCATAGAATAACCATGTAATAAGAGCCCATACTTCTTTCGGGTCCCATCCCCAGAAACGACTCCATGCAAGTTGTGCCCAAATCATCGCAAAGATGAGTGCGCCTAACGTGAAAACTGGGAAACCGATAATTACAGATCGATAACCAATTTCATCTAATAATTGTAGATTTACACGTTTAACAAGCGGCTGGAATATTGCGCTAATTCGTCGACGTGCAATCAGGCGAATTAATAAGTATAGTAATGACCCTACTAATAATGACCAAACGACTGTTGTTAATTTTTTCGCATTAATGAGTGCAGGCATTTCTACTAATGGCGACATGCCATGTTCCTCAACTGCCTCATAATCGTGCATACCAAAAATCGGTGGCAAATTGTAAGTAATTTGACGAGATACACCTTCTTTATCAAGATACGTGTATTTCGATTCGTAATGCATAGCACTAAATGTAGATGACACAATAACAAACCCAATAACAACAACTAAACAGTACATAACCGCTTCAAGCCAGAAACGTTGCTTTGAAGGTTTCTTTAAATCAACTACTTTTAATAAATAAATTAATCCTGCAACTGCACTAATTGCTAATATTGATTGCCCCATTGCAGCTGTAATTACGTGAATTGTTAACCAATAACTTTGTAATGAAGGTACCAATGGACTTACTTCGCTCGGGAACATCGACGCATATGCAATAATTAAAAGCGCTACAGGTAACGCTACAAATCCTAATGCTGTCAGACGATAAATAAAGTAAATTAAAATGAATGCTGCAACGATAAACATCCCAAAAGCAGTCGTAAATTCAAACATATTACTTACAGGAGCGTGCCCTGTATGAATCCAACGTGTAATAAAATAACCAAGTTGTGCAAGGAAACCAATAATCGTAACTGTGATTGCCAGTTTACCCCATTTATCAGTATTTTTACCTGAAGCATTGGATTGTTTAATTGCACCGCCAAATAATAAGGTTGCTACTAGATAGGCTACAAATGCAACAAATAATAGATTCCCACTTAAGTCAATTAAACTCATAAGGTGTTGTCACCTTCCTTTTCATTTTTGCCACGGCTTGTGGACGCTTCGTCCTCTTCTGCGGTATCTAACTGATCTTGATATTGTGGTAGACCAGCAAATGCAGTCACGGCATCTAAATCTTTTTTCATGCTAAACATGTTTTTGTTTACGTGGGCAGCCATCAGTAATTTACCATCTGGCTCTACTTGTAACCAAAGACGACGGTGATTCCAATATGAACCAATCGCAACGCCAATCATGAAAATAATACCACCAACAAATAAAATAGGGATTGTGCGGTCTTTACGTATCGTAAAGCCTGACAAATCTCGTGTTTCTACACTTGTAAATTTCATTTTGTATTGATTTTCGCCTAGTGGTTCTAGTGTTTGTTTAATCGCAACAAAGCTTGTTTCACCCTCTGGTGTTTCTGGTGTCGTCATTTTAAATAGAAATGCTGGATTATTAGGAACAGACGTCGCAGTTTGCGGTACACCATTTTCAAAACCAGAGAAGTCTGGTGTGTAGACAAGTAGTTTAACAGATGTACCATTTCCTAAATCGTAGTCCTTTTTAGGATTTGTTAAATCGACTTCTACTGTACCCAGTGATTGCTCAGTTGTTTTATTGACTAGTTCAAAATTCATTTGCTTTAATTCATTTAGACGATAATCCATTTGATATAATGCGTAGCCTGCTTCTTTTAACGGATGGTTCACTCGAACAGAATAATCTTTTACCTTCTCTAGATTATCTATATCACCTGCGATGGCATCTTCAGGCTGTTTGTATAACGTGACATTTGTTTGGAAGTTTTTCGCAACGACGTTTACACCTTGTTTTAGCTGTTCGCCTTGTGGTGTATTATCATGTGTTTCTAAAATAAATTCATGATTTTCAATAAAATAACCTTCCATGCCAGTGATTGCACGTTTTTCACCTTCACGCACCCATATTGATTCATCGACATAAAAACCAGGAACTAAACGCAACATAACCCCTGCTAAAAAGATAATGAGGCCTACATGATTTATGTACGGACCGTAACGAGCGAAACGTCCTTTTTCTGCTAACAAAGCACTTCCATCGCGACGAACTTTATATTTCATCTCAGTCATTTTCTTTTCGACCTTATTAAGCGTCTCTTCAGGGCTTTCCGTCACTTGCCCTTCCGCAATAATACGTTGGCGCTTCATAAAGCTTTCATGGCGCTTTACTCGTTGATTTTTCAATGATTTATAAAGTGGTATACCACGGTCAAGACTTGCAACAATAATCGAAACTGCAAGCATCCCTACTAAAATTTGGAACCACCAAGAGCTATATAAATCAGAAAGACCTAATGTATAATAGATTTTCCCTAAGAAACCATAAACATCCTCGTAATATGCTCCTTTTTCTATGTCAGAAGCTTTTACGTAAAATTCTTGCGGTAGTAACGTACCGATTGAAGCTGCTATTAACGTGATAATAATTAAAGCGATTCCAACTTTAACACTAGAGAAAAAATTCCAAATTTTATCGACAATTGTTTTGTTGTACGTTTTTGAGCGAATAGCCGTACCATCATAGCGCATATCGACAACTTTATTTTGTTTTTCTTCTTCGGTTAAAGGACGACCACATTTCTCACAGAGCTTCGTGCCAAACGGATTACTATGTCCACAAGCACAAATAATATTCTCCATCGTCAATTACCCCTCATTTTGGCTTTATTAATTCCATGTAAGAAGCGATATTCGCCTCTGTCATTTCTCCTGTAGTAATTTTAACTACCTTACCATCTGGATCAATTAAAACAGTTGCAGGTAAATTCCCAACATTATAGGCAGTCATAACACTTTTTGTTTTGTCAATTACTACAGGAAATGTAAGACCGTACTTATCGACAAAATTTTGCACTTCAAAATCTGTTTGTGCAATATTGACAGCTAATGTTTGAACACCTAGGTCTTTAAAGACTTGATATTGATTGTTCATCGCAGGCATTTCCTTCTCACATGGCTTACACCAAGTTCCCCAGAAATTCAAAAATACCCCCTGCCCTCTATAATCAGACAGTTTGTGTTTCTCTCCATTTAAATCTACTAACGTGAAGTTCGGTGCCTCAGAGCCAACTGCTACTAACTCTACCTTATCCTTTGTCGCTGTCCCGTAAACAGTGTACCCTATGGCAAGCGCCAAAATAACTAAAATAATGGTACGGGTTACAAGACGTTTTTTCTTTTTCTCCAAGTTAATAAACCCCCTACTCAAATACGCCTCGAGGTAATTATGTCGATATTTCGCCTTTTTGCAAGAAACATCTGTTATATCTCCCCGAGACTTACTTTGTTCAGCATCTGCTGGATAAATTTAAAACTGGTGGACTATTCTCACCTATTATAGCAAAATGATACAAATTAACTTAGTTATTAATTATGAATGATTTATGAACGTTTTCACACGAGGAAAGTGAAAAACTCACTATACGGATAACCGTATGTTCACTTTCCATCGCTAATGTCCGTTTAGCCGATTTGTCCCGTTTCAGCTAACACACGCAGTTGCTTGACTTCATGTTTCGACAATTCACGGTATTCTCCTGGTGTTAAGCCATATAAATCTAAAAATGCAAAACGTTCACGTTTCAGTTTAACGACTGGTGTGCCGATTGCCTCAAACATACGACGCACTTGACGATTTCGCCCTTCGTGAATAGTAATTTCACAAATCGCCTTGCCCGCTTGCTCATCAAAAGAAGTCATACTCACTTTTGCTGGTGCTGTTTTACCATCTTCTAGTTTAATACCACGTTGCAGCTTTTTTAGCCCCTCAATTGTAGGTATACCTTTTACTCGTGCAATGTACGTTTTATCAATTTTAAATTTTGGATGCGTCAACATATAAGAAAACTCTCCATCATTTGTCAGTAATAATAATCCAGATGTATCATAATCTAGACGACCAACAGGGAAAATACGTTGCGGAATATGCTTAAATAAATCTGTGACAGTTTTGCGTCCTTTATCGTCTGTTACAGCAGAAATTGTTCCGCGTGGTTTGTATAGTAGGTAGTAGACTTTATCTTCTTTCTCAAGCTTTACACCTTCTACTTCAATTGTATCCGAGTTAGATACTTTTGTTCCTAGTTCTCTTACAACAACACCGTTTACCTTTACTTTACCTTCTACAATTAATTGCTCTGCTTTACGCCTTGAAGCGACACCAGCATAGGCAATAACTTTTTGTAATCTTTCCATTCTTTCACCTCTAGTTAAAAATGTAACCTTTTTAAGATTATTTTTCCCGTCAATCTGTGAAAATTATGTCATACTTTTGTGTAATATAAAAGAGAAACTAATTACGCACTAGTAATACGATAATTCTAAATAGTGTATTATTTGCTAGTTTTTCGATTATTTTTCTGTCCGTAGCCTAAAGATTCTTCGATATACACTATTTATTTCTAATATAGACCAATCAACAAAATGCAAATCGTATTTAGTCCGCATATTAAAAAAAAGTGCCAGGCACTCACACAATTTTTCCGCATATAGTATATTTTATAACCTAATTAAAAAAGCTGCCCTCCTTGGACAGCTTTTTAATTATTCATTTTCACTATATACATTTTCGATGGCCATGCCTTGTTTACTTAATTCATAATTAATATATGTTTTCGCTTTTGATAACTTCGACGATAAAGATTGTTCGATTGAAGAACCATCGTTTACCGTAAAAATAAGCTTATCTGGTTTTGTAACGCCATCTTTTTGCACATTTATTTGTTCGACTTTAACAATCTCATCCCAGCTTGTCGAGTCTTCTTTTAAACTAAAAAATTGATTCATATGTAAGCCTTTTTCGTCAATAATTTGATAATGATTGATACATAAAAATAAGATTACAAGAACGAGCAGCCAAGATGTTCCAACGATCGTTCGTTGTACATATCTTCCCTTTTTCGTAGTTGTAGTAATCAAAATATTTATTAATAGAATTATGGCCATTGCAATTAAGGCAAACATTAAAATAATATATGCTTTAAAAACGGTCTCAAAAAGGTAAAATTCTTGCGGTCGATAAAGTAGCTCCTGAATGGGAAATAACAAAATAAAGGGTGCTGTAAAGCTTGAAAGAAATAAAATAATGATGATAGCGATTTGCGTTTGCTTACGATTTTTTTCACTAGTAGCGATAATTGTTTACCTCCTAATGCTTCTCTATTACAACTCTCATTATTTTACACTATTTACAATAAATATAAAACACTTTCAAGTAAACAATTCACCCTATCAGTCATTATAAAAAATCAGCGCATCGCTTTTAACGATCCGCTGATTCTACTTTTACAGGCGTTGCATAAATACGCTCTTCCCCAATAAATATCGAAAGCACTGCTTCCTTTCTTTTTCTGGACACCTGAAGTACTTGCCTAACTATCTTTTTTTCCTCTTTGTTTAATTGCAATTGAATTGGTTGCTCTAGACGGATAGCCAGTTTATTGTTGACATTGTATTTGCCCTTTTTCACAACTGTTTCCATATCATAATTTTGCCAAACCTCATTTGCTAAACCTCTATGGATATTCCAGTCATCCGATGCATTTAAAGTGACTACAATACATGTTTGCCCATCTTTATGAAAAGCGGTTGCCAATGTTCTTCCTGCTACCTTTGTAAATCCAGTCTTTCCAGCAAAAGCTGTGCCCGTTGCTGATTTTAATGAACTAACAGGTTGCTCTGTTTCATCATCTATATCTGCCGCGACTCCTGAGCCTTCTCGTAATAAGCGGTGTTTATTTTCCCAAAGCATGCCGTTTTCTGTGTCAGCTCGATAAAGGATAGTAGATGCAATTTTTTCAAACGTTTTGTTTTGAAGTGCTAATCTCAACATCTCAGCCGTATCCCTTGCAGATGATAAATGCTCGTCATGATGCAAGCCAGATGGATTCATAAAAACTGTATTTGTGAGACCAGCAATGACCGCTCGTTCGTTCATTAATTTGACAAAGCCTTCAACTGAACCACCAGCATGTTCGGCTAATGCTGTTGCAGCATCATTGCCCGATCGCAGCATTAAGCCATAGAGCAAAGTTTCAACTGTTACCGTCTCACCCGCTTGCAGATAAATAGAAGAGCCTTCAGCCATTGCAGCCCTTGGAGAAATTACTACCTCATCTTGTAAATCACTGTTTTCAATAGCAACGAGAGCTGTCCAAATTTTTGTTAAGCTTGCGATTGGGAGCCTTGCATCACTATTAGTACCTGATAATACACGACCTGTGTCGCCGTCTAACACAACATGGCCGCTTCCGCCTCTTGCCAAACCGTTTTGTGGAAAAACTAAAATCCCCACTACAATCATGCACAACAATACTCGTAGTAACCGTAGCAACAAGCCACTCCTTATTATAAGTGATAGATAAGTATAACGATGAACCTAAAAAGGAAAGCGATTAGCACATTTCCTCAATTACTTAACGCCGTTAAAAGTTTCTTGGAATTTGGTCATAAATAAATCCGTTTCTTGCTCTGCATCTCCATTTTCCTCCTCAGGTAATGGAGGCATTTCTTCAATACTATTTAAGCCAAAGTAATTTAAGAACTCTTTCGTTGTACCATATAAAATGGCACGTCCAGTTCCTTCTGAACGGCCAACCTCTTTCACTAGCCCTCTGGAAGCGAGTGTTTGCAGTGGGCGTTCACATTTTACGCCACGTAAATCTTCAATTGCCACCCTTGTAATAGGTTGTTTATACGCCACTATAGCCAACACTTCTAAGGATGCCTGAGATAATGATTGTGCAGTGGGATTCTCAACTAATTTTTGAATCGTATCTGCAAGCTCTTGCTTTGTAATTAACTGATAAACACCAGCCATTTCTTTAATTGTAATTCCTCTATTTTCATCTTTCTCATATGCTGCACATAAAGCATCCATAGCTTGTGCAACTACTTCCTCTGCATCACCAAGTAGCTGTGCTAATTGCTTAATCGTTAAGCCATCATCACCCACAACAAATAATAAAGCTTCAATTCTACTTTGTAGGATCATTGTTTTCGTCATCATCCCATTCCTCCTTCTGTAATGTGACCGTTAGTTCTTCAAAATTACCATCTTGCTCAACAAGGACAATCTGACGTTTCATCAGTTCCAGCAGTGATAAAAACGTTAAAATCAATGTTGGTTTATCCTCATAGGGAAAAAGCTCGAAAAATGACGCACGTCCACCTGTGGAACGTAAAGAATTCACAACAGAACGCATTTGATCCTTAACGGAGCGCTCCTGTCTCGTGACAGTTGTTTTCAATGGCTTTTTCAATTTTTTTCTGCGCATCAGCTTTTGGAAGGCGCCAAGCATATCATATATATTGACATTCATATCGAACAACGCCATTTGTTCATCTGAAGCCAATCCCGATAAATCTGAAGGTGGTCTTGTAAACACCTGCGCTCTATCCGATTCAAGCTCCTGTAGATTGCCTGCCGCTTCTTTATATTTTTTATATTCTATTAAACGTTGCACCAGTTCCTCACGAGGGTCAGGTCCATCGACTTCAATTTCCGCATCCTCTAGCTCTCCTTCATGTATCGGTAGGAGCATACGGCTTTTAATGGCTAAAAGTGTAGCAGCCATCACTAAATACTCACTCGCCTCATTTAATTCCAGAACCTGCATGGCATGAATATGATCTATATATTGTTGCGTAATTTCTGCCATTGGAATATCATAGATATCAATTTCCAATCTGTGAATTAAGTGCAATAATAGATCAAGAGGTCCTGAAAAGGCTTCTAATTTTACTTCATAAGACATTATTTTACCACCCTGATATTCAATGTTCTTTTAGTATAGTGGAAAGGAGTCCAAAATGCATCCACAGCACCATACTTTATTTATAGATTACTGTGCCTATTTCAATGGCAATGGGGATTTTTTTGAATGCCATGAAGTACTTGAGGAATATTGGAAGGACCTCGCGCCTGGCAATAAAAATCATCCTCTTGTAGGTTATGTTCAATTAGCGACAGGATTATATCATTGGCGTCGCGGCAACGCAACGGGTGCTTTCAAAATCCTACATAAAGCACTCAACAATTTTCAACTTAATAAAGGCAATGTATTTTTTAATGAAATAGACTACACCACTCTTCTCGCACAATTAACGGAAACACTAGACCATATTCAAACAGGCAAGTCCTTTCAGGCGTTTCAATTACCGCTAATGCCTGCTTTACATGATTTAGTGATGGCACGCATATTGCTTTTACCTGAAAGTAGCTCTGACTATCTTCTTCATAAACATATGCTACGTGATCGCTCACATATTCTTGCTGAGCGACAAGAAAGCAAACAAAGAAAAAGCAGACGTTAATTTTCGTCTGCTTTTTCTTCATTACATTGTATACATTTTTGCACAAATTCACGGGTTTCATCCGTTGCACGTACTTGTTCGTACTGGCCAAGATCTGCTACTTCTTGTAGCATCTCTTTAGCTACACCTTCACCTCTATAGGATGGAACTACAGAGACGTGCTGAATAGTTGCCGTGTTATTGTCTACTACAAGCCCGACGATCCCAACATACTCATCGTTCTTTTTCCATAAATATAATACCCAATTCTCATCATTTTCATAAGATTGGATTGTCTCTGTGAGCTTTTTAATGTCTTTTTCGTTAGGCATAAACGAGAGTAGCCCCATCGCTATTTTCTCGAAAGCTTTTTTATATCGAATTAACATAATTGTCTATTCCCTCTTTTTCTAGCTGTACATAATCTTTGACTATCCTACACGATTTGTACTATTACCGCAAGCCAATTTCTGTCTTACGAACCAGGGCCGAGAATACCTTTTGATGCTAACACCCAATAGACAACGCCCCACAATAAAATAAATGTCGTCATGGACGCTAATAAAACCCACTTATTTTTTCTCAAATTCATTCACCCTTTTTTAACGTTAACGGGAGATCATTTTGTACAATATCTTCATAACTTTCACGTTTAATGGCTAATTGGTGCTGTCCATTTTCTACAAATACCACCGCTGGACGTGGTACACGATTGTAGTTGCTCGCCATCGAATAGCCATATGCCCCAGTACAGAAGATTGCTAGTACATCACCTGAAGCTGCTTCTTGTAATTTTGCATCGATAATCAATTTATCGCCCGATTCACAAAGTTTTCCAGCTACAGTGTACGTCTCTTCTTTTGGTGCATTGGCTTTACTTGCAATAACCGCCTCGTATTTCGCATCGTAGAGTGCAGGACGAATATTGTCACTCATTCCGCCATCAACTGCAATGTAGTTACGTACATCTGGTACTGTTTTTTGAGAACCAATTGTATAAAGTGATGTGCCTGCATCGCCAACAAGTGAACGACCTGGTTCAATCCAGATTTCTGGCATCGTTAGACCAAGTACTGTTGCTTTGTTTTTCACAACTGTAATCATATCCTCAACATATACTTGTGGCTCAAGCGGTGCATCTTCTTCTGTATAGCGAATACCAAAGCCCCCACCTAAGTTTAACACAGTACACGTAAAACCGTGAATCTTGTTCCAACTAGAAATCTTGTCGATTAATTTTTCTCCCGCTAAACCAAAGCCCGCTGTGTCAAAGATTTGAGAACCAATATGGCAGTGTAAGCCTAAAAGTTGTAAGTATTCATGTTTAAATGTTTGCTCAAACGCTTCATCTGCTTGGCCGTTATTTAAATCAAAGCCAAATTTAGAATCTGCTTGCCCTGTCGTAATGAAATCATGTGTATGTGCCTCAACACCTGGTGTGACACGCAACAAAATACGCATGTTTTGCTGACGGCGCTCTGAAATTTCTTTTAAAAGCTTAATTTCATAGAAGTTATCTACTACAATACAACCAATTTTTGAGTCAAAGGCTAGCTCTAATTCTGCAATACTTTTATTATTGCCATGGAAGTGAATGCGCTCTGCTGGGAATCCTGCTTTTAATGCTGTAAATAATTCTCCACCCGAGACAACATCCAATGATAGATTTTCCTCTGCTGCTAATTGGTACACCGCTACACATGCAAATGCTTTTGAAGCATAAGCTACTTCTGCCTTTACACCTAGTTTTTTGAATGTATCGATAAAGCCGCGTGCGCGTTTACGTATAAGCGCTGTATCGTACACAAAAAGTGGTGTACCGTATACTTTTGCAAGCTCTAGTGTGTCTACTTGTCCTATTGTTAAATGTCCATCTTCAGAAATCGCTTGTGTTCCATATAAATGCATTTGCATCTCTCCCTTTTTCACGTTTCCATTTTGTGAATTTGCGCCTCGTGGTATATTTAAAAACCTAGTTTAAAAACATCTCCATCGAGGCATTATTTTTCATTAGCAAGACCATTACATGTTGGCATGCTAACAAAAGTAATTTTTGCAAAAATCACAAAATACTATAGGTGAACTTTATCACATGAAAAAAGTGAGTGCAACGGCTCCTATGATCTTTTTCGCTGTTTGGAATCGACGATAAATGGTCTTAATGCATCCGACGTCATTGGGAAACGGATAATTACCCGAAGCATTGCTGTCGGGAAAAATGGTACGAGCGGCCATAAATACGGCGCTTGTAACGGACGCAATGAACATAAATACGTGAATAATATAAATATTCCAATGAATAATCCATCCGCCCCCCAAATGCCAGTCATAAGGAGCAAGAAAATTCTAAAGAGCTTAATGGAAATACTTAGCTCATAAGATGGAATAATAAATGTAAATATTGCTCCTACGGCTGTATATAACACAACTTCCGATGAGAAAACGCCAACATCGATGGCGATTTGTCCAATGATGACCCCTGCTACTAATCCCATTGCAGTGGATAATGGCGTAGGGGTATGAATGGCGGCCATCCTTAAAAATTCAATTCCTATATCAGCTATTAGGATTTGCAGTAATATTGGAATATGTGATTTTTCCTGACTACCTAAAAAGGACAAGGAATCAGGTAATAACGATTCGTTCGTTACAAATAAATACCACAATGGTAATAATAGTAACCCCATAACCGTTCCGAAATAACGCATAAAACGAACAAATGTCCCAACAATTGGCGCTTGTCTGTATTCTTCAGCATGCTGCAATAAATGAAAAATTGTAATAGGTACTAAAATAACAGAAGGTGACGTGTCCACCATGATGGCCACATGCCCCTCTAATAAATGAGCAGCGACAATGTCAGGTCGTTCTGTATAACGAACAAATGGTATAGGGTGGAACTTTTGCTTAAATAGCCACTCCTCTAGAGATTTATCGGCCATCGTCAAACCATCATGATTAATTTGACCAAGACGCTGTCGCAATTTATCGAGCATTTCCTCATTTGCAATATCCTTCATAAACGCAATTGCGACATCGGTCTGACCGATTTTGGATATTTTATGTAGCTCGAAGCGTAAATTACTGTTGCGAATGCGTCGACGCACTAAAGCTGTATTTTGTGAAATCCCTTCCGTAAAGCCATCCCTTGAACCACGTATTACCTTTTCATTATCAGGCTCCTCAGGTGATCGCCCTGGATAATTTCGCAGCTCAGCAACATAACAGTAACCACTTTTCGTAATAAATGTTACTTGTCCACTTAAAATGGCGAGCAGGTAGGCTTTACGCTCTGTTTCTTCAGAACGGCCATGGAAGTTAAAAAGTGTTTCAAAATATTCTTTCTCATCGTCAATATCGATGTCTTCTTCAGGTAACATACTTGATAGTAACTGTGTTAAGGTTTCCCCATCTACAAGTCCACTAATATATGCACAAAGAACCGGCAAATCTTTGACAAATAAATGCTTAATGCCAACGTCAAATGATTCGCCGTCCCCAAATTGCTCTTTAAGAAAATCTTCGGCTTCTTCTAAGCTGTTAAATAGTTTATTTGTCATGCTGTCACCATTTTCTTAGATGTCTTTTTCTACTCCATGCTCAACTGTGGCGCTTGTGGCCATCCAGCTTTTTAACTGCGCTAAAATCTTTTTCTCTAAACGAGATACTTGTACTTGTGAAATACCAAGCCTGTTGGCTATTTCCGTTTGTGTACAATCTGAAAAATAGCGTAAATAAATAATGGATTGCTCTCGAGGATCTAATCTTGTAAGCACTTCTTTGAGCGGAATATATTCAAATGGTTGCTCAGACTTTTCATCCTTCATTTGGTCCATTAACGTAATGGAATCCCCTTCACTTTCATACAATTGCTCATGTAAGGAAGCAGGATCCCTTAATGCATCCGAAGCAGTGACGATTTCCTCCGTCGTCACCCCAAGTACTTGTGCTAAATCTTGAATGGTCGGTGGATGCTCATTGTTCTTAATAAATTCGTCAGTTGCATGGCGTATTTTAAAGTTAAGCTCACGAATAGAGCGGCTAACCTTCACCATGCCATCATCTCTTAAGAACCGCTGTATTTCGCCGATAATCATCGGCACCGCATATGTGGAAAACTTCACATCGTATGCTAAATCAAACTTATCTACAGATTTCATAAGCCCTATACAGCCAATTTGAAATAAATCTTCGAGCTCCACGCCCCTTGTAGTGAAGCGTTGGACGATGGACCATACAAGTCTCGTATTCCCCTCAATCATTCGTTTACGAGCTTCATGGTCGCCCTGTTGTGAACGCGCAATTAAATCACGCATTTCCTCCTGTGACAAAAGCTTATCGGACGACTGTTCTATCGGCTTCACGATAGCAACCTCACATTACCGCTGTGCGAACCGAGTAAAATTTTTTCGTAAACGTTACTGTTGTGCCTTGTTGCCATTGAGACATGACTGTCAGCTGATCTGAAAAGCTATCCATAATTGTAAAGCCCATTCCCGAACGTTCCATTGCACTTTTCGTTGTAAACAAAGGTTCCATTGCTTGACTTACATCTGCAATACCAACCCCTTTATCCATTACAGATACGGTTACAATATCATCCTCACGTTTTGCATGGACTGTAACAACACCTTTACCATCCTCTTCATAACCGTGGATAATCGCATTGGAAACAGCTTCCGAGACAACTGTTTTAAATTCTGATAGCTCATCAATTGTTGGGTCTAATTGTGCGATAAAGCCTGTAATGGCCACACGTGCCAAAGCTTCATTTTCGCTAATTGCTAAAAAAGTTAATGTCATTTCGTTATCCATTTACAATCCCCCTAACTCGATCAATCGCTTCTTCCTCTGTTGCATCCATCATCCACGGCCCTAAACCAGAAAATTGAAATACTTTTCGCATTGTCGGCGATGGATTTAATAAAATTGTTCGTCCAGCCACTGCTTCTAATTCACGCATTCGACCAAGGACAAGGCCAACACCTGAACTATCCATAAACGATAGTCGTTCAAAATTCCAAATGATGGTCGTTACTGCGCCTTGAAATATTGCTGCAGAAATTTTAGCTCGAATTTGCTCTACTGCATGATGATCGAGCTCCCCAAATAAACGTACAACCACTGTCTCTCTTGTTACCATTTCTAATTGAAAATGCATGAACATCGCCTCCTCCTCGTGCAATTCCACATTCCTTTTGACAAATCCTTGCTGTTGACAGAACTAGTGCCAAGTCTTTCGAAATAGTGTAAAATCGACATTCTTATTGCTTTAAGGTTATGTGCAGTATGGGATAAATAAGAAAGTTTTAAACGTGGTCTACATTTTTTGTAAGTGTAACTGTGAAGGAGGCTTTTTTATGTAGTTATTTAGTAAAAAGGCAGCCGAAAAACAAAAGAAAAAGTGTTCGATTGACGGCCGTCAATCGAACACTTTTTGCGTTGTCGTTGATGTTTTCTAAAGCGAATGTTCCCGTATAGAGGCCCGCCTTTTCTATCTTCAACTCATGTATTCTTTTTATTTGATTAATTAAGCAATTGTATAAGCTTGCTGTACTTTATCAACTGTTTCCTCGTTGATTTCACTGTTTGAATAAAGATATGCTATCGTTTCGCCAGTTGATACACGGTCACCTTTTTTCGCAACTAGCTGAATGCCCGCATCATAATCAAGAGCAGATTCCTTCGTTAAGCGACCTGCGCCGAGACTTACGCTTGCTTCACCGATCATCAATGCATTAATAGACTCTACAACGCCATCAGAAGCCGCTGTGACAGCAATTTTATGAGCAGTATCATTTTGCACGATATCCGCTAAATCTCCGCCTTGTGCCACAATAAACTCCTCAAACTTAGCAGCTGCTGTGCCATCCTCCAGCACTTTTTTGACTGCCGCATTTGCTGTTGTTTCATCTACTCCTGCTGCAATCTGATACATAAGTGAGGAAATAATGATACACTCCTCTAGTAAATCAGCATGTGTCTCTTCTAAGCGACCACTTAGTAGAGCATAAGCTTCTACTACTTCAAGCTTGTTACCAATCATTTTTCCTAGTGGATTATCCATATCACTAATATGCGCGACTACTTTACGCCCTAGTTTTTCACCAATCGCTGTCATCGCCTCAGCTAATTTTTTAGCTTCTTCTTCCGTTTTCATAAATGCACCAGAGCCACATTTCACATCTAGCACAATGCCATCTGCGCCACTTGCAATTTTTTTACTCATAATAGACGCAGCAATTAACGGAATAGAATCGACCGTACCCGTTACATCACGCAATGCATAAAGTTTTTTGTCCGCTGGCACAAGATTACCCGTTTGACCAGCAACAGCAATTTTATGTTTATTAACATTATCAATAAATTCTTGTGAAGACAGCTCTGTTTTTAAGCCTCGAATCGATTCTAGTTTGTCAATTGTACCACCTGTAATACCAAGGCCTTTACCACTAAACTTCGCCACTGGAATGCCTAGTGAAGCAATAATCGGTGTTACGATTAACGTTACTTTGTCACCGACACCACCTGTTGAATGCTTATCTATTTTAAAGCCTTCAATCGAAGTTAAATCAATGACATCTCCTGATTCAATCATTGCCTTCGTTAAATAAAACGTTTCTTCATCTGTCATACCGATTAAACGAATGGCCATTAATAAAGAGCTAGCTTGATAATCTGGGATAGAACCTTTTGTATAGCCTTCAACAAAGTATTGGATATCTGCCTGCGAAAGCTCCTTACCTTGTTTTTTCTTTTCAAATAGTTGCACCATATTCATCGAAAATTCCTCCTTATTTTAAATCGTTTAAGAAACTTTTACCGAATGGTGGTGCTTCTACATTGAAGTTTTCAGCGACAGTTGCGGCAATATCTGCAAAAGTCTCACGTAGAGCTAGCTCGCTACCACCTTTAAAACGTGGTGAATAGATAATTAATGGTACATATTCACGTGTATGATCTGTGCCAGGGAATGTCGGATCATTTCCGTGGTCAGCCGTAATCATCAGTAAATCATCTTCTGTCATTGCCTCTAAAATTTCAGGAAGGCGTGCATCAAATTCTTGTAATGCATTACCATAGCCAAGTGGATCACGGCGATGGCCAAAGTTTGCATCGAAATCTACTAAATTTAAGAAGCTAATCCCGTGGAAATCACGACGTGCAACTTTTGCAAATTGATCCATACCGTCCATATTATTTTTTGTGCGTACTGCATCCGTAACACCTTCACCATTGAAAATATCAGAAATTTTACCGATTGCAATGACGTCTAACCCTGCATCCTTTAATGCATTCATCGTTGTGCGACCAAATGGCTTTAACGCATAATCATGACGATTTGGCGTACGTGTAAAGTTGCCTGGTGTACCGATAAATGGTCGAGCAATTACGCGTCCTACTAAGTACTCTGGCTGCAATGTTAACTCACGTGCAATTTCGCAAATTTTATATAGCTCTTCAAGTGGAATGATTTCTTCATGTGCTGCAATTTGTAATACAGGGTCAGCAGATGTATAGACAATAATTGCCCCTGTGTCCATATGTTCCTGTCCAAAGTCATCAATCACTTGCGTGCCACTTGCTGGCTTATTACATAGAACTTTTCGTCCTGTACGTTGCTCAAGCTCCGCAATCAGTTCAGCAGGGAATCCTTCAGGATACACTTTAAATGGTTTATCAATGTTAAGACCCATAATCTCCCAGTGCCCTGTCATTGTGTCTTTCCCAACAGATGCTTCCTGCATTTTACCGTAGTATGCTTTTGGTGCATCTACTGCTTGCATTCCTTGAAGTGGCTCAATATTTGCTAAGCCAAACGATTCCATATTGGGCATTGTAAGCCCATTCATTTTTTCAGCGATGTGGCCTAATGTATGAGCGCCTACATCTCCAAATTGAGCTGCGTCTGGTGCCTCACCAATCCCAACTGAATCCATTACAACGACATGGATTTTTTTAAATGGTTTATTCATAATTGTTGCCTCCTAATCTCACGACTCCATTTTACCAAAAACAAGCTAAAGGATAAAGGTCAGACATCCGACTAAGGTAAATATTTATTCTTTTATACGTGGTAGAGACTCTATCCATCACTTATTTTTGCGTTAAGCACGTGGATGGTACTGCTTATATACTTCCGATAGTCTCGTTTTACTAATGTGTGTATAAATTTGGGTTGTAGAAATATCTGCATGACCTAACATCTCTTGTACTGCACGTAAATCTGCCCCATTTTCCACTAAATGGGTAGCAAAGGAATGTCGTAAAGTATGTGGTGTTAGTTCATGCTGGATTCCTGCCTTTAATGCGTGCTCCTTCATTAATTTCCAACAACCTTGTCTAGTTAAACGTTTTCCACGTTGATTTATAAAAAATGCATCTGTTTTTGGATATTTCCCTTGTAATGTTCCTCTTGCGCCATCTAAATAAACACTTAAAGCAGAAAGAGCGCTTTTTCCTAGTGGAATGATACGTTCCTTGCCGCCCTTTCCAAACACACGCACAAAGCCCATTGTCAAATGAATATCAGCTAAATCAAGTGCAATTAGCTCACTAATACGCATACCAGAGCCATATAACAGCTCTAGCATCGCCACATCACGAATACCCTGCGGCTTACTGCGGTTCGGTGCTGCCAGTAAAGCTTCAATTTCTTCAATGGAAAGTACGTTCGGAAGTTTTTGTTCAATCGTTGGCATTTCTAAATGGACTGTAGGATCAGATTCTGTTCGCTTTTCTCGAAGTAAAAATTGGTGAAAACTACGAATGGACGAAATATGGCGTGCAATTGTACGGCTTGTCTTTCCTTGCATGCGTAGTTGCTCTAAATGCCGTAATATAGTTGTCCGTTCTACTTTGCGAAAATCGGACATTCCTTCAGCTTCTTGTAAAAAATGAACATAGTTTTCTAAGTCTCGGCGATAGGATGCTAATGTATTAACGGATAATTGCCGCTCTACCTGGATAAAATGGATATAATCCTCTATTGCATATTGAAATTCATTCATCACAACGCCCCCTAACTGTCAATTATTCTCTATTTTAGCACGCCTATAAAAAAAGTGCGAAAGGGCTCACTTCATTCGAATTGGCTAGTTTAATAGAAAGGTACAGCAAACAAACTAAAAAACAAAAAACTGCCTAATGCAATCTATACATAAGATTTCATCAGACAGTTCCTCGTTATTGTTCTTCATTCGTTTCGTCGTTTTTATCATGACAACGCCAGCATATACCGTGGAAAGTTAGTCGGTGATCTTTTATAATAAAGTTCCAACGTTTCTCAACAACGGCTTCCACATCTTCAAGTAAGTCCTCTTGAATTTCATCTACAGCACCGCACTCGATACAAACTAGATGATGGTGGAAATGTGCAGCTCCTTCTTGGCGCAAATCATAGCGTGATACGCCATCACCAAAGTTGATTTTGTCGACGATTTTAAGCTCTGTTAGTAATTCTAATGTTCTATAAACAGTAGCCAGACCAATTTCAGGTGCCTTATCTTTTACTAAAAGATAGACATCCTCTGCACTTAAGTGGTCCTCTTCGTGCTCTAGCAAAACAGCAACTGTTGCTTCTCGCTGCGGCGTCAGCTTATAACTAGCACTATGCAACTGTTTTTTTATACGATCAATACGGCTTTCCATGTGACGCCCCCCTAAACTCATTTCATTATACCAAAGGAGTAAATCCTATTACAAGATAGTGATTAGATTTCAAGTACATTTATGCTTTTAGCTGTTACATTACTTGAGTACATACGATATTACGATAAACTCAGCAACTATTATGATGAAAAAAGCGATAAAATTCAACAAAATTGTCCGTCCATTCATCTTTTTCCCGATTTTTCGCTTCGACCAGGAGGGTACAAGTAAATTACATAATACTAGCAACAATATACAATAGATAAGCTGAAATGGAAACCACCAAATCGTATATAGCCAAAACGCCTCAAGTTTTTGTAGTAAAAATACGGAGCTAAATCCAAAAAAAGTTGCGCGTATTGCGACTGTAACACGTACTAAAACTTTTAAGACACTATGTGTAGCAAGTAACAATACAATGCCGACTGAAGCGGCGACAGGTAGCACTAAACGGAAAATAGATTGCCTGTCCACATCTGCTAAACGAGGTTCTATAAATAAAATAAAAGGCTCTGCGTTCGCCCCTCCAATAATATGAAAGCAGATGACGCCACAAACGAAGCTCACTGCAACAATTGATGCGTGATAAAATAGAGAAACCGTACGAGACATTAGCATGCTCCTTTTCTATCAAGGTTTTTACAGCTTATGCTCGTCCGCTTCTATTATGCTAAACTTTATTTATCTTGTTGCAAAGCAAACCAAAGTACTGCAAACGCTGTCTTGGCGTCATAAATACGTCCATCCGCGACCATCGCTTGTGCCTCTTCCAACGAAACTTCTAGTAATTCGACAAATTCATCTTCATCGAGTTCTGCTCTATTTTCAATCTGATATAAATCGGTCGCAACAAATAGGTGAATCACTTCATCCGCAAAGCCTGGTGAAGTAGCAAATGCTTGTAAATACTCAAATTGATGTGCGCCATAACCAGTCTCTTCTTCAAGCTCTCGACGTGCAGTATGAATCGGTTCTTCCCCTATTTCAAGTTTACCAGCAGGAATTTCTACAATAGAACGCTCAAGCGCTTTACGGTATTGTTCAACCATTACAAGCTTACCTTCGTTGGTGATGACAATGACAGCTACTGCTCCTGGGTGCTTAATAATTTCACGCTTAGCCGACTTGCCATTTGGTAATGTGACATCATCGACCTGTAACTTTACAATTTTCCCATCATAAATGGATGTCGTTTGTGTCGTTTTTTCTTCAAACTTTTTCATTGCCTATAACCTCGCTTGTTCTTCAGATATGTTCATTGTACCATTACAAGTAGAGAAATCGAAGGAGGGGCATTCGTATGAAAAAAAGACAGCTCGGTTCAAGTAATTTATATATTTCAGAAATTAGTTTAGGAGGTATGTCTCTTTCGACAGACAAACAAAAGGCAGCAGCCATCGTTGATATGGCTTTAGATGCTGGTATTAACTATATTGACACTGCCGATTTATATGATTTTGGTGCCAACGAACAAATTATTGGCTCCATTTTGGGCAAACGTCGACAAGATGTAATTGTAGCAACGAAAGTAGGCAATCGTTGGACAGAAGGTGTGGAAGGCTGGCATTGGGATGCCTCCCCTGCTTACATTCAAGAGGCGGTTTATAAAAGCCTAAAAAGACTCGGTACAGATTACATCGATGTCTATCAACTACATGGCGGCACAATAGAGGACGATTGGGATGGCATTATGGATACTTTTGAAAACTTGAAAAAAGAAGGTGTCATTCGCGAATATGGTATTTCCTCTATTCGACCAAATGTACTTAAACGTTTTCTACCTGCAAGCGCTGCAAAAAGTGTCATGATGCAATATAGTGCGTTAGATCGTCGCCCTGAAGAATGGCTAGATTTTATTGCGGGTGAAGGTGCTTCAGTAGTAACACGCGGTACCGTTGCAAAAGGCTTACTAACAAACACTTGGAAAGAACGCTTGCAACGCGTTGACGGTTATCAAACCTATACAGCAGATGAATTAACAGCGACATTAACTGACTTAGCAAACCACTATGAGGATTTACATGCATTCGGGCTTGCCTTTAATTTGAAGGAACATGCTATTGCTTCCACTGTGATTGGTGCTAGTTCACAGGAACAACTTGCCCAAACACTGACAGCCTATGAAAAAGTCAATGCCATTACCAACTTTGAAGTAGCCAACACGCTGACAAAAGCGGAACAATACGCAGATCACCGATGAAAAAATGGCTCGTTTTATTGCTCCTTTTAGTTATTCTCGCCATTTCCTCTAGCATGAGCTACGAACAACAGTCTATTATTCCTGAGCTAGAGGAACTGTTGGCTAATAAACCTTTTGAGGCACAACTGTCAGTATTAAAAATTCCATATTGGGATACCGTAGTGTCTGTTGAGGAGCGAGGCTACTTTGAATTTATAGAATTTCTAATTCGAAAATTCACCCATTTTATAGGTTTTGGCTGTATTGCGCTCGGAATCTACTTTGCATGGGGAAAACGACGTTTTGCTACGGGTGTCGCCATTGCTCTAACGGCAGTAATTGCAATGCTAGATGAATTCCGCCAAAGCTTTACACCTGGACGCACAATGAACGGGCAAGATGTCCTAGTCGATACAGCTGGCGCTATTGTTTTTATTAGCCTCGTCTTAGCCGTAAAGAAAATACGAATGCTAAAAAAATAAATTTCGTTGGGCTATCGGCGATTTTAAGCATTCTATCGGCGATTCTCACGGGGTTATCGGCGATTCTCGGCATTCTATCGGCGATTCCTGCCATTCTATCAGCGATTAACTAAAAAACAGTGAATCTCCCAAAAGAGATTCACTGTTTTTACTAATCTAAGACTAAAATTTAGAGCCTTTATCACCGTATTCGTTTAATAATTCTTCAAACGATTTGTTTTTCTCACGTTGCTTACGCTCAAAGGCTAGCTGTGCTTGACGCTCTTCCTCCGCTGCCTGTTCTTTTGCAGATAATGCTTGTTTTGCAGCTTTTAACTTCGCTAACACATCGCCACCTAGCTGATCGGCTAATGTAACAGCTTCTTGCTTTGGTAAACTAGCTGTGTGACGATTATCTACATGCTGTTGTTGTTTTCGTTTTTTTCCCATTGCTTTCACCTTCTTACTTACATTAAGGGCGTTGAACAATTGTTGCTACTCCTTGTCCACCACCGATACATAGTGTAGCAAGGCCTGTTTTTACATCACGCTTCTCCATCTCATGAAGAAGTGTAACTAAAATGCGCGCCCCACTTGCACCAATTGGGTGACCAAGAGCAATCGCTCCCCCGTTTACATTTAGTTTATCATGATTGAATGCTAGTTCGCGATCTACAGCAATTGATTGTGCTGCAAATGCTTCATTCGCTTCAATTAAATCTACATCTTCTAAAGATACATTTGCCTTTGCTAATGCTTTTTTCACCGCTGTTACTGGACCAGTACCCATAATGGACGGATCGACGCCTGAGCTCGCATTTGCCGAAATTTGGGCCATTGGCTTAAGCCCTAACTCTAATGCCTTTGCTTTTGACATCACTACAACTGCTGCTGCACCATCGTTAATGCCGGAAGCATTAGCTGCCGTTACTGAGCCGTCCTTTTTAAATGCAGGACGGAGCTTTGATAAAGATTCTGCTGTCACGCCTGCACGCGGAAATTCATCTCGATCAAATATAACAGCGTCGCCTTTTCGTTGTGGAATTTCTACAGCAACGATTTCATCATTAAATTTACCAGCAGCAATAGCCGCTTCTGCACGTTGCTGAGAACGTGCTGCAAAAGTATCTTGCTCCTCACGTGTAATTTCATACGCATCACATAAATTTTCCGCCGTAATGCCCATATGATAATCATTAAATGCACACCATAAACCATCATGAATCATCGTATCCACGACTTTTTGATCGCCCATGCGGAAGCCTTCACGTGCATTTTTCAGTACATACGGTGCTTGGCTCATATTTTCAAAACCACCAGCAACAATAATATCAGCATCCCCTGCTACAATTGCTTGTGCTGCTAAATGTACTGCTTTTAAGCCTGAGCCACATACTTTATTAATTGTTAAAGCAGGCACTGTATTTGGTAATCCTGCTGCTATTGATGCTTGACGAGCCGGATTTTGTCCAAGTCCAGCAGATAAAACATTCCCCATAATGACTTCATCGACTTGTTCACCTGCTACGCCAGCGCGCGCTAATGCTTCTTTAATAACGATACTTCCAAGAGTTGTTGCTGGCACATCCTTTAATGTTCCTTGGAATGAACCGATTGCAGTACGCACGGCACTAACAATCACTACCTCGTTTGTCATAATCATTCTCCCCTTTTCCCCGTTCAAAAATCAACACTGCATGCATATGCTACTAGCAGATAACTATATTTTAACAAATGTTTTGACGATTTTCGATAACAGAAATAATCGCAGTATTTCACAAGTTGTTGTAAAATGTTGTCGTGTTTTAAACAAACGTAGTTGGGAACATTACTATTAAGAAACGTGCATTTCCCTTTTAAGGACAAATGCCTAGACATACAAAGAAAGAAGTCGTGGAGGTATTGAAGATGAAAAAGAAAATGCTTTTATTTTCAGGTATTACAACGACGCTCGCCGCTGCTGCAACAGGGTTGTTCGGCTTTGCGCTTTCCAATAAATTAATGTACATTCAACAAAAAGACCCTGAATTTATTCGTGAACGCGAAACAACTGCCAAACGTTTTGACGAAGCTTGGTACAATAAAAATTTTAAATGCGAATTAAATATTGACTCCCCCAATGGTTACTCCATTCGCGGTATTATGTTCCAACCTCTGCAAACCAATAATACAATGATTATTTGTCACGGCGTTACAGAAAATAAAATCAACTCAGTCAAATACGCACGTCTTTTTGAACGACTAGGATACAACTCCGTAATTTTTGACCATCGAAGACATGGGGACTCGGGTGGTAAAACAACAAGCTATGGCTACTATGAAAAAAATGACTTAGATGCTGTTGTAAAAACCGTCAAAGCGATGATTGGTGATAATGCTATCCTTGGTATTCATGGCGAATCAATGGGTGCGGCAACAATGCTGTTGTATGCGGGAACAGTTGAAGATGGGGCAGATTTTTATATTGCTGATTGTGCCTTTTCAGATTTTTCCATGTTACTTAAACAAATTGCCAAGACAGAATTTAAATATGGTTCAATAATTCCAATTCGCTTCGCCGATTTCTTTATACGACTACGTGATGGGTATTCATTTAAAAGTGTAACGCCTTCTGAAGCTGTATCACACATCGAAAAGCCCGTTCTCTTTATCCATAGTATTCCAGATACATTTATTCCTGCTTCCATGTCACTCGATTTATATAATAAAAAGACGGGACAGAAAAAATTAAAGCTTTTTGACAAAGGTGCACATGCTCAATCCTTTAATGAAAATATGGCTGAATACGAAGATCTAATACATGACTTTTTAGAAAGTTTTATTTATCAAAAAATTAATTACGATTCTTCCTCTTCCAATGTCATCCCTTTTCATCGTTAAATGAAAAACCTTGCAAAGCAAAATGTCCATCTACATAACGGACACTTTACAATTTGCAAGGTTTTTTATTATTCTGCAAAAACGATATGCCATTCATCACGTTTTGCCAAAAATTCTTTTGCAAGCGCTTTTGCACCTTCAAGACTATGGCTTGCTGCCCAGCCACATTGCACTTCATTACATGCTGGTACAGCCGTTGCATTCGTCACATCAGTAAATGTTTTTTCTAAAATCGTAAGTAAGTCGTCATAATCATTATGATTAATCAACGATACATAAAAGCCTGTTTGACAACCCATTGGACTGAAATCGACAATATGGTCGGAATAATTGCGAATAAGATCTGCCGATAAATGCTCTAAAGAATGGAGTGCTGGCATTTCCATATGCTCCTTATTAGGTTGTTTGAAGCGAATATCGTATTTATAAACTTCATCGCCACTTTGTCCTACTTTTACACCAGCTAAACGTACATAAGGTGCTTTTACCTTCGTATGGTCTAAATCAAAACTTTCCACATTTGTTTTTTCGCGTTCCATTGCTAACAGCTCCTTTTCTTACAATACTAACTATTATAACGGGTTTTCTATGAAATGTGTAAATTTTTAAAATAGAATGATAATTAAATAGAAGTCTTACACCATTTTTCTAATTAATAACAATCTAAATCTTCTCCTTTTTGAAAAAATATTTTCTTTCTTTTATTTATCGTTTATCTAATACCCTATTTATAAAAGGTTTTATTATGTAAAAAAATTTTTCTTCTCATTTGGCAAAAAAATTTTCTGTATTTACTAACTTTTCTTGTAATAGTAGTATCATAGCAGTTTCAACTTTCTAGATCGCTGAAACCAATGGATGCGGGGGAACCAAATTTTTTGGATGAACATTCAATCCAAGGGGTGAATCCTTGTTAAGGTAGGGCTACTCAAAGGCCCGAATCCGTCAGCTAACCTCGTAAGCGTTAAATGAGAAGGAAGATGGAGCTTGTACTATTTGAAAATGATGTATCTACAGGTCTTAGGGCTTTAAAATACTTATGATCAATACAACCTCCAAAACTCCCCATCATTACTTTTTAATGAATTAGAAAGCGTGATGAAACAATCGTCGGTATCGCCATTTATTATGTTAGAGATAATTGAAAACGGATTCAACGTCACTAATCTACTAGCGGAATGCCCCGATTACTAAGTAAAAACGGAGGAAACCGATATGACTACTCAACAAGAGAAAAAAGGCATCTTTTATGGTTGGTGGATTGTAGTGGCATGTGTCATGATTATGACATTTTTATATGCACCAATTATTAATTTAGTGTCACTTTATACTGTCCCAGTAACGGAAGAATTGGGAATTGGACGGACTGAATTTATGACGTATTACACGATCATGGCTTTAGTATCCATGATTTTTTGCCCAATTGCTGGAAAAGTAATGCGGAAAATGGACATTCGTCTTTATTTGACGATATTTACAACGCTCGGCACCCTTTCCTATGTAGGATTTTCATTTGCGACGACTGCGATGCACTTTTACTTATTCGCAGTGCTAATGGGGGCTTCTTTGGCTGGAGCTGCTCTTATTCCAGCACCAGTATTAATTACAAATTGGTTTAACGAAAAACGTGGATTATGTTTAGGGATTGCACTAGCAGGGAGTGGTCTTGGTGGTGTCATTCTTAGCCCTATTCTAAACTGGCTTATTACAGATTACGGTTGGAGAAGTGCTTACCTCATTACAGGCATTTCAATGTTTGTGTTAATCGTACCTATGGCGTTGTTTGTTATTCGACTTAAGCCTGCAGATAAAGGGCTTGTTCCACTAGGGGAAATAAAAAATAGTGCGACTCCTTCACAATTAGTAGATGGGCTTTCACAAAGAGAAGCACTTAAATCTGTATCATTTTGGGCACTTTGTGCGGCAATTGTTGTCGGTGGTGTTGTCGTCAATGGGATGATTATTAACCTTGCGCCTTATTTAAAGGATATTGGTGGCACACCTCAACATGCTGCGTTATTACTCTCTTTAGGTTCAGCAATGGTAATTATCGGAAAGTTATTAGTCGGTCGCTTATACGATAAATTGGGTACCATTACGACATTACTTATTATTTGTGGTTCTGGTTTAGTAAGCTTTTTATTTTTAATGAGAGGTGACCTATTAATACCTGGTATCCTGTATACGATATTTACGGGATTTGGTGCGACGGCCGTTACAGTTACACCTGCTTACTTAACTTCATCCCTATTTGGGGAAAAAGAATATAGCGCAAAATTCGGGATTGTGTCGTTATTCTCCTCACTAGGCGCTGCACTGACACCAATTGTTTCAGGGGCCATTTATAATATTAATCATTCCTATGGATTACTGTTAAATGTCTTAATTGTACTTTCAATCGTTTTATTTGGATTGTTTGTCATTGCCATTAAAACAAAACCTAAAGTTAATACGACTTCAGATATAGAATATTCATTAGACTAGAGAGGTGTATTCATATGACGAAACATGAAACATTACTAATGGCGGAACATTTTCAAGAAGAATTCATTCAGCATCGTAGACATCTACATCAACATCCAGAGATTGGATTCGAACTACCGAATACAGTCGCTTACGTTGAAAAAACATTACTTTCTATGGGTCTAACACCTCAAAAAGTTGGGCAAGCGGGGCTTGTTGTGACGATTGGTAATGGCAATGGGAAAACAATTTTACTAAGAGGCGATATGGACGCATTACCGATGGAGGAAAACACGGATTTACCGTTTAAATCGACAAATGGATTTGCTCATACTTGTGGCCATGACATCCATACGACGTTTATGCTCGGCGCTGCGAAGCTTTTAAAAGAGAAAGAAAAAGATATCAAAGGTACTGTCAAAATCACGTTCCAGCCCGCCGAGGAAATTGGTCTTGGTGCAAGGAATATGATAGAAAATGGCTTACTCGAACATCCAAAAGTCGATGCTGCCCTTGCCCTCCATGTCACGCCAGATTTAGAAGTAGGGAAATTTGGCTACAAACCAGGCATCGCCGCTTCATCATTAGATGGCTTCTTTCTAAAAGTGCAAGGTAAAGGTGGACACAGCTCTGAGCCGCAAAATGCCATTGATCCATTAATGATTGTCAATGCGATTTACAATCAAATGAATACACTAGTTAGCAAGGAAATCGATCCTAAAGAAAGAGCGGTCCTCGTTATCGGTAAAATGGGTGGCGGTACAGTAGCAAATATTATTCCAGATACAGCCCATTTAGAAGCCACACTACGCTCTTTCAAACCAGAAGTTAGGGATCATCTATTTAATCGAGTTCAAGAAATTATAGATGCGACAGTGAAAATGATGCGTGGAACATATGAATTAAAGACTATCTCTACCCCATCACTATATAATAATGAAACATTGTGCGAACAAATCGTACCTTTTGTACAAGAAATTGTTGGCGAAAATCATTTACAAGTGGACGCTGAACCATTAGCTGGCACAGAAGATTTCTCTTACATTAGCCAGCAAGTGCCAACAATGTTTATGTGGGCAGGCTCCAATGGGTTAGGTGACAACAACTACCCATTACACAACCCTAATATTATTTTAGACGAAGGTGTTATTCCATTAGGGGTAGCAGTCGTTGTGCATAGTGCGATTAGCTGGTTAAATCAAGCTTAAAACTATCAACTTTCAAAAGTGTAGAAGGTAGACAAACTCAAAATATTTGAGTTCATCTACCTTCTTTTTCTAAAATGGTCATTGTATTTCCATAGGATGAATAGATATGTTTAGGAGCAATACGACAACAAAGCTGATTGCGACTAGTATTGTCACCGCCTTCCATTGGATTTTAAAATCACTCTTTTTCAGTAACAACAATTGATTGATAAAATGAAGGAAAAAAACGATTAGCAACACTACAACAAACTGAAATAGATAATTCATTTTTGTCACTCCTATCTTGAAAAACTGTGCGAAACCCTCTAATGTCTAGTCTTTATTTATATCGGACGTTGCTATCTCTTCTCGACAGTTCTATCTAGCAATTTCCCAATCACGGTTCGCAGATGTTCCTAAATATTCATCAGAGTAATTAGATTCTATTTCTTGTTGCGGGAATTTCTTTAAATACCATTGTTTCATTAGCACATAGTAAATAATTGCCGATAGAGGGAAACCAACGAAATACATATAATCAATATAGACAATCGCGAGTACACTACTAATGAGCCAAGCAAGCATACCTGCCACGTTTACGCCTCTATGGAATGTAAATTGCCCCTCCTGCCTATACAAATCTTTGACATGTAAACGGCGCTTGCGAAGGATATAGTAATCACAAATAATAACACCTGCTACAGCCGACATAATGGCACCGGAGTACCCTAAGAAACGGAATAACTGCTCTAAAATAATCCAAGGTTGAAACAATGTGCCGATAATTCCCGCTAATATGACACCCCATGTATAGGACAAATGAATGCGCGCACCGGCATTGACAAATGTTAACGACGCCGGAATTAAATTAGAAGCAGTATTCGTTGACCATTGCGCCAATATAACGAGCAATAAGATCATCACCATCACCCAACCTGTTGCAATTTGTTGCACGACTTCAATCGGATTCCAGTTGCCAGTGGCTAAAAAACTAACGGCACCAATAATACCGATAAAGGTTTGGACAGTTGGTAACGCTAATAAGTGAGGAATATAATTATTTTTATTGCGCCGGAACCAATTGCGCTCATTGACTGGTGCTTTTACGTAGCGCGTAATATTCGGAATATCTACGGCAAGTAAAGACCAAAAGCCCATATTTGCCGCCATAATGAGCAACCAAGTCGTTTCAGCTGTACTTCCTTCATACGTAAAAATATTTAACCCCTCTTCAGTAGCAATGCTCGATATTTTCACAAAAATCCAAATCGAAATTAAAATAATGGAAGGCGCAGCAATAACAGCAAATCGATCGATTGCTTTAATACCAATGGCCGTATTCACGATTTGCACAGCTGCAAATACAACATACCAGACAAACCAAGAATCAAAGCCTGTTAAATCTGCTACGATATAGTTGATGGCTGTGGCCCCAAGATATGTTTGAATACCAAACCAAATACAAGCAACGATCCCCCTTATTAACGACGGTATATGTACACCTACTGTGCCAAAAGGTGCTCTTAAATAAGCCGCAAACGATAAACCATGTTCAATCCCAATATCCCCGGTTAAACTAGCAACAATGGCGATTAATACATTAGCAACAAAAATAGCGCCTGCTAATTGCCAGAGTGTCATTGATTCAATACCATTAGCGCCAATTTGGAATGTGGCAATAATAACCGCCATCCCCACCCAAATATTAAAAAATCCTAGTCCTGTAATGATGCGATGCCTTCTTAAAGTGGGCACGATATCCTTTGTGATTAATGTGTTACGTTTCATAAATCTTCCCCCTGATTAAAACTTTATTCGCTTGGATGAAAAATGGCTTTATTTAAATCTCTTAAGTAAGGTACTTCTCTTCGTTGTTGAATGACTCGTTGTAAATCAATTGTTGCGACGATGCATTCATCTTCCTGTACAGCTTCGACTAAAACTTTGCCTTGTGGATCAATAATTCTACTTTTCCCACCAAATTGCGTTGATTGTTTTTCAATTCCTGAACGATTGGCTGCAATAACGTAACAGCCGTTTTCGATTGCTCTTGCTTTACTCGCAGTATCCCAGATGTAGTAACGCTGTTCGCCAAATGCCGAAGGGTAGATAAGGACATTGGCGCCTTGTAACGTTAATATTCTTGCGCCTTCTGGAAACCCGATTTCATAGCAAATTTGTAAACCAATCTTCAAATCTTCTTGATGGATAACAGCTAGTGCATCGCCTCTATTAAATCTAAGATTTTCTTGATCCCAAAGATGTGTTTTTCGATATTTGCCCAATATGCCATTTTTCGCTATAACAAAAGCGGTATCAAATATTGTGCCTCCGATTTCACCCCGTTCTAAAATACAGCCAATAATCGTGACTTCGTGTTGAGTCGCCATACGCTGTAAAAACTCGGTCGTTTCCCCTGGAATCGTCTCAGCATATTGCCAATCTTGTTCTTCCACCCGATAACCTGTATTAAATAATTCGGGTAATACAATGAGTGTTGCCTGTTGTTCAAGTGCTTGTGCTATTAATGTTTGCGCTTTTTGTAAATTGCCTTCTTTATTGCCTAGTTCACAATTCATTTGAATAGCTGCTACTACATGCTTCAAAGTCATCACTCCCCTTTAGTAATTTTTAGATTGCCGATATCATTCAATAATCCTCCTTTCCGATATAAAATTTCGAAGCAAAAATCGTGCCAACTTTTCATCAATTGACATATTGTTAAAGATGCACTTATACTGCGAATTTTTTAAAGGGAAAAATGGAAACTTTGTACCGAAGTTATGCATTTTGGCATAGTAGTAATGCAAATTCGTGTTTGTACTGGTAGAATATCTTGAATCGCGGGTAAAACTCGGGGTATCGAGGGTAAAAGCTCCTAAATCGCTGATAAAACTCGTCCTATCGCCGATAGATGCATCTAAATCGCTGGTAAAACCTGTGATATCGCCGATAGAAGCTCATGAATCGCTGATAAAACTCATCGTATCGCCGATAGAATAACGTATAGCCTGCACTGAGCGGAAAGTGACCGACATAAGGCACACCATCAGCACAACAAAAAAGTGTTAGATTGATCGCAGTCAATCTAACACTTTTCCTCTAACTATAAAATTCAATCTATAAATTTCAAAAATCTGTTATTCCATATATTTTCATAAAAATCAATTGTCTCTTGTGCTGACATAAATGGGTTATTAAGCGTAGAAGTCGCTTTACGTACCATAAAGTTTTCGTATCCTAAGCCATGTGCAAATTTAATCGTTGCATCCATACAGTACTCAGTTTGGGCGCCGCAAAATTCAATACGCTGTACAGCTAATTCGTCTAACATCGTTTTTAAGTTTGTTTTGTAAAATGAATTGGCATGTTCTTTTCTAACCAAATAGTCTTGCTCTTGCACATCTAAGTCTGCATGAATCGCCCAAAGTTCCTCTTCAGGTACGAGTTCTTCATCACAATGCTGCACAAAAATAATCGGTTTTTGCAGTTCCCGGTAGCACGCAATTCGATTATTTACTTTCGTAAGTAAACTTGGTAGTTCAACCAAATGCTCTGCACTAAAACATACACCATTTTGTAAATCGATGACGATTAAAACATCTGCATTAGCTTTCATTATTTTGCCTCTTTCATATTTAATTTATTGTTTAGGGACGTTATTACTAATAAATTTTCAATTGCGCCAAACTCCTTCTTACTCGGTCGTAATCGGCGTAAGTATTTACACATTTTAAACGTCATTACCTGCCCATGCCTTAACGTTTTCAAATTGGGCATGCGGACAGCGTTTTTTTAATTCTTCAATAAACCCCATTTTATTCTCCGTTAAAATCTTAATACGGCCAAAGCTTGTAGATTCCACACATAGCTCAAGTCCAATATCAGATGGTGTAATGCGATAGCCCGTAAATTTATCTTTTGTCGGCGCAACTTTTCTTATCGTGTGATAAGGTACGCGTCTTTTGAAGGGCCCACCTTTTATTAATAAATACTCCTTATAGAAAATACATTGAAGCGAAGTGCCGTACCACCAAACAATACCTCCAGCAACAAGAAAGAGAACAACAATCAACAGTAAAATAGGTAATGGTAATTGTTTATACAATGAAAGCAATGGAATTGAACCCATGATGACAACGACTAAAAAGATACCGATTAACAAAACCATGTTTACCTTTGTGCGAAAAACCATTCGTCCCTCCCCCTTTCTCCTTCCATTATATAGCATGTTTATCGAATATTAAATTTGGCCATTTTCCTACTAATGGTAGATTGATTCACTTCTAATAATTTTGCCATATCAACAGTTGATTGACATGTTGCAAAAGCCATTTGCAATAATTCCATTTCGGCATATTCTACACATTTTTTTAAAGGCATGATGTCCTTTACGAGAACAGACTTCTCCTTTTTATTTTCGTTTAGTGCCATTGCTAGTGTTTCACTTGTTAGATAATCGGAGTCACTCATGACATAACATCGTTCAATGACGTTTTGTAATTCTCTAATATTTCCAGGCCAGTTGTACGTTGTTAACTTATGTGCAAAGCTTGTATTGAATGTTTTGGCTGAATAATATTTGTTATTTAAATTCGTTAAAAAATGACTTGCTAAAGGCAGTATATCTTCTTTGCGGTCACGTAACGGCGGTACATGAATGGGGATAACATTTAAGCGATAATATAAATCCTCTCTAAAATTTCCTTTTGTCACTTCTTCAGCAAGATTTCGATGGGTTGCTGCGATAAACCGAACATTAATAGGGATTGTTTTGGCGCTACCAATTCGCTGTAGCGTTTTTTCTTGAATGACGCGAAGTAATTTTATTTGGAGTGCAGGTGGCATATCGCCAATTTCATCTAACAACAACGTACCGTTATGTGCTAGTTCAAATAAGCCGATTTTGCCTTCTCTATTTGCGCCAGTAAATGCACCTTTTTCATAGCCAAACAACTCGGATTCTAATAAATTTTCTGGAATAGCACTACAATTGATTTTCAAAAAAGGCTTCGTTTTACGCTCGCTCATGTTATGAATATAATTGGCAAAAACCTCTTTGCCGACACCTGTCTCTCCTAAAATTAAGACGGTCGAATCTACTGCTGCCACTCGTTTGGCAAGCGCTACTACCGCTTCGAGTTTCTTACTTTGATAGATAAGCGGGCTTATTGATTGGCTATCCTGTTGGCTCAGTTCATGTTGATAGTTATGAATTATACTTGTCAAATGATGGATTTCTTGTTGTAAATTTTTTATATTTGTAATGTCTCTAGAAGCATTGATTACCCGCATAATTTCGCCCTGCTTATTTTTAATAGGCGTTCCGACAACTAATAGCCTTTTATTATTTTTTGTTTGTTGGACCGTCGAAATTTTCTTGTTGTTTTCTAACACTAATCTTGTAATCGAAGGTTGGTACACCCCCTCCCTTTCCAACTCTAAAACATTTTTCCCTATTAGCTGTTCTTCACTTACCCCCCATAGTTGTTTACAAGCTGCACTTACCCGTAATGTTTTTCCTTGATGGTCAGATATATAAAGAGCATCATAGGTACACTTAAATATCGCATTTAATCCTTCACTCTCTTCTTTGTAGCGTTCATATTCATGTTGGTACGGCCATGTTAAATTGATAGAAACTAGTATGTAATATTTATCTTTATCTACAATCCTTGAAAAGAAATATTGATAGCTTTTGCTGGCACAAATAATATATTTCATTAACGGAATATCAGTCGACATGGATTTTCTTAATAACGGAAGTAATTTCCTATGGTTGATTATTTGTCGATTAAATTGAATGGCTTGTTGTGCTTTGGTATTTAGCATTTTAATAGAAAAATTTTCGTCATAAATAATGGATGCCAATGGCAGCTTTTCGATCGTTTCGGCAGAAATTTTTATATTTCCTAGCATAGTACCTCTCCATTCTTTAATTTTTTCAGCATTATAACATAAGCCCTATGCATTTGTGCATATTTTCTAAATTTTTTAAAAACTATATTACAAGCTTTCTTTTTTTCGTTAGACTAATGATAAAAATTTATAAAGGGATGGATGTAAGATGCGAAAAGAGATTTTAGTTGCCTATGGCATTGACGTGGATGCTGTTGCAGGTTGGTTAGGGTCTTACGGTGGTGAAGATTCCCCTGATGATATTTCACGTGGTTTATTTGCTGGGGAAGTTGGTACGCCAAGACTGTTAGATTTATTCGATAAACATAATATTAAAACGACTTGGTTTATTCCTGGCCATTCAATTGAAACGTTCCCACGGGAAATGAAAGATGTTTTTGAACGAGGGCATGAAATTGGCGCACATGGCTACTCCCATGAAAATCCTATTGCCATGACACCGAAACAAGAAGAACAAGTATTACTTAAATCAATTCAACTTATTGAAGAATTAACAGGAAAAAAACCGACCGGCTATGTGGCACCTTGGTGGGAATTTTCCAATGTAACGAATGAATTATTAATTAAGCATGGCATACAATACGATCACAGTTTAATGCACAATGATTTTACACCGTATTATGTACGTGTCGGTGATAAATGGACAAAAATTGACTATAGTAAACAAGCAGAAGAATGGATGAAGCCGTTAGAACGAGGCAAAGAAACCGATTTAATTGAAATTCCCGCCAACTGGTATTTGGATGATTTACCGCCGATGATGTTTATTAAAAAATCACCAAACAGTCATGGCTTTGTGAATCCGCACGATATCGAACAAATGTGGAAAGATCAATTCGATTGGGTTTACGAAAATATGGATTATGCTGTCTTTACGATGACAATCCATCCAGATGTTAGTGGGCGTCCACAAGTACTCCAAATGCATCATCGCCTTATCACTTATATTAATTCCCACGAACATATTCGGTGGGTTACATTTAATGATATTGCAAACGATTTCGCAAAACGGTATCCGCGCACATAAGGAGCAAGTGTATGTGTATTTTTTGCGGTGATTTTATTGCAAATGTTCATTGGACGGAGTTCAACAATGCTGTTACATCAGAAATTATCGTAGGTGAATTACAACGTGTTCGACAGCAAGCGAGAATAGAGCGCGTTCATTTCATCAATAAAATTTTAGTTTTCTATCAGTTAAAACTAACGGATTGGAATGGCAGTAAATTTATTCTTAGCGATTTAAAAGGCACTACGTCCATCGTCCATGATTTAGGTTCGTTATGGGCGGAAGTAGAAAAACGGATTGGCTATGCCATTGACCCACTGAACACTAACTTAATGGAAAAAATCGAATTGAGTGATGATAGATGAAAGCAACAAAAAAAGCCGTGACAATTATTACTGGTAGCTTAGGGAGCGGTAAAACGACATTACTGCAAAACTTATTAACGCATTATCGACTAACGGAAAATATCGCTGTTATCGTCAATGAGTTTGGCAAAGTTGGCTTAGATCATTATTTACTAAGACAAGCAGAAGAAAAAACGACATTACTTCAAGGTGGTTGTATTTGTTGTCAAGCGCGTGAAGATTTAGCGGAAGAATTGCAAAATTACTTATTTCTCTATGAACAAGGGGGTATTAAGTTTGATCGCATTATTATTGAAACAACGGGCTTAGCAGATCCCGCTCCGATTTTATTTACGATTATGACACATCCCATTTTACAGCATCACTTTGTCGTAGATGGAGTTATTACGACCGTCGATGCGAAAAACGGAGCGATGCAAGTACGCAATCACGAAACAACTGTAAAGCAAATCTCAGCAGCTGATACGGTCGCACTAACAAAAATCGATTTAGTAACGCAGGAAGAACTGGATTTTATTCGTGCTGAAATCGTAAGGATTAACCCAAGCTGTACAATACTTAATGTGGAAAAGGGCGATGTAGAGCCATCGATTTTACATGTAGCAAGAAAATATTCTAGCAACGTGTTACCTCGTAACGATCAGCTAGCACCACATACTTTACAATCGCATATTCAATCGATTTCTTTTGCTTTTTTACAACCTTTAAATTGGAATAGTTTTGGTGTATGGCTGAGCTTATTGCTCTACGCAAGAGGCGAAAACATTCTGCGCGTTAAAGGACTACTCGATGTCGGTGAAGCAGGGCCAATCGTCTTAAATGGCGTACAGCATATTATTCACCCTCCTATCCATTTACATGAATGGCCAGAAAATACGCAAGTTTCATATATTGTGTTCATTATGAAAGATATTTCTACTGAGGTATTGCAACAATCATTATTATCCTTCCAAACATTTCTCGGTACAAAAGTCGATTTACTACATGTTCACTCCCTATAGAATCCAAGAAAAAACGTGCTTAGCTAAAAATTGCTACTTTTAGTTAAGCACGCTTACTGTATTAGCCATTTCACTGTTAACTTCAAAGTAGACATAACCTGCAAAACATCTGTTTCGCTTTTAAGTACCATCAATTTATATTCGTGCTTAATCTCTCTATTATTGTAGTGGCATCGTAATATGTCCCTGGAAACGCTTCATTATGTAATTTTTCAAATTGCAGAAAATGATCTTGCGTAAACGGAGTACTTTTTATGTCACTTGCTTTGTTAAAAGCGTGTTCTGTTATTCACAATAACCGATATGGGACGTTTTTTGTTTATTCATACCCGCTAAAAACTGCGATAATTCCTCAATATCTTGTACTTTTTCGATTGTTGCATACATTCCATTTCATCTCACTTTTTATGCTTTAGTTCCTCTTTTATTTCTTCTAAAATGTCGATGACTCGACTATTTTGTTTTTCAATATTTTTTAATCTTTTCTCTACGATATTTGATGAAAAAAACACAAGAAGTATAAGTGCGATGCCGATCATTATGTCCATATGTCCCCACCCTATATGCCAATTATATCCAATTTATAATTAGTAGACAAGAAAACGAAAAAAGCAACCAGTTTACTAAACCAGTTGCTCCTTAAAAATTCCAATTATTTCTGGAATTTGTTCATTTGAGTCATCATTTGGCGTACTTGCTTTTCAGACGGCGTACGACCCATTTGTGCCATCATCATTCGAATCATTTGTTCGTTAATTGGTGGGTTTTCTTTTAAATATTTCATCATAGCTTGACGTGCAAAGTAGAAACCAAGTGCTGCACCAGCTGCTAATGCGATAATTACAATAATAATCCAGCCCCATGTAGGCATACAACCAACCTCCTCCACTACAATATACCGAGAAAAAAACTCTCCACGCTCCATTATACACCAAATACTAGCGTGTTACTATATATTATAGTGAAAAATCCTAGTGCATTGTATACTTCATCGGCTTTAACCAACCACACTCATTATCTTGTTTATTAAAGGCAATAAAACGCTCACTCATTTTTGCTAGCATTTGAAATAAATCCAAATCAAGCATTCGCGAGCCTTCACAATAGACACAGATTTTACGATCTACTAAATAAATCGCCATCTTCCCTTTTATCGGATGCTCTAAAAATAAAGCATTCCGCGCCCGTTCTAAATGAGCATATTTAGAATCTAGCTGTGCTTCTAGCATTGCAGCAATTTCATCGAAGCGGACAGTTTCACATATATACGCGAGTTCTTTTAAGGATTTCTCATTGGCATCTTCACAGCCCTGCATCATTTCTAATAACTTACGCTCTCTGCCGAAAATAAACGTTAAATGCTCTTCTTTTATTTTATATATGGAATAGGTTCTCACCAGAAATCCCCCTTCGCTCAGTTTCTTTAACGTAAGTATAGCGGATTGAAACATGTTAATTTGTCAAACGAAGGAGGTAACCATCTTCTATTTTTGTCGAAAAGCTTCTAGTTTCAGCTTATAAAAAAATGGCTCAGCCTCAAGACCTAGATGAAAATCCATTTCCAGTCCGTTTTAGATGATCTTTCAAACAGGTAACATAAAGGTACAAACGAAAGGAGCTAAAACATATGAAAAAATTTCTTTTACTAACTGGAGGTATTATTGCAGCATGTGTTGCACTTGCCTTAATCGGCCCAATTACAGGCTTATTATTTTCAGGTGTACTCGTTGCACTAGGCATGCATTTCTACATTGGCAGTAAATCGACATTTGCAAAAATCATTTGGTTTACTGTTGGATTAATTGGTGTGCTTTCAGCTGTTTCTAATATTCCAGCAATGATTGGTCTTGCAGCAATCGCCATTATTTATGTTATCTATAAAAAATGGAATGGGGAAGACGTTAAAATCCCAACAGTGGAAGCGAAAGAAGAAGACCCGTTTACTAACTTTGAAAAAGAATGGTCAAATTTAACAAAATAAAAGGAGCGAATTACTAATGAACTTATTCCAACGTTTTAGATACACAATTGAGGCTGATTTACATCAAGTATTTGATAAAAAGGAACAAAAAAATCCTATCGCTATGTTAAATCAATATATTCGCGAGGCAGAGAAGCAAACAGAGCAAACAGGCAAATTATTAGAACGTCAAGGTAAGCTAAAAGAAAAAATGGAACTTGAGCTTAAACAAAATGCCGAATTACTAGCTAAACGTGAAGCGCAACTTCAATTAGCATTAGGTAGTGGCGAACAAGACTTAATCGATTTCGCATCTGACGAAGTAGCTGCTTATACAACTCGCAATCATACGTTGCAGGCGAGCATTGAGGCGAGCACGCAAGAATACTTTGAGCTAGAGCGTAAATTTGAAACAATGAAGCATAAAATTAAAGATATGAAAGTTCGTCAATTACAGCTAATGGGGAAAGAAAATGTTACGCGTGCGCACCATCAAATGGACGGTATGCTTGCCAACAACAATAAAGCTAATTTCGAGGATTTAGAATCTTATATCGATAAGCTTGCTTACCGTATCGACAAAGATCATGAGGTAACAACTTTTGAGGCACGCCTTGTCGCACTAGAAAAAAATTCAGCCGAAGCTACTTCACCCCTACTCATTGAAAAGAAATAACATGTTATAATGAAAAGAAATAAGGGATGCCTCAATTATTGAAGCATCCCATTTCTTTGAGCATAGGGGGAAGAAAAAGAGATAAAGGATAATGATTCATGAAAAAGAATAAAAAAAGGAAACGGTTTAATCTATTGATTACTATATGTATTTTTACTTTTCTTATACTTCTATTTATGACCTTCCTATTATGTAGTTATCGTTTTATCGCACAACAACACATTAAACAAAAAAGTAGTGAACTAATGGATAATGGCGGGATTAGTGAGCTAAAAGAAGTAAATGTAAATGGAGACAGACAGTTTCTATTAGTTGAAGGGAAAGATAAGAACAACCCATTTTGTTTATTTTTACATGGTGGTCCTGGCTCTCCTTTCCCATATGGCGTCAGCGCTCGAACATTGTATTCGGAAATAACCGATAACTGTGTGGCTGTGTATTATGATCAAAGAGGTTCAGGTAAAAGTTATAACAAGGAATTATCTATTTCTACAATGAACCTTCGTCAATTCACAGATGATGCAAATGTTATCGTTGATTATATTAGAGAAACCTATCATCAAGAAAAAATATTTGTCATTGGTCAATCATTTGGTACTGCTCATTATCCGAATGCCCTCGATGCTGATATAATAGCGAATGCCATTAAAACGATGGTAGAAGCACATGACTAGAATTCTAATATTTCTCGGAATTTAATTTAGTAGAAAGAAGGGTGACCCTCTTGCAAAACTTTACAACAAATAAACTGACATTTTGGGTACTATGCTTCTTTTTACTCGTTTTTGTAGAGCTCACAATTTTCAATAATGGTGGTGCTTTTTGTTTAATCATTGGGGCTATTTTGCTCTATTTAAGCTTTTCGAAAAACATCCGATTTTTAAAATGGACTGGGATTTTCTTTATCGCCATCTCCCTCTTTACGATGTGGAGTTTGCGACTATTTATCGTTATCTTGCTCTTATACATGCTCTATCAATACTTACAACGAGAAAATGAACCGAAAATCGTTACTTTAGAATTCTTAAAGCTACCAGCCAGCAAAAATGAACTATTTGGTACAATACCTGCACCTGTAGATGCCTATAAATGGCAAGATGTGCAAATTCAACGTCTTGCTGGTGACATTACGATTGATACAACCCAAACGATTTTACCTGCTGGCCAGAGTCTAGTTACTATTCGACAAGGCATTGGCAAAGTACAAATTTATGTTCCTTATGAAATTCCGTTTCGATTACACTACACGACGTTATTTGGAGATTTCACATGTCTACAAGGTAGTCCACAGCGGCTCATGAATGAAAGTATTGTGTTCTCAGATGGCAACCCTGAAGATGCAAAGCGTACCCTCGTTATTCATGTTGCTACATGGCTAGGAGATTTGGAGGTGCTACGTAAATGATTGCATTTCTTTCGCGAGTCTTTACTTTATTTTTTATATTAATTGGGGCAGCATTCGGCCTTCTCTTCGCTGTCTGGGGCGAACCAAATGAAGAAGTGTGGCAGCCTTTATGGCAACAAAACTATGATAATATCCCGTTAGGTGGCGTTATTTTAATAAGTCTATTTGCACTTAGTTTCATCATTTCATGCTGGATTAGTATGACAGCTCGAGCGCGCGAAGCACAAGCTACCCGCTTTGTGAAGGAATTAATCGAGCCTGATTTTGTACTTCCTAAAAAACAGGCACTACCGAAGCCACTAAAAAAAGCACTTGTGCAAACGAGCGAGCTAATTGATACACAACGAAAAAGCTTACAGCGTCTTTCCAATGAACGCGCTGAAGCGAACGATAAAGTCATCCAAGAGCGTATTATTGCTGAACGACAACGTCTTGCACGTGAACTGCACGACTCCGTTTCACAGCAATTATTTGCCGCTTCGATGTTACTTTCTGCCTTAACAGAAAGCAATGAAAATGCTAAAAGTTTAAAGCAAGTAGAAAAAGTTGTACAGCAGGCACAGCTTGAAATGCGCGCATTATTATTACATTTACGCCCTGTTGCCTTACACAATAAAACCCTTGCTCAAGGCTTAGAAGAATTAATTATTGAGCTTCAACAAAAAGTCTATTTTCATATTGAATATGAGCTAGAGGAAATATCTTTATCAAAGGCAGAGGAAGATCACTTATTCCGCATTGCGCAGGAAGCTTTATCAAATACGTTACGCCATTCAAAGGCAACAGAGGTTGAATTATTGCTTGTTGCACGAGATGATTTGGCGATTTTACGGATACAAGATAATGGCCTCGGCTTTGATGTGGAAGCAGACAAATCGACTTCCTATGGACTACAAAATATCGCCGAGCGAGCAGTTGAAATTGGCTGTACGTATAAAATTGTTTCTGTACCTGGAGAAGGTACGATTGTAGAGGTAAAAGTTCCCCTACAGAAGGAGGTTGTTGAAGTTGATACAAGTACTAATAGTGGATGACCATGAGATGGTCCGAATTGGCGTATCTGCCTACTTGTCAGCACAGCCTGATATTACGGTTGTTGGCGAAGCGGAAAATGGTATAGAGGCTGTAGAACGTGCCCTTGCCCTTCGCCCCGATATTATTTTAATGGACAATGTCATGCCTGTCATGACAGGCGCAGAAGCAACTGCCAAAATATTAGAAACATGGCCAGAAGCAAAAATCATGATGGTCACAAGCTTTTTAGATGATGATAAAGTTTATCCAGCTTTGGAGGCTGGTGCAATTAGCTATATTTTAAAAACATCCAACGCTAAGCAAATTGCTGACGCCATCCGTAAAACTATCGGCGGCCAGACGGTATTAGAGCCAGAAGTCACATCTAAAATGATGCACCGTATGCGCTACGGTTCGAACACACCGCTTTATGAGCAATTAACAGACCGAGAAATGGAAGTTCTTCTATTAATGGCAAAGGGCAAAGCAAATCAAGAAATCGCCGATGACTTATACATCGCATTAAAAACAGTGAAAACCCATGTCAGCAATATTTTAGCCAAATTAGATGTTCAAGATCGTACACAAGCCGTCGTCTACGCCTTCCAAAATGGTTTGGCAAAGTAATTGTAGTGCTGTTTTTGTGGCGATTTGAGTGCTTATAGTGGCGATTCATCTGGTTCTATCAGCAATTAAAGGATAACTGAACATTTGATTCAGCTATCCTTTTTTACATATAATTTAGAACAATAAATCCCGTACAACTTGTGCAATCAACAAAAGAAAGATAGCAGGCAGTGTAATTTGAAGCCATTTCACCTTAATATATTGCACCATTCTCATTCCTACATGAGAGCCCAAAATCGAACCAGCCGTAACTGGAATCGCAATCCCCCAATCGACAATGCCAAAAAGATAATAAAATACAAAAGCGCTCATACAACTGGAAAACATCACGAAACGTGTTAATTCAACTGCCTTTACATAGCTATGTTGCCTCTTAATAAAATACATAATATTCATTAATGCTGATCCTGGACCAAAACCACCATCATACATACTAATAAAAAATGGCGTGATGGATGATGGTCTTTTTTCCTGATCGCCTTCTGTAACGATCCCTAACTTTTTATTATTTTTTAGCACAATAAAAAAGGAAAAAGTAAGAATAATACAAGCCATAATATTCATTATTTGTTCGGACAATCGTGTTGCTAAAAATGCACCAGTAACTCCCCCAAAACATGCCATCAACATAAATGGCAATATCTCTTTGAGAGAAATGTCTTTTTTAAATAATAGTGTCAGGACATTTGTAAATGAAGAAATACCTGTTGCAAACTTATTCACTGCCACCGTAGCATGAATTGGTACACCAACTAATAACATAGCTGGGAGTAAGACAAAGCCCGCTGCCCCAAACATAACACCAATCATCGCAGCAATTATTCCGATAGAAAATAACATCAATCCATTTACTGAAAACCATTCATTTAAGAAAATTACCATTTCGCTCACCTCTCTTTCTAAATTACTGCTATAATTTACATAAAACAAATATATATTTTTTTCCTAATCATAAAAAAAATTTATAATATGGTGATAACAATGAATTTACATGCACTAAGAATTTTCACAAAAGTTGCAGATTTAGGGAGCATAACGGCTGCAGCAAATGAATTACGGTTAAGCCAACCTGCTGTGACAATCCAAATTCGTAATTTAGAAAAAGAGTTGGGTTTGCAGCTAACGAAAAGTAAAGGACGAGGAATTCAATTAACAGAAGAAGGGCGCTTTGTTTATGAACAAGGACAACGCTTGTTCCACTTAGAAGCCCAAATTGAAGATAAGCTGAAAGCATTTGTCGCAAAAGAAGAAAAAATTCATATTGCGACTTCTTACATTCCGATTAATTATGTCCTACCTGAATATATCGCAAATTACAAATTAATGTATCCTGGTGTAGAATTTTACGTATCATTAGGAAATGTAAAATCAGTGGAAGATAAAATTCGAAATTACGAAGCAGACTTCGGATTTGTTGTACAAAGTAATATAGGACACGAAGATCTTTATTTTGAAAAATTAATGGAGATCGAATTTGCATTTATAGCCCATCCATCACATCCATTAGCTAATCGAAGTGTCTCGTTAAGTGCATTATCCAAGGAAGAATTAATTTATCGCGAAGAAGGAAGTTCGACACGCGATTTATTAGAGGCTGTTTTTTATGCTCAAAATTGTCCATTGCCTAAGATTGGCTTACAGATGCAAGGGCTATTTGAATCTTTAAAAGCTGTAGAAGCTGGCTATGGTATTGTCCTCGCCCCACTTCTTAGCGTAACTAACAGCATAGAAACGAAGAAATTGGCCCCTATCTTTATAAAAAATGTAGAGATTAAGCAAAGTTTATTTATTTGTATTAGAAAAAGCGAATTGACAAACCCAAAATTTGTAAGTTATTTACAAGAACATTTTATATCGAAATAACAATAGATGCTATTCCGATACATTTTAAGGTCAAACAAAAAGTACACCACTATATACGTGGTGTACTTTTTGTTTACTTGTGCTTTCACTTTTATCACTGTTTTTTTACATCTTTTTTACTTATTTGTTTGTTTTAATCTATCTAATAAAGCAAATAAACTCCAATAACCATTTATTAAATCTTCATTTGTATTTCCATTCAAAGCAACGCCAAAAGTAGTACCTTTATAATAACCAATAAAATAATCTTGAGCGTGATTTTCAAATGTATTTTGGTAAGTGTGGTTAGGAATAATAAAAGCTGAAATAGCTTTGTCAGACTGCACAAATACAATAGGTATAGAGGAATCTAAATAAAATTGTGAATATTGTTCATCGGAAGCTTCTTGTAAATAATCTTTCGTAATCATAATAGCATCAAAAGAGTCTTCATTTTTTTTATGTAAATCCTGTAAAGTAATTTTTTTAAATTTTATACTTTTGTCTTTAATTAGTGTAGGAATTTCACCTACAATTCCAATTTCAATATTTATTATTTCAGGTTTTTTGACGATATTTACATCTTCTTTATTTGAACACCCAACTAATAAGAATAAAAAAAGTAAGAGAAAAAAAAGATTTTTAATCATTTACTATCACCTTTTACATTTTTTTATGCCTTATGATAAAATTTCTTTAAATAATATTATCATATTGAAAGGATTGAGAATATGAAAAAAATATTGTTATCGCTTTTAATAGTAGTTTCCATTTTTGGTTATCAACTGATGTTTTCAGGAAAAATCGCAAAAGCACAAGAGAGTTCGAGTTCAATTGAAATTATTGATGGGACATCTTTAAGTGAATCCGATTTAGACTCTATTCGTGAAAACGACGAATATATGATAGAACTTACATATGAACAGGCTTTAGAGAGAACGGCTGAAGTTTCTGGGAAGTCAATAGAAGAATTAAAAATGCAACACCCTCCTTATAGTTTCAGAACTCAAGCAGCTTGTGGTTGGATGGAAACAGCAACAACACTTTCTGTCAAAAGTTACAGACCACAACTAATTGTTATCGTTGAAACTTGTCGACACGGTTCTTTTGGCTGGGTAACTAAAAAACAACCTTTTTTGCAAGAGTTTAAAGCGGGTAGTAAATAATTTGACGGAACAATTAAAGTAGATTTGGATAACACAGGATATACTTATGTAGTAAATGGTTCATTCTATGATCACGGAACAGTAAGTCATACTGGTACTACAGGACTTGATGCAGTATTTACTGCAACTTATGCTGTATCTTATGCGAGCAATTGGTATGGAAGCCTTTATACTGGTCTTCAGTATAAAAGAATAATTAAATAAAATTCCGTAGCTTTTGCTACCCTCAGACTGTTGCTTTTTTCACTTTTTCAAAGACACTAAATATATTTTTTGACAAATTGAATATAGGTCATCAAGAACACTCTTTCAATTAAGCGGCTTGCTATGTACATGTAGCAAGCTTTTTTTATATTCATTGCTGCAAAAATTAGCACCTCCCGCAACGGAAATCAACAATGGTAGTCGACTTTATCAATATTTTAAATAAAAAAAGGACTGTAGACAATCTCGAAAATCTCCGAGTTTGTCTACAGTCTTGCCGCAGTGCTCCCTTAGAGCATTGCAGTTTTTTTTATGAAAGCTAATCTTATAGCGCTTTTACTTTCGCTACAACATTTTCTACTGTGAAACCGTATTTTTCCATTACTAATTCGCCTGGTGCAGAAGCGCCGAACTTGTCGATAGCAAGAACGTCTCCTTCGAAGCCAGTGTATTTATGCCAACCGAATGATGCACCCATTTCGATTGCAAGACGTTTAGTGACAGCTTTTGGAAGAACGGATTCTTTATATGCTGCATCTTGTTTTTCGAAGCGATCCATTGATGGCATTGACACAACTGCTACGTCCATACCGTCAGCTTTTAATGCTTTTTGTGCTTCAATTGCAAGTGAAACCTCTGAACCTGTAGCAATTAAAATGGCATCTGCCACTTCTTTAGAAGCAGGTGATACAGTGTAAGCTCCTTTTGTAACACCTTCACGAACTGTTTCGATTGACGCGTCAAGCACTGGTAAGTTTTGACGAGATAATACTAATACAGTTGGTGTGTTTTCAGAAGATACAGCAAGCTCCCATGCAACTGCAGATTCATTCGCATCTGCAGGGCGTACTACAGAAAGATTTGGCATTGCACGTAATGAAGCTAAATGTTCGATTGGTTCATGCGTCGGACCATCTTCCCCTACAGCAATTGAGTCATGTGTGAATACATATGTTACAGGAAGACCCATTAATGCAGAAAGACGAACAGCTGGACGAACGTAATCTGAGAATACGAAGAATGTTCCGCCAAAGACGTTTAGACCACCGTGAAGTGCCATACCGTTCATTGCTGCGCCCATTGCAAATTCACGCACACCGAACCAAATATTGCGACCAGCATAATCGTCTGCTGAGAAATCGCCTGCGCCTTTCATCGTTGTTTTGTTTGAGCCTGCAAGGTCTGCTGAACCACCGAAGAACGATGGTGTTTTCTTTGCAATCGCATTAATTGCATCACCTGAAGATGAACGTGTTGCTACAGATTTACCTGCTTCATATACTGGTAATTCTGCTGCAAAGTCTTCTGGTAGCTTACCATTCATTGCATTTTCGAATTGAGCTGCTAATTCAGGGAACTCCGCTTTGTATGCTTCAAATTTCGTATTCCATGCTGCTTCTGATTGTGCCCCTTGCACTTCAGCGGCTGCATTGAACGTATCGTATACTTCAGCAGGGATTTGGAATGGCTCATGTGCCCATTCGTATGCTGCTTTTGTTAATACAACTTCATCAGTACCTAGTGGCGCACCGTGAGAATCAGATTTACCTGATTTGTTTGGTGAACCGAAACCGATTACTGTTTTCACTTCAATCAGTGTTGGCTTGCCAGTAGATTTTTTCGCTTCCTCGATTGCTTTGTTCACAGCATCTACTTCTGTGCCATCAGCAACCTTTAAATAGTTCCAGCCATATGACTCAAAGCGTTTTTGTACGTTTTCAGAGAATGATTTTTCTAAATCACCATCTAATGAAATATCGTTTGAATCGTATAAGACGATCAATTTCTCAAGTTTTAAGTGACCAGCTAATGAAATGGCTTCAGCTGCAACACCTTCCATTAAGTCACCATCGCCACAAAGTGCAAATGTATAGTGATCGACAATATCATGTCCTTGTTTATTATAAGTAGCTGCTAAATGACGCTCTGCCATTGCCATACCAACCGACATAGCAATACCTTGTCCAAGAGGACCTGTAGTTGCCTCTACTCCAACAGTATGACCGTATTCTGGATGTCCTGGAGTTAATGAATCCCATTGACGGAAGTTTTGAATTTCTTCCATTGGAAGGCCGTAACCTCCAAGGTGAAGTAGGCTATATAAAAGCATAGAGCCGTGACCTGCTGAAAGTACGAAACGATCGCGGTTATACCACTTTGGATTAGCTGGATTGTGGCGAAGTTGTTTTGTCCAAAGCGTGTAAGCCATTGGCGCTGCCCCCATCGGTAAGCCTGGGTGACCTGAATTTGCTTTTTCAATTGCATCAATTGACAATGTTCGGATAGCATTAATCGCTAGTTGATCCGCATGTTGAGTCATTATGTTGTGACATCCTTTCTCGTCCTATATATTGTTCTACTACAGTTTAGTCAACATTGTCTTAGAAAACAATGCTTTTGTTATACTATTTAAGATTTATGTCATACTTTATCATCATTCTGTAACTTGCAATTAAAAATGTAAGAACGAACAACGAATATTATCTAGCTATAACAATAGAAAATTGACTTTTCTAGCGCTCGATTAAATGTGACATATTAATTTAAGAATTTATTTTTTTTCGCTTGTTTTACCTTTTCAGGTGTAACGTCATTACCTTCTTCATCAACAATTTTAACATTTTCAATCGTATCACGCATTGACGCTCTAAATGTATCTAAATATTCTTTGCGAAGAGAAGTGCGCTCTTTCGCCTCTTCCTCAGTTAAATTGCCTGCTTTCGCTTTTGCTGCTAATTCATTAATTCGGTTAATTTTTTCTTTTGATAACATTGTTACACACCTTTCAATACCTTTATTACTTCAGTATGCAAAGTATAGCATGGTTTCCCTTAAAATGCAGTTATACCAACCCTTAAAAACACTTCTTAGCCATAATTTACATGACTTCCAGATGTTAGTCGTGTATAACTAATTATACAAGGAAAAAAATATACAATTTACTGGAGGGAAATAAGGTGAACATTACAACTAAGCGATTACATATCCGCAAATTTGAATCACATGATTTACCAGCGGTTTATAGCTATATGTCCGATAAAACGGTAATGCACTACATGCCTGAAGGTGTTCTCTCTGAAGAGCAGGTACAAAAGTTTATAACTGATAATAGCGGAGAGCAAGCACAACATTTTGCTATTGTTTTACTTGATCAGCAACAAGTCATTGGTCATCTAGTTTTCCATCCCTACTTTGGCGAACATACATATGAAATTGGTTGGGTGTTGAATCCTGCCTTTTATCGTCAAGGCTATGCTTCAGAAGCAGCGCACGCCCTATTGGATTACGGGTTTACCAAAATGAAGCTTCATAGAATTATTGCAACATGCCAGCCCGAAAATATTGCCTCCTACCGTGTGATGGAGAAAATCGGTATGCGCCGTGAAGGATACTTTAAAAAATGTATTCCGTATGGTGACGATTGGTGGGATGAATACTATTACGCTATTTTACAAGATGAATGGCTAGCTTAAATGGAAAATTAATTCATACTATCTATCTTATTCAGGAGCGTTTTTACCCATAAAAAAAGACTAGCAGTGCAAATTAATTGCCCGCTAACCTTTCTTGATATTCTTGATATCGCCTATGTACGGTTGCTTTACTTACATCGAAGCCAAGACCTCTAAGTGTCGTAGCAATTTCCTCATAAGTAAAGCCCCGATTGCGAAGCTTCACAATTTCTTCTATCGGCACTTCCTTACGCTCCTGACCATTCGGATTGCCGCGATTGGAAAGGTTGTTTTCAGGACGATAGCCATTTTCTACTGCACGGCGCATGCCACGACGAATTTTCGCATTATGGATTTTACGTTGATATTCCTCAACAATCGCTAAAATTTCGAGCAACATCGTATCCATCTCATTTAATTGTACTGGCCCTGCATCACGCATGGAAAAAACATCTGTTTCAGTTTTTTGCAATAAATGAAGTACAGCCATTCGTGCATTACCACGCCCTAAACGTGTTTCATCCTGCACAAATAATGCATCTATTTCTTTTTCTTTAATAAAATCGAGCATTTCAAGCAATCCTTCGCGCTCAACATCATACCCACTATGCTTATCCAAAAAAACATTTTTCACATCGTAGCTTTGTTCTTTAGCATACCGCAGTAATTCCTCTTGTTGTCGCTCCAATGAAGAACTTTGTGTCTCTTTTTCGGTACTCACACGGCAGTAAATAACTGCCGTTTTTTGTTTATTCATCATCTTTCACTTCTCGCAATTTCAATTGAATTGGTGGGTATCTTATTGTCACCCACTACTGGGATAACGAGTGATTTTCCTGCAACTATTTTCACGCTATGTAATTCGTTCTCGGCTTTCACAAGTTTTATCCAGTCATCCGTACCCATTTTACCACGGTATTGCTCTGCTAACGACCATAAGCTATCGCCATGTTCGATATTAATTTCTGTGTAAGTAATGTCTCCAGGATCAGTTATCACAAGATAACCTGCAAAAAGTAAAAATGCGCCTAATAAAATTGAAATATGTGTATTTTTTTTAAACCAATTCATTCATCATAACCCCTTTTTAGAATGTTTGTTCGGAATGTATGTTCTTATGATAAAGCGAACAGACGTTTTTGTCAAACACTTTTCGAACCTATGTTTGCATAAGTGTTCGCATTCTGCTATACTATTTAGTAAGAAGATAGTAAGAAGAATGATATAAAAAAAGAGGTGAGCAATCATGAAAAAAGTTTCGAAAAGACAAGAGGATATACTAGCGTTTATCAAAGAAGAAGTACGTGCAAAAGGTTATCCGCCATCTGTACGTGAAATTGGTGAGGCAGTTGGACTTGCATCAAGTTCAACGGTTCATGGACATTTAGCTCGTTTAGAACAAAAGGGCTTTATTCGACGAGACCCTACTAAGCCACGTGCCATTGAAATTTTAGAGCCAGAAGATTCGATTCAAAAGCAAAGCGTCATCCACGTACCGCTTGTTGGTAAAGTGACAGCTGGATCACCGATTACAGCCATCGAAAATATCGACGAATATTTCCCTTTACCTGATATTTACGGTACTAGTGAAGATCAGCTATTTATGTTAGAAATTATGGGTGAATCGATGATCGAGGCGGGCATTTTCGATGGAGATTTAGTCATCGTTAAGCAAAAAGCAACAGCTGATAACGGTGATATTGTTGTCGCAATGACAGAAGAGGATGAGGCAACCGTTAAACGCTTCTTTAAGGAAAGAAATCATTTCCGCTTACAACCAGAAAACGCTACAATGGAACCAATAATTGTAGACCAAGTTTCAATTTTAGGACAAGTTGTCGGCTTATATCGCCGTGTACATTAAGGCATTCTCATACTTAGCAAACAAAAAAGAGAAGCACTCACGCTTCTCTTTTATATTTTAAGCTCTCACTAGTGAAGGCGGCAAAAAGCTTCTGTGCAGCTAAATCGCCTACAATTGCTTGTTCTTCAGGATGCCACTGTACTGCTAAACAAAACGGGTATTCTTCATGAACGAACGCTTCGATTAGACCATCGCTCGATTTTGCTGCAACGATTAGCTTTTCTGCTAATACATTTACAGCTTGATGATGAAAAGAATTCACAGCAATTTTTTCTTCCTCGATAATTGATTGTAACAACGTATCAGGTGTTATCTGCACATAATGTGTTGCTACACCGCGAGCTGCTTGTTGCGTATGTTTTAACAGCTTACTACTATGATATTCGCTATCAATATCTTGGTACAAAGTTCCACCTAGCGCAACATTAAGTATTTGCATGCCACGGCAAATCCCCAAAATCGGCATTTTCCTCGTAAAGGCTGCATGAATTAAAGCAAGCTCGACCTTGTCACGTTCTGGATGTATTTGTCCGAGCTTCGGTAATGGCTCAGCGCCAAATTCAAATGGATGAACATCATGCCCACCAGATAATAATAAGCCATCTGTTAGCGATAAAATTTGTGCTACATCCTCCTCTACCCCAAGTGGAATAATAAGCGGAATGCCACCAGCTTCAAAAACACTTTTGCTATAGGCTATATTCAATCTTGACGATAAATCATCCTCTGCAAATGCTGTAATACCAATAATCGGTTTCATCCATATACCCCCTTACCATAATCCTACATACCAATTAATAATGACATCCCCATAGAAATACACGATAACTGCCGCTAAAGCAATGGATGGTCCAAATGGAATCGGCGTTTTTCGCCCTTGTTGTCGTACTTTAAGCACGAAGATGCCGACAACCATACCAATTACCGCTGCTACAAATAATGTCAATAATGTATTTATTGTACCAAGTACAAGTCCAAGTAAAAAGAATAATTTAATATCGCCACCACCCATACCACCGCGTGATACAACAGCAATACAATATAATATGCCAAAGCCAACAACGGCACCTACGATACTATCCCACCAAGGTGTTACAGGCGATAACACTCGCCCAATAGCTAATAAAGGTAAAAAAAACAAAAGCACTTTATCAGGAATAAGCATATACGCTATATCCGAAACAACAAGGATTACTAATAATGAAATGAATACTATCGCTACGACAAACTCCTCACTAAAGCCCAGTTGCCAATATGAAAAGGCAAATAATACGCCTGTGAGCAACTCCATTAGCGGATAAATCCAGGAAATTTTTTGCCCACAACTCCGACATTTACCTGCTAAAAAAACATAAGACAAAACGGGCACTAAATCAATTGCGGTTAGTTGTCTTTGACAGCTTGTACAATGCGATGGCGGCTTAACAATTGACTCCTTTAGCGGCACACGTAAGCCTACAACATTAAAAAATGATCCAAAAACTAGTCCAAATACGAATACTAGTATTGTATAAGCCATTTCCATTTTTATTGCCTCCTAAACTAACATAGCGCCCATACGTTGGAGTATGCGCGCCATTACATCATTGTTCACCCTCATAATAGAAGGTTGTTACCTGAACGGTAGCTTTAATGGATGAATCTGCATCCTCCTCAAATACAACCTCTTCCCCAGTTAAGGTAATATCCAATGTGTCGATCTTCATCACACGTTCAATTTTTTCAATTTCCTTTAAAAATTCAAGCATTGTCTTCGTATCAATAGCGATGACATCAATACTAAATGTCACTAGCTTCAACTCTGCTGGTAATGATTCTTTAGCAATAGTAGAGGTTGGTAATGCATTATCCCCTTCTTCACTATCTGCTTGCTCGCTATTTTCAGTAGGTTGTTGTGCTGTGACCGCTTGCTCCTCATTTGCTGGCGAGTTTGGGTCAATAATCGAAGAGTCCATCACGAGGGAATCATAATTATTAAATTCTACAGCTTCAACCCGTGTTCCTGTTACTGCCTCTATTTCTTCGATATTTCGGATGACTCCTTCAATGGCACGGGTTTGAGGTACCTTTTTACGCAAAGATAGCACACTAGCACCCTGTGATTGCTGTACCGTATCTAATGCCGTAATTTGCTCCTGGATTGTTGCAATTTCTTGTTGCAGTGCACGAACGTCTCGATCCTTCGCCTCTACCTCTTCCAATTTAGGTGTTAATAGATAGTAATAGAGTGCAAATAACAGTGCTGCGACTAATGCGGTAAGCAGAAGAATCGCTGAGTTTTTGCTGCTTGTCATGATTCTCTACCTCCAGCCAAATAAATAAAATCAATTGCCAACGTGATGGTTACCGAATAACGCGGTATTTCCTGATATTTATCTTTCGAATTACTTTCGTTTTGCTCTCCAATCGATAACTCAAAATTTTCAATTGTTCCAACTTGAATATCCGTGAAATAAGGGCTTACGTTTAGTTTATCAAGATAGTTTGAAATAGCTGACATCGTTTCAAAATCTGCGGTAATTTCTATAGTTGTTTCACCAAATTTATAATTGCGTAAATATGTCTGTTCTGGCAACAACGCTTGCGTCTCATCAATTAAAGGTGTCACAGGATAAGAGACATGATGAACAAATTGCACCGATTGCTCAAGCGAGCCTGCGTTCATATTTCGTAAACCATCTAATTCGATTTGTAGCTGCTCTTGCTGTGACGTCAACTCTATTTCCTGTGCATTTAATGTCGCTACCTCGCCTCTCGCCTGAAAGTATTGAATTATCATGAATGCTAAAACGATACTAACGAGTACAATAATGACTATATATAACAGTATTGGGGCTGATTTCTGTTTTTCTAAATTCGGTAAGAGGTTTATTTCAGGTACCATCAGTGCACCTCCTTCAAAGCCAGCCCTATGAGACTCGCAAACTTCTCTGAAAATTGAGGGAATGATTTTTGCACCATGTCATCATTTAACACAGTAATTGGCATCGTAAAATTATTACTTAAAAACTCAGTAATCGTAGGCAATAAAGGATTATCGCCTAAAAGGAAAATATCATCTACACTTTTCTCACCTTTATGTAACGAGAATTTAAAAAAGTTCATAATACGATCAATTTCAAGAATTTGATCCGTTAGTGTTAATTGATAATTGTCTTGATCATCGATTAAATGAAATGAGTAGCTAAACTCTTCCTGTTCTTTTGGTTGCCATTTTGCTAAGTTTGTCTCAAACGATTGATAGCGTAAAAACTCTAGTTGCCCGTACGAATAAATGCTAATCGACAATTCGTTTATCGACCAATCGGCTATTAAATAAGTTCTGTCCATTTCAAGTAAATTCATATGCTCTAATAGACGAATATTACACAATGCTCGAATATCGGCAGCTTGCGGTTCTAGCGAAACATCGAGCAACAAGCCAATCGTTTTATTTACTTCTTCTGATGGAGCCGCAAATAACATCGCTTGTCCATCATTCGGTGTTGGATCATACACATCTATAAGGGGCTCGTGAAATGGTAAATGAATCGTTTGCCCAAGCTCCATTTCCGCGTAGCTTTTTAACTCTTTTGACTCCACATCATGCGGATGCTCAAAACTTTTTAGCAACACGGAAGTATCAGGCACAAAAATACGTGCATTTTGCTTTTTGCCTGCCCATTTAGCAACATGCGTTTTCATCATTTCAAACAATGCGATTTCATCATTAATGATGGAACCTTCGACTATTCCTTGCGCCAATGGCAACTCATAGCCCTTCCACTGCGATGGATCAGCACCTTTTGCCACAAGCGCACGCAAAACATAATCCTTTATCTCAATCGACACATGCGAATTTTTTTTCTTTTTAAACATGTGAAAAGATGCCTCCTTTTGACTGCATGAAGTGTCTAAACAATTAACCATCCATTTCCCAACCAGAAGCGCGGTAGGGCTACGCTTCTGAGTGAGTTGGGAGGGTTAGTAAGGGAAATTTAAGGTGTAGTACTACTTGATTTATGTGATATTTTTACCTCTTTACCATCAGGCTTTCCACTGTGATCATTTATATCTTTTAAAGTTGATCCTGCTGTAACTGAAATCTTAATTGAACCATTAGTTCCTGCTGCTTCTACAGTGTTTCCACCTGCGACATAGGTTACTGTAGCAGTTACTAATTTACCCTCTGATTCTAAATAACCCTCTGATTTTAATTTAGTAATATCAACAGTTTTGTTACTATCATCGGCTGGATTATCTGTGAAGTAAATATTTGCTGCATTCATTACATTAACTACGTCTGACTTTAATGCTTTTCCACGACTGTTATCAATAATGCTACCAATAGCAGGAATCGCAATGGCTGCAACAATCGCTAAAATCACGATTACAGCTAGTAACTCGATAAGTGTTAAACCTTTTTGGTTTTTTAATAGTTTTTTGTTCAGTAATTTTTTGAACATCGATGTGTTCCTCCTTTAATAATGTTTTATAATTAGTGCGAAAACACGTACACCCGAAACGACCCTAGCTTTTTTCTCCATCACCTCCTTTAAATCATCAATTGTTTACATACTTTCATAGAGTGCGAACATCGGTAGGAAGATTGCTGCTACAATTACACCAACTACCCCTGCTAAAACGAGAATCATTAATGGTTCGATTAACGATTTTAAAGTATCGACCGAGCGATCGACTTCGTCCTCATAAAAATCAGCTATTTTTTCTAACATGTAATCGAGGGAACCTGTTGTTTCACCGATCGATGTCATTTGAGTTACTAAAGGTGGAAATAGCCAGCTTTTTTCTAATGGCTCTGATAATGTACCACCCTTTTCAAGATTTTCCCGTGCCTCCAAAACAACCTTCCCTACTACTGGATTGCCTACAACTTTTTCAACAATCGTGAGTGCATGTAATATCGGCACAGCACTACTGAACAAAGATGATAATGTTCTCGTCATCCGAGCAATGACATTTTTTTGCATTAGTACACCAAAGACAGGGATTCGTAGTGCCACATAATTCACATTGTAATGAAAGAGCTTATTATGGTTATAGAAATACCTAAAGAGGAAGACTGCTAACAATAAAATACCAATCACTATATACCAAAATTCAACTAACCAATCTGACACGCTAACGACAATTACCGTTAATAATGGCATTTCTAAATCCATATCCTCAAAAGTTGCCATAAATGTGGGAACGATAAAAATCATTAAAAACATGCCTACTGCGATTGTTAGCACCGATAAAATAGCTGGATAAGTTAATGCTGATTGCACTTTTTTCTTTATTTTAAATTGCTTTTCTAACGTACCTGCTAGTCGCTCTAAAGTATCATCAACATTTCCCGTCGCCTCTCCAGAACGCATCATATTGACGAACATTACTGGAAAAACTTTTGGATGTTTGGCCGCAGCATCTGAAAATGAAGTACCGCTTCGAATGTCCTCTTCAACTTGCTCCAAAGCCTTTTTTAGCGGCTTACTTTTCGTTTGCACACCTAAAATATGTGTCGCTTCAACGATTGACACCCCAGCACGGATAAGCGTTGCATATTGACGACAATAAATAACGAAATCTTGATGCTTCACTTTGCCGCCGAAATTTAATTCTTTATGCAAAAGACTTTTTGACTCTTCTAGCTCTCGTGCATTAATACCTTGCGCACGTAATTTTTCGAGTGCTGCCTTTTTATTGATTGCATCAATAATTCCCTTTTTCTGTGTACCAGTTTTAGTACGTCCGCTATAGCGAAAAACGGTCACTGATACTCACCCGCATTCATATATGGTCTTGCATCCTCGAGTGAAATTTTCCCCATCGCAATTAACTGCTGCATCGAGGACTCCAATGTATGCATGCCGAGCGCACGGCTTGTCTGCATGACACTTGGAATTTGATGGACCTTTTCATTGCGGATTAAGTTCGCAATCGACGGTGCTTGTACTAAAATTTCAGTTGCTGCAACTCGTCCCTTTGCATCTTTTCGTATAAATAAACGCTGCGAAATAATACCTACTAACACATTGGCTAACTGTACACGAATTTGTCCTTGCTGATGTGGTGGAAAGACATCAATAATACGATCAATCGTTGTTGGCGCACTACTTGTATGCAATGTTGCCATCACTAAGTGACCTGTTTCAGCGGCTGTAATAGCAGTTGAGATCGTTTCATAGTCACGCATCTCACCGACTAATATCATGTCAGGGTCCTGACGTAGTGCAGCACGCAAACCATTGGCAAAGCTTTGTGTATCGACTCCTACTTCACGTTGATTGATGACCGATTTTTTATGTGTATGTAAATACTCAATTGGGTCTTCAAGTGTAATAATATGCTTTGATTTTGTTTCATTAATGTAGTCAATCATCGCCGCTAGTGTTGTCGATTTCCCAGAACCTGTAGGACCTGTTACTAAAATAAGTCCCTGTGGTTTTTCAGCAAGCTGATACAACACTTGAGGCATATTTAACGATTCAATGGACGGAATTTTTGCTTCTATTAAACGTGCCGCGATTGTCATTTCATTTCGTTGATGATAGGCATTTACACGAAAACGACATTTCCCGGGCAATGAATAGTTAAAATCTGTTTCACCTTTAGTATGAAATTCTTGTCGTTTATGTTCAGGTAAAATAGCTTCCACCATCGTTTGTAATTCTTCTGAAGTAAGCGGTTCAGTTCCGTAATGCTCCAACTGACCATGGATGCGATATACAGGAGGAATACCTTTTGTTAAATGTAAATCTGACGCCTTTTCCTCAAATGAACGTGTCAATAGCTCTTCTATATTTCTTGATGTTGTCATCATTCGGTTCACATCCTAGTCTGCATTTGCTACACGTAATACTTCAGAAGTTGTCGTTTGTCCTTCAACCACTTTTAACAATCCATCTGCTAGTAACGTGTAATAGCCTTCTTGTTTCATATAGTCGCGAATAGCACTATCTCCACTACGATTTAAAATCATCTCTTTAATCGTCCGATCGATTGGTAAAATTTCATGGATGGCCATACGCCCGCGATACCCAGTTTGGTTGCATGAAGGACAGCCCCTTCCACGTCTGCCATGTGTTACCCCTTCAATGCCGTTTTTCTGCATGATTTCTAATTCGTGATTTGTAAATGCATATGTTTCTCCACAATCACGACATACTTTACGTACTAACCGTTGTGCCATAATCCCGACTAATGATGACGATAGTAAAAACGGCTCTACCCCCATGTCCTGCAAACGTGAAATGGATTCTACTGCACTATTTGTATGCAATGTACTTAACACTAAATGCCCTGTTAAGGACGCACGCACAGCAATTTGCGCAGTCTCTAAATCTCGTATTTCACCAATCATTACTATATCTGGGTCTTGGCGCAAAATAGAACGTAATCCAGTGGCAAATGTTAGCCCAACTTCTTCTTTCACTTGGATTTGGTTAATGCCATCGAGCTGATATTCCACAGGATCTTCTACTGTAATAATATTGACGCCCTCTTCGTTCAAGTTACTTAAAGCAGCATACAGTGTAGAAGACTTACCTGAACCCGTAGGACCAGTGATAAGCATAATGCCATTCGGATGTGCAATCATTTTACGGAAAAATGCTTCGTTACGCTCTGTGAAGCCCAACTGATCTATTGAATTTGCGACATTGCTTAAATCCAAAATACGCATGACAACTTTTTCTCCATAAACAGTTGGTAGCGTAGAAAGTCGAATATCCACTGGCTTGAAATTGACATTTGTTTTAATACGTCCATCTTGTGGAATACGATTTTCTGTAATATTTAAGTTGCCCATAATTTTAATACGAGCTAAGACAATATTTTGCATATGCTTAGGCAAAGACCGTTCCGTTCTCAACACACCGTCTACACGATAACGAACCCGTAAATCCGTTTCCTGTGGGTCAAAGTGAATATCACTTGCACGCTGCGCAACACCATTTGCAATAATTTGATTGACGAGTCGCACAATCGGTGAATCTTCACGTTCGATTTCTACTTGTGTTTCTCCAGCAGTCGTCCCAATATCTTGCAATGCCGCTTCCATTGACTCCTGTAAATCATAATATTTCGTAAGTGTTCGATATAAATCATCTTTTGCAGCAATACTTGTTTCGATTTGACAGCCCGTTGCCATGCGGACCTCTTCAATTGCAAAATAGTCCATCGGGTCAGCCATCGCGATAAATAGTTTGTTTTTCTCCCGTCGAATCGGAATAATATTTGCACGTTTTGCTAGCTCCGCGGGCACAAGTTGAAGTAAATCAGGGCTTATTGAATATTGATTTAAATGAATATGTGGAATGCCTAATTGAAACTCTAGCACCTCGATTAATTGTTGCTCTGTTAAGATATTTTCTTTGATAAGAAAATCCCCTAACTTTTCTTCCTTTGTTTTCGTCGTAAGAGCATACTCTAGCTGCTCATTCGTAATAACTCCCGATTCAACTAGTAAATCTCCTAGACGTTTACGCCCTGTTCTTACAGCCATTTGCATATGCTCCTCTCATTAAGGACTTGTTTGTACAAAATTACCGCCTTTATCGTAGTAACCATAAACAATTTCAGGATCATTCGTAGTTACTGGCGTTGTTGTGTTTGATGAAGTGTTGTCATTTGTAGATGGAGGTTGTACAGGTGAATCTGCCAACCCATCCCCATCTAAATCCACCTGTAAATCCGCATCATTGGAAGTATTACTTGTTCCATCACTGACATCAGGTTGTCTAGAAGATTGAACGACAATTCGATTAATTGGTGCGTAGTAATCACGGCTCACCAATTCTTCCCTAGAAATGCCGTTTTCCACGATTGAACGGTACACTTCTACCCGCACACCTTCTTGTCCATTTTGAAGAATCTCTTCTTGCCCCATGGCTAAGTCTTTAGAATAACGAGTAATGATTCTCGGCTGTACGATTTTATCTTTACTTACACGAACTGTAATCTCTTTTTCTTTGGTTTGAGCTAATAATTCTACTTTTAATGTGTCATTTTCAATCATTAGTTTTAATTTAGTCGGTTGGGTAGCATAATTGATAAATTGCAAATCTTTATTTAATACACTATTGACTGCTGCATCCAAGCCTTGCTGTAAATAGTCCATCTTTTTGTCTTGTGCATGGCGCTCTAAAATCTCAAATTCTGTTTGTAGTACCGTATGATAAATTAAAGATGCTACAAAATTTACCCCTTCACTATTAGCTTCCTCTACTTTTTCTCCTAAAACGTTTAATAATGAGAACGGCTCATTTGGAGCAATAATGTAGTCATTTAACGTATTTACTAATGCTAAAACACCTTTTGCATTTGTCGGTATTTGCTCGATTGATAATGCCAATCGCTCTGCTTCCATAGAAGTTGTATCTGCAACGGTTGCTTCAATGCTATGTTTATTTAAATAAGATGCTTGCGCTATAACTTCATTTAAAGTCGTTTCTGCCTCCCATACCCCCATCGATTCAAGCTGCTTTATCAGCTGCTCGTCCCCTATGACTTGTAAAGGAAGATGAACTGTTCGTTTTCCTTCCCAGAAGGCAAACCAAGGCTTATCCGTTAATGTGCGATATTCAGCTACCGAGCTTGCGACGTCAAATACTAACATTTTTGGATCGACTGTTGCTGTGACACCTCCACCTTCAACAGTAATCGGTGTATCCTGCCAAACACGAATAGCTTCTTGTATAGCTACCTCCATCGCATCTTCATCTAAATTTTTTACTAGTACGCCCCCAATCGTGGAGCCATCACCTTTTGCTAGCGCACGATCTATGATTAGGTTCGGAAGCCATATAGCTAACAGCACAACTAAACCTACTATTATCGCACCCAACTTCAAATATAATTTCATAGCCTCACGACCTTTACTAATTTATTGAAAAAATGAATGTCTATTATATTACTAAAAATCATTACTATATATCTATATTTTTATAATACTACAAAATCTACCTGTTTGAATATATCTTTTAACCTAAAAATTGTCACATTTTTGTACATTTTATATACAAAGTGTGTAATTTCATTCATTTCATTATATTGTAAATGTGTTTTTTAACCTATATAATTAGGCTGAAACTACCTATCAATCTGTAACATAACGGAATTTTTGGATAAAGCACTCTTTAATCGAGGTGAGTAGATGAAAAGGATAAAATCTCAGCGAGGATTTTCTTTAATAGAAGTTGTGGCATCTATTGTATTAATATCTATTATTTTATTAAGCTTTGCTCAAATTTTCGTTCAAGCAAATAGTACAGCAAACATTAATAATGAAAAGTTAGTTGTTATTAATTTAGCCGATGCCTATTTAGAAAGGTTAAAGGCTACAGGACTTGAAGAAAAAAGGATTACTACACTAGAAGATTATTTTAAAGATTACCCGAAAACAGTAAAAATAATAGACGATTCGAAATCGCCTACCTATACAGTGAGCATTAAACCGTCAAACACGAATGTAATTTCGAATGCTATTACAACGGAAATTAATCAAAATAAAATTAATATAGTTGTAACAGTAACTTCAAGTAAAAAAATAAATAACAGAGTAATCTCAAGCACCACAGAGGGGTATGTTCAAATTGAAAAAAAATAAACTTGATGAATATGGTTTAACACTAATAGAAGTTTTAGTAACTATAGTATTGACGGTCACTATTGCCATTTTTTCTTTCTCATTTCTTACAAATAGTATAAACACCCAAAAAAAAATAATAATAGAAAACAACATTCGAGACGAAGCTGATTTAATCATGAGTAATCTTGTGAAAAACTTTTATACATTAAAAGAAAACGAAGTACGAAACACTGAGTTTGATGACATTAACAAAAAATATTTGATCTATACTTCAATACTTGAATCTTCCTGCTCAAAGCCAACATCAGTAGAATACAAAAATAATTGTTTAATCACAGGCTTTTCTCCCGCTACTGTAGATGGAAATACAATTATGAAATTGAACATAAAAAATCAAGAATACCTTGTTTCCAATCCCTATATAACGATCCACAAAGATTCATATATAAAGAGCAGCACCAGTACAAATAAGAAAGTAAGTTACCATATAAAATTAGCGCTACAATACGATAATAAAAAGTTTTCAAAAGTATATTATTTTGAAAACCAAATACAAAGTATTCCGGATATAAAAAATTAGTACAAGGAGTGCGCCAATGAGAAAACTACTCAGTAATCAAAATGGATACGCGTTATATATTGTTTTTTGCTTGATTATTATCGTCTCAATTTTAGGTATAAGTTTACAAGTAATTACAACTAGTGGCTACACTAAAAATCATAAAAGGGAAGAGGTCGTTCTTGCCCAAGATTTATCTACCAAAGGCATAGACTATATTCAAACGGAAATTGACACATATTTTAAACAAAAAATTGGCACTACTGGATTAACTATTTTAGAATTTGAACAAATCCTTAAAGACTCGCTCGAAGATCCAAGTAAGTCTAACTATCTATGCCCTAAAACCATCAATATTAAGGGGAAATTAGGGAATACGAATATATGTATTCAAAAAACCGAAAAATTTTCTGATAAACAAGAAGATCGTTTAAAACGAATCATTACTGTAAAAAGTGAAGGAATTACAAATAAGTCAAATCAACATAATATTAGTTATGCAAAAATTGTAGTTGGCTCTAGTTCAGTCCCAGAGCAACTTAACTATGCCATCTCGACAAATGCAGATGAAAAAGGAAATGGTGGGAATTTATTTCTATTTGGTGGTATTGATGTGCTAGGTGATATAAAAGCTGATGGAGATATTTACTTAAATAAATCTGCTTTTAGTGGCTATTTAAATAGTCCAACTTGGAGAGATAGTACGTTTGCAAAACTTACTGCTGCTGAAGGAAATTCATTTCCAAAGATAATTGTAAATCCTAAAAAAAATATTATCGAAATGAAAAAAAATATAACTGGTACTTCATTTGATAGTTTTATAAAAGCTCCATCTTTGAGCTATTTAAGTAATAACTATACTTTATTTAAAGTTAATGAAATGGATGCAAATGAACAAAGCAAACTTCAAAAATTATTTAAAGACTATAATCTTAGTGAGAAGAACAAACCTAGAGTTATTGTTCAAAATGTATTGCAAGATACAATAAATATTAAGGAGGAAGTGAACCCAAGCGGAAAAACGCTATTAAAAAGCTGCGATAAAAACACTGATGCCTGTAATACCATTACTATAAAAGGTGAAAAAAATAAAAATACAACTTATGGTAATAAAAAAGATTCCTATTATATTAAGGGAAATTTATTAATCGGTCCTTATGCTGGAACAGATAATTTAGAAAATAATCAAAGCAATTATTACAATATTACTTTACAAGGGAAATATTATGTTGAAGGTTATATTGATATTAAAGGTGCTAAATTATATGGCGATGCTACTTTTTACTCTTTAAAAGATATTGATATTACATCAAGTGTTATTAATGGCTACAACGGAGGTACCAATTTCTTCTTTGCAAATGACTTTATAAATATTTCAAATATTTCCTCCGAAACAGCTATTAATAATTACAGTAATATTGATGGTTTTTTCTATACGAAAGGTCATTTTTTAATGTATGGTTTTGGGTCTAATATTAAAATAAATGGAGGAATTTCTGCAAATAGAATTGTCCTAACCGCATTAAGGGGAAAAGCAAATACAGGGGATTTAACTTCTGAATCTAGATTACGTGTAAATTATGATTTCGAAATGATTAAAAAGTTTATCGAAACACGGGATCAAAATACAATAAAAATAACGACAACAACTGAACCAATGATACTAGAAAATTTCTAAGCTATTATTAATAAAAAATAAATCACAGGCAAACATCTTATGTTAGCCTGTGATTTTTCGTTATTTCCTCAACAACCGCCCCGACAGTAGCATGCCAATTCCACCAATTGCAATGAATAGCACTGCTCTTATTAATAAGTCTAGTGCCGATAAGTCGAAGAAGATAAGCTTTATAAATGCTATGGCAAGTATGGCAAAGCCAGAAAGTCGAAGTATTCGTAAGTGACGCACTGTGCCGAGCCATAATGACAGACTTGCCGACAAGAATAGTGTAACGGTTGTTAGTGCAACGCTAAGCTTCCAATCCATCAGGTCGTTGTAAGCTAGTTGGGACAATAGACCGCAAAGTGCAATCATTGTGAACGCTACACTTGCACTGACAATTAGGTCTAAATATTTCGGCATAAGCTGTTGATAAATTTGATAAATGCGCCCCTTCATCAGTAAATCAAGGATAATCGCTACAAATGCTGCAATATAGATTAATCTAGTACCAATATTTAGCCATTCAATCCCTTGTATATTATAAGGAATCACATTAAACATGAGCGTAACAAAAAGGAAAAACACACCGACGACTGGCGTTAATGCCCTACCTTTATATTTTTCTGGTAGTAATAGCGAGCCAACAAACAGGATGACGATGCCGATAGTCATCATATGTGGGAAATTGCTCACACTTGTAACATAAACACTATCAAGCTTAGCAATATAAGCAAGGAAGTATCCAGCGGTCATAACAGCTAAAATATCAGTCACGTATAAATCCTTCATAATCTTTTCAAAAGTATTTAATGTTTCCTTCTCACGTATTGTATATAGATAAATAATTAATAGGTATACGCCAGGCAGTATTAAGCTAATATGTTCAATGCTAAAAAACGGAGTCGGCTCGTGGACGATATAGCTTAAAATAAGTGCCATTGCAAACCCAAATGAACTGACGATCTTCATTAAACTTGCTCGTAGACGTAAGCTCATCATAACACCTGCAAATGTCATGAATGGTAAAAGTAAATCATCAACCTTTTCTGGTAAATTCATAATCAATACCGTATTACAAAGTGTAATAAATGCGAGTGTTACAGCACTATCAAATGCCTCCTGCCATTTTTGCTTATAGCTATAACCCGCTACAGTTACAAACAAAATACATAGTCCAAGCAGAATTATTTCATTATATTCAAGTCGACTACTGACAAGGTTCAGAAGTAATAAACTAAAGAGCCCTAAACTAAATTGTAGCCCAGCATGAATATGCTTCCATTTTGATTCCACATTATATAAGCGACACCAACTCGTATAAAAGATTGCAAGTGTAATGAGCAGTCCTATTGCAAAAATTACTCGATTGTCACTATTCATAAACGCTACAATACTTACTGCCATAATAGAGAAAAAGGTTGTGACATAGAGCGCAATTTTTTGCTTATGCTGAAGAATAACGAATTGCAGCATTGTAAATAGGATGATGACAAAAAATAATATAATGAACGCGCTAAAATCCATGTACTCTAGTAAATAAGGTAGTAACAACGAGGTAAAGGCTACAAATAAAGTTAGCACTTCATTTTTCTTTAGGTAGCTAATAGCTATCCCATAGACAATAAACACAAAGGCGATGAACAATGCTAAAGTTAAACCTAATACCTCGTATAAAATAGCACCAGCGGCAGTTGTTAAAATTCCTACGATAAATGCTCCACCGTATAAGGAAATAGTTACGGCTGGTGATGCCTTCTTTTTATGTTCTAAAACATAAGCTATAGCCCCTAATGCGATTGATAATAAATAAGCGAGGATGATTTTCACCTCGTTCGATAGGTAGCCATAATCACTAACTAGCTTGAGCCCCCATAACACGCCCAGCACTAAAATAACCATAAATACTTTCGGGAGCGCCCACATAATTTGCTCCTCAAATGAACGCTGTGGCTGAACATTTGTTTTCGGTATTTGTTTCGGTGTTGGTGTAGGCTTTGGTGTAGGCTTTGGTGTTGGTAATGCAGGTTGTACAGTGATGGATCGGTTCACATTTTTTACAGTTGTCTTTTGTTGTGGCTGTTGTTGCTTTAACACGTCCATTTCCTGTCGTAACGCTTCCATTTCCTTTTCAAGCTTAGCGATTCGCTGCTCCATTTCAAGCGACAAGTTAATCATCCCCCTAGCTATTAGAATTTTCTTACATTATATCATATTCATTCTATTGTAAAATTACACTTTTTACATGTAATGAAATGCTTATCTTGGTCTGCGATACATTAAAGCACGTTCACTATCACTGGTGCCACTTGTAGTCGGGTCCACAACAACCCCCATCAATACAAGAATCGATAACACTGTATTCAATATGGATGTTAGTTGCTCGCTCATCCCGCTAGTTAAATCAAAGCCGAACAAAGCTCCTACTTGTTGAGCGAGTAGTAGCAGCATGGAAAACAACGCTAATACAAACGGCTTATGCATAAATCGTACCTTCCAATTAATTCTCATATTTCCTCACCTCCCCCCTTCCTCACTACAGTATATGCGCCTTTACAATTTGGCACATATGCAAAAATATAGCTTTAGCAAGACGAATTTATGATTTCATCCCAATAAATTTGTCGTATCAATTTCTATCAATATAGTTACAGGTTTATCGGCGATTTGCCCGAGCTTATCAGCGATTTACATTGTTTTATCAGCGATTGGAACCAGTTAAACTTTGATTACAGCCATTTCTATGAACGAAAATATACAGCATGACATAATATAGAAATGAACTATAGAATAAAGGGTGATGACAAAAATGTCTTACAGTGAAAGACCTGAAGTGTGGGACGAAGAAGGAAGGGATATTGATCGTTGGGAAAATGACGGTGGTCGAAGTCATGTGATAAAATAAGGCATTTCCAGCCTACCACTTGTCTGCATTACAGAAGTACTGTAAATCTAAATGGGCTGTCATTTTTTTAGCTAGCCCATTTAGATTTGTTTCGAATATGTATGAATAAAAAAAAGAGATGAGCTATTGATAAATAGCGTCATCCCTTTATTTTTTTCTTATATGTCATGAATTCGTAAAATCTTCCCTTTTTGTGTTTAAGCAATTACTCCTGAAGACAGGAGGATTATCCACATTGAAAAGACAATACAAATGACCTTTATTTTAATTACTACGCGCGCCAGTAAGCAGAGAGAGCATTCTTCAATACTTTCTTTTCACCTTGTTCAAAAGACTCTAATATTAAATTTTTTTCAAATTCATTGATGTTTAAAAGCGATATTTTATTCTCTTTTAAAAGGTCTAAAATGTTACGGTTTTTTTGAAGATATTGAGTAATTTCTAACATGTCCTTCACCTCATCTAAATATATTGTTTGAATATTTCAACATTTTTTGTTGGATAAACTTCTTTTAATAAATCTAGTGCAAGATTAAGATATTTAGATTGCATTAGATGCACGTAAACGTGTAATCCAGAATCTACAATCTGCTGTTTAGTTATGCAAATCTTCGTACTTGCCTCCCTCTGCTGTCTATAATACAATCGCAATTCGTCAAATGCCGAATCTTCGAATTGTAATAGATATAGTAATGGCAAGGTTCTTTTTTTGACTTGTAAATCTCTTTGTGAATTTAATAAGTCGTGATAATCATTTTTTAATTGGGCAACAATTGCGATATAGTACGCACTCATTTCAAGCTTTGATGTATACTTTCCAGTCGCTAATACTGCTCCAAGGGTTGATGAAAGTGCGATTAATGAACCTGATTTCTTTTTAACAACATCTATATACATTTCTTCAGATGTTATCTCGTTCATTAAGTCATGATGCTGTCCGTCGACCGCTTGTAGTAAGTAATGGCAAAATAAACGGGTAACCTCTCTTTTATAAGGTATCTCAAGCTTTTCTAGCTCCAACAATACGATACTTACTATAGCTGTCGAAGCATTCAGCAATATGTTCCCATCTATTCCCCACTTTGATTCATCACCGTCTTCAATATCATCAACGATATCTGTAAAAAGAATCCATAATTCTAGCAGATTAAAAACTTCTTCTATCGATTTCGTTAATGTGCCACCATTCATTTGAAAATGCAATTTACTTAAATCACTGAAATCACCACCTTCATGTTGATCTAATAAGTCGTTTAAACAGCGATTAAACTCATCTGATAGTTGATAATTATCGACAATTATCTTTAATGATTGCTTCATTTCCTCCATCATTCACCCTACCAATTAATTATTTTATTGAGATTTCACCTTAAGTCTTCTAACGATTAAAATGGTCGGTTAACAAAGTACGATATCTAGGTAATGGACAACAGATTATACTTAGCATATAATTCTATTCCTCTCCCAATAACGTGAAAGCGCTTACTAAAGTGACCTAAAAAATACTAAACATGCATGAAATTGAACTTCCATATGTATCATTATTGTTAAACTAGCAGAATAAAAATAATGTGTCATCCATGTCCATCCTTTATGATGTTTCTACTTTTCCTACTAATAATTAGTATATCATATACCCTTAAAATGTAAATATATACATATTTTAAACTATTATCATTTTAAAACCAATTTATATTAAAATTATGTATTATAATACCAATTTTCTTCATTGAATTCATATTCATGTTATGAAGTACGTTCAAGTTATAGAATCATAAGTAGAAAGTCATAAAAACAGCGCTTCAACAAAATTGTTGAAACGCTTTTATTTATATTAAGTCTTCAATTAGTATGCACGTGCAAACCAAACTGTATGCTTTGCTTCTTTCCCACAATGGATGCAAGTGTCCTTTGTTACTGGTGGATTGAATGGGATATTACGTGTTGTGAATTTTGTCTCTTCTTTTACGTTTTCTTCACAAGCATCGTCTCCACACCAGCCTGCTAAAATCCAACCTGGAATTGTTTCATTTTGTTCAGATTGTGCTAAATGTTGCTTTAACTGCTCCATTGAATCAATATGTGTATGCGAATTGTTCGCACGGAAAGCTTTTGCTTTTTCGAACAGACGTGTTTGCATCGTTTCAAGCTCTGTTTCAATGCTTTCAACTATAGTTTCTAACGCTACAGAAACTTTCTCCTCTTCATCACGGGCTTTCATTAATCCTTGTTGATTTTCTAAGTCACGTGGTCCTAATTCAATACGTACTGGTACACCTTTTAGCTCCCACTCATTAAATTTATAGCCTGGCGATTGATCTGAGTCATCAAGGCGAACACGAATTCCTTTTGCTTTTAACGCTGCAAAAATTTCATCTAATTTCTCGATAATAGCAGGGTTCTTTTTCCATGGTCCAACAGGAATTAATACCACTTGCGTCGGTGCAATCTTTGGTGGTAAAACAAGACCTTGCTCATCGCCATGCACCATAATGACAGAGCCGATTAATCGTGTCGATGTACCCCAAGAAGTTGTATGGACATAAACATGTTTATTTTCTTTATTTAAATATTTAATATCAAATGCTTCAGCAAATTTTGTACCTAAGTAATGGGATGTACCTGCTTGAACAGCCTTTCCATCCTTCATCATTGCTTCAATAGAGAAAGTATCAACCGCTCCAGCAAAGCGTTCAGATGGTGTCTTTTGTCCATCATATACTGGAATTGCTAGTAATCCTTCTACAACTTCTTTATAAATCGCCAACATTTGCATTGTTTCTTTACGTGCATCTTCTTCATCAACATGAGCAGTATGGCCTTCTTGCCATAAAAATTCAGAAGTACGGATAAACGGAAGTGTTTTCTTTTCCCAACGGAATACATTTGCCCATTGATTAATTAAAACTGGAAGGTCACGATAACTTTTTATCCAATTTGAATACAAATGTCCAATCATTGTTTCAGAGGTTGGACGTAAAGCCAAGCGCTCCTCTAACTTCTCACCTGCCGCTTCTGTGACCCATGGAAGCTCTGGAGAAAATCCTTCGATATGATCCTTTTCCTTTTGAAAAAATGATTCTGGTATTAACATTGGGAAGTATGCATTACGGTGACCTGTTTCCTTAAAACGCTTATCCATCTCCGCTTGAATGTGCTCCCATAATTCATAGCCGTCCGGTTTAAAAGCAATACAACCACGAACTGGCGTGTAATCCATTAAATCTGCTTTTTGAATTGTCTCTACATACCATTTTGAAAAATCGTTTATTTTTTGAGCCATCTTCTTTTCCTCCTATGTTTTAACTAATAAAAAAAGCATAAAGCATCCTCATAAAGGACGTCTTTACGCTAATTGACGTGGTACCACCTTAGTTCGACTTAAATAGATAAGCCCTCTAAACGTTTGTAACGAAACGACTCGGTTAGTTGTTAACTGACATCTCCGTGGTAGGTTTCAATAAGAAGAGGTGATATAGCTCTCAGCCTAGGCTATATTATCTGTTTCACAATACTTATTTACTTGATCACATCATCGATTTATTATTTATACATTAATATACCAATTTGCTATATGTAATTCAATCATTACTATCAATCCATGTCCAATTATTACTCTACCAGCGAAGGAAATCCAGCTCGCATTTAATAAATTGGTCAAAGGCCATAGGGTACAGGATTCAGCTTAAAAATATCATAGATATGTCGTTACTCAACATGAATGATGTTTATACTGTAATAGACTTAAACAATTATAAGAGAAGGTGCTTGTATGAATCGTCAACAAACTGAACAATTATGGCGTGAAGAAAAATATCGTGTTATGTTTCATAGCCAAAAACATTACAATCAGCTTCGGCAAGCAATGCGCGATTTACTCCCCCATGAACAAATTGAACAATTAATCGAAGCAGCATTACAACAAACACCTACTGATGGCAGCATGCGCAATGCGTGCCAGCATATGTGGGGTTATTTCCGTAAAGTTGCCACAATAGAAGAAAAGCAACAATACGAGCAACTGCTCATCACTGGTAAAATAACGGCGCTTCTTTACTTTTTACAGCAATTAGCGATACAATATAACATTACATATTTACGAGAAAGTACTATTTTAAATATTACATTTCTCTAAAATGAACCTCTTAGGAGAACCGACATGAACAAAAATCAAGACACTACAGAAGTTATCTACCTATCGAATCCATCCGAACGTATAATGCATCCATTCTATCATAAACAAATCGTCTTTACAGGGGCCCTCTCCACGATGACACGTTCTGAAGCTGCAAAAAATGCGCGAGCTTATGGCGCAATAATGCAAGGAGCCGTAACAAAAGAGACAGATTTCCTTATCCTCGGCAAGAACCGACGAGAGAAAAGCACAAAACATTTAAAAGCCGAACGCTTAATTCAGCTTGGGCATGACATTCAAATTATTGCAGAAGATGATTTTATTTGGCTTATTTCAATGCAAAAATTTTAGCGCCTCCATACAAAAGCACGTTGACCCACCGCATCCCCGCGGTCAATCAACGTGCTTTTTAATGAAAAGAGTATGAATTATTATTTTTTCACTGCTGGTGCAGGATAGTCAAAGCCCTTTGTATCCACTTCGACCTTTTTCATTTTTTGTTCTTCTAACGGCTTATCTGACGCATCTCGATCAACTGCTACAATCTCATCTACCGTTTCCAAACCTTCAATGACTTTTCCAAAAGAAGCATAATCGCCATCAAGATGAGACGCTTCTTCAGTCATAATAAAAAATTGTGAACCCGCAGAATTTGGATTGTTATTCTCCCGTGCCATTGATATAACACCACGTTCATGTTTTAAATTATTTTCAAAGCCATTATTCGTAAATTCGCCCGCAATCGAATAATCAGGACCACCAGATCCATTTCCTGCAGGGTCGCCTCCTTGAATCATAAAGCCAGGAATTACGCGATGAAAAATAAGCCCATCATAAAAACCATCTTTTACTAAGGAAATAAAATTCGCAACTGTATTTGGCGCTACTTTAGGCTCTAGTTCGATCACAATTTTTTTATCATCATCCATTGTAATCGTTACAATTGGATTTTCCTTCACTTTAGATGCATATTCAACATTTTCTTCCGCTGTCTTCTCCTCTTTTGATGTTCCACAACCTGTCAGAACAAAAACGAGTGCCATAAGGCTAACGACAAAATACAATACTTTAGATCGTGCCAAAGCTTTTTCACTCCCTATCTAGTCAGTTAATTGAATTATATATCTATAAGATAATGACCGACAACTTTATCTTACAAATAGATATTAAAAACAGAGATTTCAGGTGGAACCATAAAACGAGCAGGGATTCTAGACGTGCCAATTCCTGTATTTACATAAAGCTGCATCCCTGTACTTTTGTTAATGGTATAAAAGCCATCATTATATTTTTCAGCCAATGCAGTAGTCTTTGTTTTTATAAATGGTATTTTAATTTGTCCGCCATGACTATGCCCTGCTAATATCAAATTAATAGACGTATCTTTTAGAAGGTCTGCCATATCTGGCTCATGCATAAGGACTATTTGGTAATCATAGTCAACATCCATTGTCGATAGTAATTGATCTGCGTCTGGATTGCCCAGCAAGCCATCATCCAATCCACCGATAAATAGCTTCTTACCATTTAATACAGTGACATTCACTCCACGATTACTTAATAGAGTAAAACCTGAATTCGTTAATAAATCTTCATATATTTTAAAAGCACCACCACCGTAATCACGGTTTCCCCACACTGCATATTTCCCGACCGTAGCCTTAAGCTTCGATAAACTTTCAGTTACTTCTTGTTTATGTTGAAACGCAGAAAAATTTTCGAATAAATCCCCTGTAAAAACAATAATATCAGGTGATAATTGATTAACCTTTTCGACTAACGCGTTCAATTGGTTTACCGTATAAGTTTCACTAACTTGAATATCGGAAAGTTGAACTACTTTCAATGCTTGTCCTTTGTTTTCATGTAAATCATATGTATGAACGACAAGTCTAGTTGGTTCAATTTTAAAAGCATATCCTACAAGTAACGCTATTAATACTATAAGTAATAAAACTATTTTCACAATCCTTTTAACACTCTTCATTCGAATGTAAATGCCCCTTTCAAACCGATAACCGTTTTTATAAAGGTGCGTATTATGTCCTTTTATGATAGCCGCAAAAGTATTCAATAAATAAAAAGAACGTGCACTACATAGATGCTCGTTCTTTGTTTTATTTTGATTCAAATTATTTAAACCACAACGTAAAACGAATATACGAGTCCACTAACACCACTTCATACTGTATATCATTTTTGGCTACGATGCTAGTACGACTCTAGCATTTTTGAAGATAATCTTTATTTCGATATGTCGATAAAAGAATCAGAATTTCCCGAAAGTCATAATATGAATCTGTTCCAGTGCAAAGCCAAAGAATTATTATATATGTAAAGGCACAGTTCGTAATTTAGTACATCTAGTAATGCTTCATTAGAAAAAGATTAATAGCCAGCTTTCAGCGAACTACCGTCAACTGGCTACAAAATACTTTTTTAAGAAAGTTCATAACGTGGTGTGATACAGAATTCTCCTGCAGCAGGTAGTACTTCTGTTGCACCTGTGGCAAATACACGAATCGTATCGAATCGTGAAATTGTAAAAGTAAAAGCACCACCAATTGGGATAGCAGTTTGTCTTACGACTGTACCACCAGTACCTGCAACAGGGTCAGCTCCTTTAACAAATTGTATTGTAAGTGGAAAGTTACCTATATTTTTTATAAACCCTGATGCGAAAATAACCTCGTTTGCATTAGTAGCGTAAATGATTTCAGCGCCAACTACATCGTCACCTGCAACTGTGAAACTATTACATACTTTATCTTGTACATATTTTTTAGGTTCACAACAACTGAAATTACCAACAATATTTCCATTAGAACCTTGACACATAAATTATATTCAACTCCTTACTCACCTGATTTATTCGTTCTCTATAGTAAATGCTTTATGTTCGAAAGAATTTAGACTACTGTAACGCTAAATTAAATAGATAAAAAGTAATTAAAAGCCCATAATTTTTTTTGAATTGCCTATTCTCTCAACTACTTCTGTATAAATAATTGACAGACGAATGCTCGAACATGGCCGTGACCACATTTATGGTAAAAACATAGTCTAGATAAGACTATTACTTTGAAGGGAGGAACAAGGGGAATCATGCAAAATGAGAAACCATCCGTTCATTGTGTAAAGGTATCTAAAATATATGATTGGGTTAATAATTCCACGGTTATAAAGTTAAGAGAAATGATTCAACTAGAGCAAAAAAAGTTTGATGATTATATTTGTTGTGATTTTTCGGTTCCGAGTGGACAATTGGAACGCACCATTTTATGGACAACATACGGCATTAATCAAATCGGTGGCTCTATTTGCATAAACTTTAAAAGCGGCTATGGTAATATTTTATCTGTATTTGTAAATGGTGAAAAACAAGCAGAAGTTAACGAAGGTAGTTCATTTTCAGCAACCTTTACACATCTTGACTCGATAGAAGTCCAATGTATTGGAAATACACCAAACTGCCATGGGGAATTTAAAATTATGTTCCATTATCATCCAGGCAATGATTACAAACTAAATTCACCGAGAGATATTAAGCAAACAATTTGTTATGTATCGGATTGTCATGGGAACCCTATTTCTTCTGATAGTGGTAGCACAATTACATGCAAAGAATTGACTTGTTCAGATAATAGAGAGTGCGTTCATGTTACAGATGAGCGAGGAGAAACTATTTTATTGCATATAGTCGATTTTTTAGTAGAAGGTTTTATTTGTGTTCAATTTATGAATAATCAAGGAGAAATTTGTTCTAAATGTATTTTTCCCTTTTCTGAGGTTGAAACAGTCGCTTTATGTGCACCTCCAGGGACAGAAATTAATTTTAAAGTTATCGATGTTAATTGTAGAACTCATATTATTCCATCATCATCATTTCATAATAAGACTAATTGCATAGAGTTAGTGATCATGCTATCCATTTGTCAAAGCATTTATTCTTTTAATAAGGTAATCATTGAACTTATCGCCGCTCTTTGTCAGCCACGTAAATGTACTGACTGTCATTTAGAAGTTCATGAAAGCGTTCCATAAGTAGGTTTTTTTAATTCCTATTTTGTGCTCTGTTCCTCCCTCACCATTTCCTCGATTTTTCTTTATATCCTATAATAGTAAAATTTAATATAACCGTTATTATCGTTAAATTCGAAAGTTAACAAAGAATATCCCTCTTGTTCAAACTAGTTGAGCAGAGGGATATTTATCGCTTAACGAATATTTCTTTTTAACATAACTGCCCCAATAGCTATAAGAGCTACAAAGGAGCAAACAATAAACATCATGGCATACGATGACAGTTGCACGACTATCCCCATAGCCAAGCTCCCAGCCGAAAATCCTAAATCATAGGTTGCAAGAAAGACTCCAAGCAATATATGTTTTTTCTTTTCTGGAATGGCAAACGATATGTAGGTCATAATTGTTGGATATAGCATGGCAGATGCTAACCCATTAAAAATAGCTGATAAATAAATGAAATTGCCGAGCTGCTCTCCAAAGGCTAGCATTGTTGTTCCAATAGTTGATGACAAAAGCACAAGGACAATGAAATACGGATGCCAATGTCCGTCAGAAGGAATCTGTTTACGCAAAATAAACCGACTTCCTACAACGACAAGTGCTTGGATAAATAAATAAACTGCTATATTACCAAGATTGAACTTCAACATATATAGAGGTAAAAACGTCGATATAGCACCAATTATTGTCGAACCTAATATGATTGTCATTGATGCAATAACAAGTCCTTTATTACTTGTCGATTGTTTTACTGCACTTAATAATTCTCGAAACGAAAAAGAAACCAATATCTTTTGTTGTTGTGGTAAAGGGGCACCAATAAGTAAAAGTAGCGGCAAAATCGCTAATAAAATGATACACCCTATTAAGTAGTTACCATTTAATTGTTGCCAAAGTAGTATTGCCACAACAGGGCCATAGAGAGAAGGCATAACCGTTGAAAGTGTATACATTGCCATGCCTTGTCCACGATCTTCATTTTTTAACATATCGCTTATACCTAGTTGCATCGACATTGAAAAAAAAGCGAGCACAACACCCTGCAACAAACGCACAACATAAATGCTATCAATGCCAAATAATACATAAAGCGTCAGTGTAACTGCATGCCCTACTAAAAGCCATTTCATCATCACTTTCACACTATACTTCGCTATCATCTGTCCTGCCCACGGTCTTAAAACCATACATACAAACATAGTGATGCCCATAATAAAGCCAATTTCACCTTCAGAAATACCACTTTTTTCTGCTTGCAATGGGAAAATAATTGTTAAAATGGAAGACGCCGTGAAAAATAACATAGATAATACATATAGTTGAAGCATTGCTACAGACAGTGGTGTAAAAGGACGATTCATTAAACTACTATTTTTACCTGTCATCCGATGTTACGCCTACCTTTTGCTTTATCTCCTTATGTTCTTTTTATATGATAATGATAATCATTTTCATTTAATGATATAGTAGTCTATTCTTTTTTTTTCGTCAATATTATTTTTTAATTGCTTTGGGAGTAGACAAAGCACCTCATTAAAGGCGCTATCAAGGTACATATTTACGTTTCATTTTCTTCTCTTATTTACTATTTTCCAAGATAAATAAAACAGTTTTGCCTCGTTTCTTTTCAATTTACAAACAAAGATCTATGTATTTAAAATTGATAAAAAAGTAGTTATGGGGTGGCGTAATGCATAACAGCAATAGTTCATTCATTGTAGCGTCAATAAATATTATCATTATATCTTTAGCCCAAATTTTTTATTGGACACTTCTAGAAGACTCAATAAATATGATGATTTATCAATTTTTATTTTTCCCTTTTACTTTAGTGCTGATTAATATAATTTTTTGGTTTAGCAAATTTAGACTACAGTTTTATCAACACGTCCTTTTTGCTTATGCTGCGTTCTTTAGTTCGATTATTATTACGTTTATTACCGTTCTATCAACTCCTGCTCAAGAATTGCCACCTGGCGAAATTGTATTATTTGCAGATGTGTTATTTGTTGTTATTACAATAACAATACAGATGATTATCTTGTTGTTATTAAATTCCATAGTTTATGTGGTTTATAGAATCTATCATTCTCGAAATAAAATTTTTAATTAAGGTTGATAATATGTCAATAATGTTCCTTTAGTATTAAAGGCATTAATACATAAAAAAAGCACCCAATAAAGCAAGATATGCTCCCAGGTGTAGGTATAAAAAAAATAAAATTTTGAGAGCATATCAATTGTGATAGTGAGGTACTTTCAAATTAGCCCCTCTTTACTTCCAAAAGGTTATTTACTTTTTCTTACATAGCAGTTGTATTTTTAATGGAGGACATCATTATTATTCGTAATTACAATATTTTCTTTATTAATAGTTGCACCAACAGAATCTTGTTTGAAAACATTGATGATTCCATCTACGACGTTTTGAATGATTTGGTTATCAAATGTTGACTCCGTGCGAAGCACAACGGAACATGCTATTTCTTGATTCTTTGTAGCGTCTACAGTTGATTCAGAGGTTGCCGATACTAGCACATCTTCACCTTTTAAACCTGTTTGTTCTGCTATGAGTGATTGTATATTTGCTTTTTTTTCGTCAAGCCACTTCATTGTTTCTTCATCGACTTTTTCCATAATGGATACCTTCATTTCACCATTTGGCAATATCTCAGTCAATTCACTTGTAACCTCGGGTTTTGGTTTTGGTTGTCCAATAAGATAGTACGATACAGCAAAAGTCACAGGAAGCATCGAAAATAGTATTGTTTTTTTAGATTTGCTATTCATCGATATCACACCTTCTTCATTTACTTGTTTTAATTAGTAAACTTCTAAAGTTCCTCCCAAAGGCTTTCAAAAATAACAAATTTGAAATATGTAATCGCCCCACCCTTTCTAACGATAGGATACTTAAATTTTCATCTATTTCAACCCCCTCCATTTATTTTTTAATAATTTATCAGAATTTTTTAGTTTTTTCAATTAAAAATAGAACATTTTTTTCATTGGATATTCCATCTATAAAAATATCAATTTCATCCAAATATCTCTCTTAAAAAAAACGATTTCTCCAGTAAATTTATCGAAAATTCCTAAGAAAATTTAATCAAATGTATAAGTTGATTTTGTTTCAAGAAGAGTCCTCAACGACAGGGGCCACTACTTTGACGCTCCCTGTTTCAGTAATCGCTACTCGATACCACTTCTCATCGTAAGCGCAAATAACCCCCAGTCTATAATAGGCAGGGGTTATTATTGAATAGCTTGTTCTAAAGTATTAAAAAATTCATCACTGTTTAGTATTTTAAAATATCTAGTATCGCTACTAAAACATATTTCTTTTTCGTCTTTGAATATATAAATGTAGTAATCCTTATTAGATTTTATTTTAACCCAATAATCGGCATCACTTAACATATATATATTGTTCGATATTTGTAAATGTAAGTTTTGTACAAGGTGGACAATTTGTTTTCGCTGTTCTTCGTCTTCTATAAAAACCGTTTCATAATCCTCTATATTCCCATTTATAATCCCTATTCCTAGCTTCATTTTTTCCGTGCTAAAATCCGCATCCTTAAATATGTCCGACACAGTATAAACTTTTTCAGCTTCCGCCTTAAGAGCAGCTTCTCTTATTTTATTTTCATAAATATCTAATCCCATTAAAGCAATACTGACTAAAACTACAAAAATGACTATGAAAATTGTACGTTTCCGCATAGAGTTCCTCCTCATTTTTATTTTTTTAAAATTATAACAAATTTCATATATTTTCACTCTACTTAACTATATATTCACATAATATTATCCTTTTTCTGTATAAGTGAATTTTGAACGTTGGATGTTCCTATTATAGTTGGCAAACAACAAAAAAAGACCGTTTTTACGGTCTTGTTTGGCTATGGTTTGTTTTAGTTAGACAAATCATTAAGAGTGATTATTTAATCGCCATTTATAAAAAACTTTCAGCAAATAATCGAAAGTCACAAATATTGTTATATATATACTACTTATTGAAACAGTTAAATAAATGCTATCGTTGAACATCGCTTTGCTATTAGACATGACCAAACTAAATATTAAAGAATAGGTCAATGCACAAAGTAAATGCTTAATATACATGACAATTATATTCTTAATTTTACTATAGTGTTCAATCAGGATAGATATCAGTACGGCTACAAGCATTGCAGGTCCAGTAAATGTAATACCATAAATACCAAATGATATGCTGTATGAGTAGCCAATAAATAGTGGAACAATAAATATTCCAATTACTAGTGTAACGGCTGCTGCAATCAATTTATTTCTCAACAACTTTTCCACACCCTTTAATCACTTTTTTGTTTCAAAATGCCAGAGTCATTGAATTTGATGACCATATGTACAAACTATTTATATTACAACATACAATTCATAGTATTGCGTTTATATTAATACAAAAATTATCAATTTGAAATCCTTTTAAATTACTTATATTTAAATTCCAAGTTCCTTTTTGGTAAATATATTTTTTATAATCGAATACATATAAAGGCTATGCTAAATCTTTCAAACCTATAGCATAGCCATTTCAAATTTAAATTGTACGTTTACTAAAGGAGTAACAGGAGTGGGAAAAATCCACGCCTTTTACGATAAAAAAGGTAATCGATTCCCTGTATAAAATAATGAGGTAGTCGAATTTATTCGACTACCTCATTATTATGTATATAACTTTGAACAAACGGGAAAAATTCAGAACTATCCTCCAAAATGTATTGCTTCATCATCTTGGGCCTTTCGATAATTCCAATTATATTTCTTTCATAGTCTAAAATTATTGTATAGGATTGATCTGAATTTGCTGATTTAAAGTAAATATAAGTATCCTCATTAAAAGCTGGTCTATTAGGAATTATTTTCTTTTTCATCAAGAAGCTATCTAGTATTGAGATAAATCGTTTTGTCTCCTCTTGTTCAATATAATGCGATTGTCTCATATCTGAAATCAAAACATTATTGATGCTCGCAATATCCAATGCTGGTACAGCCTCATTAAAAGTAATTAGTGGTCTAGTGTAAAACCATATTAGCCAAATCACAACTACTATCAACAAAAACCATATTTTTTTATTGCGAATATCCATCACCCTCCGTTCCTATTAACCTTATTTTCTACTTTTAATTATAACAAATCACTAACATTACATTAAATAGAAGTCTGAATATTATGCGATTTAATCTATATATTAAGAATGTGAACACTAGATTTCACCGCTTTCTACCACACACATGGATAGAATCCACCTTCACCTCAAGTGAATCTTTATTTACACCTCACCAACTCCTGGTCTCCCAACATATAAAATCCATGTAAATTTTGCGTGGGGTGTGCTATGGTAAATTATCGAGACAATTAGATAAAGGTGGAAAATTATGTTAGAGGTAAGCGATAGTAAGTTAGCACAATATGTTATGCATTATGTAAGTGAGAGTCTTGTTTTCGGGGAGGAAGCATTTTCGCAGCCAGAGGTTATGTTAGAAGCAGCATTTACACAATTAGCCTTTAACAAACTAGACTTTGAACAGCAATATGAATTTTTTCATGAATCCAATATTGGTTTAAATGAAGTATATACGTATGTCAAAGCCATTTTTGATGAGGAAGGTAGTTTCCTTGAACAGTCGAAGCATATTGCCACGCATTTACATAGTGCATCTGGGCATCCAAATATTAAAAGTGGTGAGTTGTTTATCGGCTTATTTGACAATTGTTTGATGTCGACAGAAGCCAAAAAAGTCATAGCCATTGTGAAAATTGAAGAAAAAGAAATGTTTTTAGATGTGAAAAATGAACAAAATAAAATGACTGTCAATGGCATTGACGGCATTAATGTAAAGAAAATCAATAATATGGCCGTCATTGTAGATATGGGGGCGGATGAAGCGCCAGTTGTCTTTATGAAAACGAAAAAGAAAGAAGATGTCGTTTACTGGCAAGAGCGTTTTTTAAAAGTGAAAGTAGCTGATGAGCATTATCATAAAACAAACTTAGCATTAACTGAATGTAAAAAGTATATTTTAAAAGAAGAGAGTTATACCAATCCCGAAAAGTTGGGTCTTTTAAACAAAACGCTCGATTATTTCCGTAGTGAAGAAGAATTTGAAGTAAACGACTATATTGAAACTGTATTTGAAGCAGTTGATTCAACGCAAAAAGATATTATCGTCAATTCAGTCAAGCCCTACGAAACAGTGATTTCTGAAAGTGCTATTGCAAAGGCTGAAAAAAGCTATAAACGGAAAATCAAACTGGATTCCGCAATAGAAATTCAGGTGAACGTCCGTGATATTGAGCAAATGGATGAGCTAATTGAAGTTGGCTATGATGAGGAAACGAATCGCAAATATTATAAGATCTATTTTAATGAAGAAGTGTAATGAAGGTGTTCTATTGACTGCAATCAATAGAACATTTTTTCATTTCTGTTGAAGTTCGCTTTGAGGGCCTTCCTTCCGAAGTCTTAGTGGAGATTCATAGGTTTTTAGTGGCGTTTTCCTCCGGTTTTATGGCGGTTTCTTTGATTTTAGTGACGATTCATAGGTTTCTAGCAAAAATAGCGAGAAATTATTAACAATAATTTTTTCACTTTGCTAAAATTAATGTTAAGTATACTAGTCTATAGGAGGTTTAAAAATGACAAGTAAGCAATTACGTTTATCCATCTTTTCACTTGTTTGCATTGTTTTTTTATCTTTCTACACAATGAATTTTTTTAAAACTACATCACTAGCTAAGGACCTATTGACAGAGATTGATTTCAATAAAGTCAATTCAGGTTTTGTTGTTGATGCTGCTAATGAAACAATACGCGATTTAAACGAGGAAAGTTTAACTACTATTTTATCCACTCTAAAAACAATTGAATTAGAGTGTGTTCAAAAACGCTCAGAAACCAGAGCTATTGATTATATAGTTTCACTTAGCGGTAGTGGCGGTGCATTTAAATTATATCTTTCAAATGACGGTTCTTTGTTCATTGATGGAAAGCTAGAAGAAACATATCAAGTTGTTGATAACCAAGTATTTAATGCATTATTACATTTAATAATGCATTAAAACTCAAAAACAGCATCTCCGATTATCTAATCGGTGGTGCTGTTTTTGAAATGAACAAATATTTATTAAAAACCAAAGGTCACAATAATTTTAATATCAATTCGATTTTCCATTATACATTAACCCGGGATACTTCCCCCAATGGTATTCCATTTAACAACAGAACCCTTACCAGATATAAGTGTTGACACTTCACCTGTCGCTGTTTTTCGGAATTCTAAATAAGGTAGTACAACTTCTACAGATGTGTAGTTAGAGTTATTTTTCATTATTGAAAAAAGTTCAATAATGTAATCTAAACCTGATGAAGCAGTCGAAGCAACCGATTCTCTATATGATGTAGTGGCTGACGTCAAAGCTCCCGAAAGAACTGCAAGAATCACTCCTGTTACTGTTGATTTAAATACAAAGCCTAAAGCTGTTGCACCTAAACCAATGATGCCAGATCTGAAATTTGCTGAATTAAGCTGACCTCTCCAATACCTAACAGTATTATTTTGAGCAATTATCATATTTTCTAATGTAGACTTTGAGACTGTAATCGTTCTAACGTATTCAGTTGTTGTGAAAGACATAGTACAACCTCCATTATTATAGTTTTTCAGTTAGCTGCTAACACACCATAAAGGGATTAACTATAATTTTTTAACAACCTAATAAAAAAATTATTTACTAAAATCAGATTCCAACCAATACTGTACTAACTATCCTGAAAATAATATGTATCCGCATATAAGTTCTTCTATTTATTAAGTAATAAAATTATCATTTCCCCTTAATCTCCTACTAAAAAAAAAGATTTTTCCTTCTAAATTAATCAAAAATTCCCTAACAAATTTAATCAAATGTATAAGTTGATTTTGATTTAAGAAAAGTCCTTTATATAAATAAAAAATCATGTAGAAATAGATCTAATTTTCTTTAGGTCCCCATTCCATGAAGCATAAAGGAGTTGGTTTTTTTGATTCAAAATCAGTTACTTAAAAACTTTTTAAAAAACCCTGAAATAAATCAGCTGTATCAAAGTTATTTAGAAAAGCCTACTACTTACAAGAAAGAAATGATTGAAAAAATATTTCAAATCCATGGTAGAAAGATTCAGCTGCTTAGTTATTTTTCAAAAACTTTAACTTTTGAGTCTCAAAAATTTGATAAAAAAATTCGTCATAACAATAAATTGAATCAATTGATATTAGATAAACACATCGATGACGGAGGGGGCAAATTACTTGATTTAATCGCAGATGAAAGAAACTATTATGATTCTGAATTCAATACACCTGTTGAATCTAGTGAATTAGAAATGATTTTTGAAGATAAACAGCTATACGAAATTGTTTCCACATTAAGCGCAAAGCAAAAAGAGATTCTATACTTACTTTTTGTAAAGGATAGGACTGAAGAAGAACTAGCTTTAGAGCTTGGTGTTTCCAAACAAGCTATTAATAAGGTTAAAAATCACGCATTACGCAAAATAAGAAAAGAGTATGAATCTGCAAATAGAAGAGATTTCAATACTAATTAAGTTGCAAAAAATTTATCAAGACGGTTGATAAATCACCTTAAACTCCCCTTTTAAAAGTGTTAGGTTGGCCAACCTAAACACTTTTATATTAGAAAATTTAAGGAGGAATTACATTATGGCTATAATTAGTTCTCGACGAGGTGCTACAACAACAATTACTGTAACGCCAGCAACTTTATTAAAAATGGAGCATGCATTACTTACTGGGGTATCACATTTAGAAACTAAATACCCAGAGCATGTAATGGCAGATGCTTACTATCTTACAAGTTCAGAAGTTTTAAATATCGTCTTTGGCGAGGCTTCTGCTAAAACAGTAGCCAATCGTACCGCCTTAATCTATTCAGATGGAATGAATGGTGTAAAAGAAGACCTTATTAGTAGGGCAAGAGATGGAGCTAGACAAATGAGCGCTATTCATAGAAAGGCACTTAATAGCGGATCTAAGAATCTGACACTTAAAATAACTTATTATGTAGCCTTTAACCTTCATACTGGCAGAACGGTTTTAAAATACATTGTTGCTGCAGAAGAATAATTTACTTAATTTCACAACATAAAAACCTGCCTATAATTGGCAGGTTTTTATGTTTGAGTTAGATTCTTTAAAGCATTAAAAAAATCATCTCCATTAAGGATGGTATAGTAATAAAGATATTCACTTTCACTTCCAGTTGAATCATCAAAATCTAGAAATCGAATTTGTTTTTCATTTTCAAATACATACAATGTATAATTTTTATTCAATTTAATATCTATAAGATACGCAGTTTTTTCTAATGACGTGAAACCTTTAATCTGTTTAAGTTGTAGGTTATTCAATTCATCGATGATTCTCTTTTTCTGAACTGGATTTTCTACTTTGATTGTATTAAAAGGTTCTTGTAAAGTTGCAACCACTGCTCCAATATACAAAGTTGCATTTTCATCACTGAAGTTCGCATCTTTCATTATATCTGAAACAGTATAAATTTTTTCAGCCTCAGCCTTAAGAGCAGCATCTCTTTTTTTATTTTCATATACATCCAATCCCATTAAAACTACACTGATTACACCGACAGCAATGATTAAGAAAATTCTACGTTTCCGCATAGAGTACCTCCTCATTTTATTTTTTAAAATTATATCAAATTCTATATATTTTCACTCTATTTAGCTTAAAATTCTTGTAAATTCATCCTTTTTCTCTATCAATAGAAAAAAGGATGTTTCGATTTTTTATCAAAACATACCCTCTCCATCACCAATTCTACTTTTCTATTTGTGTATCTTTCTCTTTATCCATAAGTTCAAAAAAGGAAGGAAGTTGTTTAATTTCCTTTCTTTTTATCGTTGAAAGCACCATTAAAATCAGTTCTTGCTCCAAATCCTTTCGATTTTGCCAATCTGTTTGTCTTAACACTGATTTAATTTTTGGTGTCAACAGTTCTATCACTTCTTGTTCAAATCTGCCATCCACCACTATCACCTCAGACCTTTTATAATTTTTTTCGAATCATAGAGATTTATCGACTACATATACCATCAATTTTTATGTTCGCCCCCCTCCCTCTTTTCTTTTTGCAATAATAACTGTACAGCTTGGGTGTTGTTATTGACCGCTTCAGTCAATAACGCTAAAGACTTATCAAATTTCCAAAAGACCAATAGAAATGCCACTATTGGAAAACCAACATTACTAATGAAATTTATTAATATTGATTGATCCATATTTATACCTCCTTTGTATATATAAAGGGGTCTTTACCTGTATTTTAGCAACTTTTAATATTAATAATTGATTGTACTTTCGACCATATAGAAAACTCTAAATAATCTCCCTTTCGGTCAAACTAAATTTCACTTATAGGTTGTTATTTGGGTTACAGTAGGGGTTACAGTAGGGGTTGCATTAGGTGTTATTAGTTTCCTGGCTTCAAGCCCGTCCCAATCACACCGAAATGGTATGATTCAAGGCCTTAAAGCACTTAATAATGCGGTGCAACGCTTTGAGAGTGAATGAGTTAATTCATACCGCTATAGGCTATAGTGAAACATTCGATGTTGAGTTAGTCTTTTTAGAAGCGAGTGACTGGGCAACACAACAGCAGCTTTTCAAAGGTGCAACAGGAGTAGGTAAAATCCACGCCTTTTACGATGAAAAAGGTAATCGAATCCCAGTATAAAATAATGAGGTAGTCGATTTTATTCGACTACCTCATTATTACTTAAATAACTTTTAACAAACGCAAATAGCTCAGAACTATCCTCAAGAATATATTGCTTCAACATCTTTGGCCTCTCGATAATTCCTATGATTTTTCTTTTATAATCTAAGATTATTGTATAGGATACTTCTGAATTTTTGGAATAAAAATAAATATAAGCATCCTCATTAAAAGCCGGTCTATTAGGAATTATTTTTTTTTTTCATAAAGAGGCTATTTAGTATCGAGATAAATTGTTCTGTTTCCTTTTGCTCAATATAAAACGACTCTCTCATATCTGAAATCAAAAGATTATTGATGCTCGCAATATCCAATGCTGGTACAGCCTCATTAAAAGTAATTAGTGGTCTAGTGTAAAACCATATTAGCCAAATCACAACTACTATCAACAAAATCCATATTTTTTTATTGCGAATATCCATCTTCCTACGTTCCTTCCAAAAGCTCATTTTCTCTTTTAAATGATATCAAAACCAAGCAATGCAATAATATTGAATCTGAATCTCTTCACGGATTTCTATCGGCGTTTTCCATGAGGTTACCGGCGATTCATAGGCTTCTATCGGCGATTTCATCAAGTTTACCGGCGATTTTCCCTGATTTATCGGGGATTCCCCCTGCCTTATCGGCGATTCATGAACTTTTATCGGCGATTTCCCCTGCTTTATCGGCGATTTACTTATCGCTGCCAGCTCTTCTGTATCTTCCGAATATAAACAATTTGCCCAATATGATAGGCGTTATGTGTCGTTACATTCCCCACTACTTGCCACCAGTTTGCATTAAAGTAGCCCTGAACTTGGCTTTCTAGTTGCTGTTCCGTTAATAATTCTTGCCAATGTAATAGCACTTCTAAAAGTTGTTGTTGCAGTTCTGAAAATGTTTTATTTTTTGGAATAGTAAACGTACTGTCATTACTTTCTACCGCCTGAACTGCATGTATACTCGTTTCTTTATATCTCGTTTGCCATGTCTCATTCCAATAGAGCAAATGTTGTACTATTTCAGCAATACTATTGCTCTCATCATTTACCTTCCAGGAAGCTTCTTCTTCTGTCAGATTTTTAATCGACTCTGTAAATGGGACGTACCAACTTGGATCGTTTGCATTCGCTAATAACTGATCAGATAAAACATCTTTTGGGTGAAACATTTCTCCCCACTCCTTTTCAAAACGTTAATTATTGTTAACATTCTCTTTAAAAGAGTATTTCCCTCTTTATAACCTTTCAACTTTGAGGGAACCCACAAAAAAAAGATGTTCAAAAAGGACCAACACCCTTTTGAACATCTGTAATTTATTTTAACGGAATCTTCAATTCAATATTTTCCCCAATAGGATTGAAGTAATAGTCTATTAATATTTTGGCTTTCCCATCGTAAGTATTAAAGGTCTCCGTTGCGTATAGATACTCATCATCATCTGAGTATGAGCCCCCTGCAAATTCTAACACCGTTCCATCTGCTTTTAGAGCATTCTGAAAGAACATATGGCGCTCGCGATTATCCCATTTCTTTGCAGCAGTTTTTAGACTTTGTTGCTCTATAGATATATCCCAATCTAAATAATCTGGTTTTGAGATTATTTTCTGTGTTCCAAAATCAACTTCAATAAAGTCCTCACCCTTTGGCACAGCTTGTACAGCGCCAATCATAACTGTCAATGACTCTGGATCATCGAAATAATTACTTTGCAAGTATACCGTGAATTTTCCATCAGAATTATTTCTGTATATTGATGAGCGATTTCTAACTGTTTCTCTACGCTCACCACTTTCCGTCATGACAGCAATATCTTCCAATGCTAATATTTGCATTGTATTTTCCTCGTCTACTTCAATATCCAGTGCCAATTTTAGTGGAGTACGGCGAATTTGTTTAATCGTAAGTTTCTGACCTTGGACATCTATAGTACGATTCGCATTAAAAACTTTTTCCTGTGCGATTTCATTTTGTAGTGAAAACGGTATAGTTATTTTAATGTTCCCTTTTTCTTTATCATTAAAATGAAAAATAGCTTTAAAATCCTTTGAAGTATAGGCGATTGGCTCTGAAAAACCAAACTCAACTGAAGAAGATATGTTTGTTTGATTACTTGCATTGTGCGTGAAGGAACAACCGCATTCAATTTCATCCTCTCCCTGGAACAATTGCACTTTCTCCAAAAATAATTCAAACGGAGCATTAGCATCATAGTACAGGACAAAACCCGAATGATCTGCAATTACGCCTTGCAATGTAAGCGATAGGTCATTTTTTGTCTGGGTCGCATTGATTTCTTCATAGTAATTATTATCCACAATATCCTTTATCCCTTTATCTCTGGCAACCGCTGAGACAATCGCTTGAAAGCCAGGTATTTTTGCAATTTGACTTGCAATTGTTGGCGATACACGAATAGAAAATAAAAGACTTAGACAACACAAAAATACGATGGCAACCGAAACAATGCGCTTCTTTTTTCTTTTTTCTCGCTTCACTTTACGAAACGTATCCATTCGAATTTGTTGAAGTTTGTCCTTTGGAACGTCAATCGGTAGTTTACTCATAACCAGTCCTCCTTTTCTCTTGCGAAGGTTCTAAGTTTTTTTAGAATGTGATGAAGCTTCGACTTTACAGTACCCTCAGGAATTTGATTGAGCTCGGCAATTTCTTTGTTTTTAAGTTGCTGGAAATATTTCATATAGACGAGTTGCTGCTCTGATAAGGTTAATTGCTCTAACAATTTCTCAATATCTGAGTAAATGGCCCATTCAAATAAGTGATATTCTTCAATTTGAATTGTTTGTTGGCGTTTACGTAAATGATCTTTACAACAATTGATTAAGACGCGCACGAGCCATGTTCTGGCATATTCGAGCTGTTGAACGGTATGCATTTTTTTTAGTGCCTTATAAACTAGCTCCTGCATTACGTCTAAGGCGTCTTGCTCATTTTTCATGTATGTAAAAGCCATGCGATATAAAATATCTTCATCCATTTCAATCAGAGAAAGTATCGCTTGATGATCGCCACGTATAGCACGCTGTGTAATTTCAAATTCCATCCTTTTCGCCTCCTTCCTTCATTAGACTGTAAAATACTTCATTTCGTTCAAAAATTTTAAAATATTTATAAACTATTATGTAAGATAAATAAACTGTTCGCTAAATAAAAAGAATCCATTTTAAATGGATTCTTTTTATTTAAAACACATTTATTATTTTAATTTCTTAATATCCTCAATGAGCATTTCAACATCTGCCTTTTTCGTTGCCCAGCTCGTACAAAATCTTACGACACTTTGCGTAGCATCGACCTGTTCCCAAAAGGAAAATGAATATTTCGTACCTAATTTAGTTAACACATCATTCGGTAAAATAGGGAACTGTTGATTTGTTGTGGAATCATATCTTAATACATAACCTTCTGCAACAAACGCTTCTCGTATCATCATTGCCATTTCCACAGCATGATTAGAAATCTCATAGTATAAGCCATCTTCAAATAACGTCTCAAATTGAATTCCTAACAATCTCCCTTTAGCGAGCATGCCGCCATTTTGCTTAATAAAATAGCGAAAATCTTTTTTAAGGTTTTCATTTATAATGACTACCGCTTCCCCAAACATTGCACCTACCTTTGTTCCACCAATATAGAAGACATCACAAAGTTGAGCAATATCTTCTAAGGATAGATCGCTATCTTTGGACACAAGACCATATCCTAATCGAGCTCCATCCATCATTAACGGCAAACTACATTGTCGGCAAACTTTGCTTAATTCCTCCAATTCGGATTTACTGTAAGTCGTCCCATTCTCGCTAGGATGAGATATGTAAACTAAGCCTGGCTGAACCATATGCTCATGCGTGACATCATTCCAATGTGCATCATATAATTCTTTTACTTGCTGTGCTGTAATTTTGCCATCATCACTCGGTAAAGTAAGTACTTTATGACCAGTAGCTTCAATCGCGCCTGTTTCATGTACTGCAATATGACCTGTAGTTGCTGCAACTGCACCTTGATGTGGACGCAAAATCGACGCGATAATTGTCGTATTCGTTTGTGTTCCACCAACTAAGAAGTGGACATCTGCATTTTCAACGCCACATGCTTTTCTAATATACCCTCTAGCTTTTTCGCAATGTTCATCCATTCCATAACCAGGTGTCTGCTCTTCATTCGTTTCAATTAGTCGGCTCAGTATTTGCTTATGAGCACCTTCTGCATAGTCACTTTCAAAACGTATCATTGATTGTTCCTCCAACATATTAAATTTCTCAATTTGTTCAACTGTATTTTCATTGAGTTGATGAAAAAAGAGCTGCCTAGGCAACTCAACGAATTACTACCTCTTTTTTATATAAAATTACTTTGCATTTATAACGTAAACTAGATGATCTGTCCAATGATTGTTCTCGAAGATGAAACCTTTCCTTGTACATTCATAAACCAGACCAACACTTTCTGCCAATTTTATAGACGCCACATTATCAATATTAATGTGAGCTTCTATTCGATGATAATTTAATTTTTCAAACGCTAGACCAATCCCAGCTTTTACAGCCTCTTTACCATAACCTTGTTTCCAAAATTGATTATGGATTGTGTAACCGAATCTAGCCCATTGAAATTCTCTTCTCATAATTGTCGAAAAATCTACAAAGCCAATATGAGCATTATCGTCTTTTCTAAACACGCCAAATATATAAACTTTGTCATCAACAGCCATTTGAAAATGTTCAGCCACTAAATCACGAAACCACTCTTTTGTACAAATGCTCATATCTATTTTACCTTCATCGTATTTATGCTGAGAAGGTAGACGATTTTCATATTGCGTAAGCCAAGATGAATAATCTTCCTCTTCTAATAATCGGATAATTAATCTATCTGTTTCAGTTCTTATCTTATTCAATTGAACACCTCATCTAATATTATTTCTAATAGATATATAAGTTCTGCTGAAATATGATAAATCCTTCTTCCCATATACTGCTCCTATAAGAGGCTTATTTATATAAGCTGAGCGTTGCTAAAATTTCCTTTGCGATTTCATCCAGTTCTTCCGCACGTTCCATTTTTGTAGGATTTTCGGCTACCTTCGATAAATAATCTTTAAATTGAACTTTTGACGCTACAGGCAATTTAATCACTAGAAAGTGGAGAAGAAACCACTTCCAATTGTCATCCTCTGACGATAATACAGCTTGCACATGGGGGACAATTTCCTCGGGGAAAGTTAATAGAATTTCTAATACACCAGGTGCAACTGGCCAGTTCATATCCTGCGTAAATACGAGAAGGTCCTGCAGTAAAGACATTTGTGTATCTCTATCCAGTTTTTTAATTTCTGCTACCTTATCAACATCGTATACGCTCCTTGGTAGAAAATCGTCATATCCTTTCAACTTTAGCACTCCTTTTTTAAATGGTAATCATGCTATCATATCAATATCATATTACTAAAGTGAAGTGTTCCGTATGCTACGATTCAAGTTGTACCGATTTGTGATACAATTCCATCATTTGTTGTTTCAGTCTTTTTTGCAAAGTATGAAAATAAATAACATCCACCTATTGCAATAATACTACCTATGCCTTGTAACCAACTCATATTTTCTCCCAATAGAAGAAAAGCTAAAATGGCAGTAAATATTGGATTAAAATTTAAGAAAACACCCGATGTTGTTGAGCCTAAATGGAGAACACACATATTCCAAAATAACATACATAATACCGTTGCTAATACACCTGTATAAAGAATTCCCAAAATGAAAGCAGTATTGATATCGGCAACAGTAAATCTTGGTACGCTTATCGGTAAAAGCATTATTAGGCCAAAAATAGCTGAGTATAAAGTAGACATCAAAGCCGATGTTTTAGTCATTGCCCACTTACTACAAATCGTATATAGTCCCCATATACATACTGCAGCAAGCATCCATAAATCACCTGTATTAAACTTTAATGATAGTAAGTAGTCTATTTTCCCTTTAGATAGTACAAGTAGGACGCCACAAAAGGAGATACTCATGGCAAAGAATTGTAGCATTGTTATTTTCTCTTTTAAAAATATTACTGAACAAATAGCAATGGAAATCATATTTAATGTTGATATTAAGCCAACATTTGTTGCGGTAGTCCGCTCTAATGCTAAAAACTGTAGAACATTAAATAGCACAACACCTGTTAACCCCATGAAAGCTAAAGGAAGTATTGCATTTTTGGGAGGCAAAATCTTTTTCTCTTTCCACCATACAATAGGCACAAGACAAAAGACAGCAATGAACCACCTTAAAGTCGTCAAGGTGATAGGTGAAGCATGTTCAACGAGCGTTTTACTAACAACAAAACTTCCAGCCCATAATAAACAAGTTAAAAGCAACAAGCCATAATACTTCTTCACCTTTTGTTCCCCCACTTTCAAACAGATTTATTCTTCTACAGGATTTTTAGGACCTTGCAATTCTAATTGGTAAAAATCCAAGTCAAGCCAACGATTAAATTTAAAACCTGCTTTTTTTATAGTTCCTGAATAGACAAAGCCAAAGTTTTTATGCATATCAATACTTTTTTCATTTTGAGCATCAATTCCAGCAATTAATGTCATGTATTCTCTTTCTGTTGCAATCGCAATTAATTCTGTAAGTAATGTCGTTCCAATACCTTTTTTTCTATAATTTTTATCTACATAAATAGAATGCTCAATCGAATATTTGTAAGCTGGCCATGCTCTAAAAGGGCCAAATGTCGCAAATCCTACCACTTTCTTCTCTAATTCGTATACTAGTATTGGATTGCCCTCTTGCATCTTTTGATCATACCAACTTTGTCTATTTTCAAGAGTTTGCGGTTTATACGTGTAGACAGCAGTCGTATGGACAATTGCATCATTATAAATGTTTAAAATGTCCATTAAATCATTTGGCATTGCTTCTCTTATCATGTTTTTCTTCCTTTCTTAAGCAATCAATTTGTATTGCTCCTTTTATATTAAAACTCTTTATATACAAGGTAAAATTGAACTTTTTAACTCCTTGCTATAGACTAAAGTTATAGCAAGAAAATCGAGAGTTGGTGAGGAAATGACATTTCAGCAATTTCGCTATCTTGTAGAGATAGCCAAACATAATTCAATTAGTAAAGCCGCTTCGGCACTTTACATAACACAGCCTAGTATTAGTAAATCAGTGCGTGATTTGGAGACTGAGCTAGGAATTACAATTCTAGACCGAACGAACAAAGGGGTTTTTTTTACAAAAGAAGGAACGGAATTATTGTTTTATGCAAAAATGCTACTTGAACAAACAGAGGCTGTTAAGCATCATTTTGATAAAGACAAAAAAATTGGTCTAACGAAGTTTTCCATTTCATCACAACATTATAGTTTTGCCATAGAGGCTGTTGCGAATTTAATGGAGCATTTGAATGAACGGAAATATGAGCTAGCAGTTCGGGAGGGGAAATCCACTGACGTTATTGATGACATATCTTCAAGCAGGAGCATTGTTGGTATTTTATCTGTAAGCGAATTAAATAAACACTTTTTTGAGCGCCATTTCATCTCAAAAGCATTAACGTTTACACCACTGGCTTCATTGAAGCAGCACGTCTTTTTACGCAAAGAACATCCTTTAGCTCATTATGAAACGATTACTTTTGAACAATTACGCGACTATCCTTATCTAAGCTATCAGCAGGATGATATGCTTTTACATTTTGCAGAAGAAACGCTCCATGTTAACAATATTGAAAAGCTCGTCTATGTGACAGATCGTGGCACGATGAATAACCTGCTCTCTAATACGAATGGCTACAACCTTGGAACAGGTTGCATTGTGAACAATTACATGAACCCTAACATCTTCTCGATTCCATTAGAAGAAAGTCAGCTCATTCAAGTTGGATATGTGAAACGAAATGATGTCTTTTTGCCAGAAGAGCTTCTCATTTATCTCGATTTTGTTAAATTAGCATTGGAAAAATCAATGCCTAAAGTAAATTAAAGCACTCTTTACGCTGAAAGAGCGCTTATGTATATAAATCTTTGCAAACGTAGCACCTATACTAATAAATCAATTAAACGGGGATGTTGAACAGGCATTACATCATCAGTAGCTTGTTAAAAATATTTTTCCATTAGCTTTTTTAGAAGATTCTACTGCATCTATTGCCTTGTTTAACTCTGATAAGTCATACGTCGAATCGACGGTCATTAAACGTAATTTTTTTTCATCGATTAGCTTTATTAAATGATTAAAAGTTTCTTGCCACTTACTTGTTGAGACACTTTTATTCCAATGCCGTAAATGAAACATATTTGCTTTCACTTTCGCTTGATTTACTATAGCTGCCCAGTTTACTTGTATCCCTGATAAAAGCCCAATGGTTAAAAACTGTCCATTTGGACGAACACTAAAAGCTAAATCATTACCATCCGCACCACCAATTGAATCAATTGCGGCATCTGCCCCCCTTCCGTTTGTTAATTCCATAACAGTATTAATTAAAGCACTTTTAGAGGTATCTATAACATAAGACGCGCCAAGTTGAAGTAATTCATCTGTATATTTATTACTTCTTGTCACAGCAATTAATTGAAAGCCTATAATCTTTGATAATTGAGCAAAAATATGTCCAATAGCAGAACCACCTGCATTCACTAATAAAACATCATCTGGTTTTAATTTTAACACTTCCGTACAAACTACCCATGCAGTAACTGGATTAATATACAGTTGGGCAGCTGTAAAATCATCAATTGAATTCGGTAAAGAAACGACAAAATCTGCTGATGTCTTTACAAATTCTTGCCATGTCCCTTCCCCTCGTAAAGGTAAAACTCGTTTACCAATAAGATTCTTTGAAACAATTGAACCTACATCTTCAACAATCCCAACTCCTTCATAACCAGGAATGCTAGGTAATGATATGCGATGAGCATACGACCCTCTAATTGGAATTAAATCAGAAGGATTGATAGGACGGGCAAGCATTCGTACAAGAACTTCATTATTAATTGGTGGTTCAATTGTTTTATAGTCAATGTTCAATACATCTTTGGGACAGCCAAATTCGCTAAATTTAATATATTTTGCTTTCATAGAATAATGCTCCTTACTAGTAAAATAATTAATTAAATTATAGCATTTCGAACTAAATCGCATTGACAGTATATTTTTTCGCAATCTTTATCTTGACCTAAATAGAAAGAACCTTATAAAAAATCCTCTCATCTGAAATGATATAGAGATGAGAGGATTTTTAAATTTAATAGTATGAAAGATTTGTTCAACTTATTATCAGTCTAATTTAACAGGTTATACTAGGGTGTTTTAGAGAATACTTTAAACCTTTGTCGTTTCATAGTCAAAACGGGTTAGTCTCTTCTCTTTCCGTACTTCTAATATTTGCGGTATAAAAATCCCTAATAAAATACACACAATTCCAAACCATCGCAAAGGAGAAACGACTTCATGAACAAGTGTAATAGAAGCGATAACCGCTGTTGGTAGTTCGACAGCTCCTAAAATGGTTCCAAGGCCTGTCCCTACTTTTGGTATACCAACAGAAAAACAAATGACAGGTATAACAACACCAAAAAAACCAAGTATTAATGCATATTTCCATAATCCTGCCTGCAGTGTACCATCAATCAAGTATGTCGGTGGGAAAACTAAACAAACAAAAAGAGTTGCACTCGTTGTCATAAGAAAGCTTTTTGAATAAATTGGTACTTCGGTGGAAACTCGTCCACTTGCAAAAATATAGAGTGAAAAGGTTATAGCTGCTAGTAATCCAAAGAGTATACCTTTCATCGATAATTGCTGTCCTAAACCTTCAAATATACCTCCAGCAAACAATGTTCCTACAAATAAAATGATAATTGAAATTACCTTTTCACGACTTGGAACAGTTTTATTTGCAATTGCTTCAATGAGAACGCCCATCCATGTGAATTGAAATAACAACACAATCGCAATAGAGGCGGGTAGTTCTTTTACAGAAAACCCGTAAAAAATGCTTGTTAAACTCATTGTGATCCCAACCGCTAACAGCGATAGTATATTTTTCAAAGATACTTTATGACGAGAAAAAATAATAACGAGCAATAATAGTCCAAACCAGCCAAATACATATTGTCCACCTAAAAGTTCAGGAAAGGTAAAGCCATTTGAAAATCCAACTTTTAGAATAGAAGATAGGACCCCATAGCTACAGGCACCTAATAAAACGACTAAAGAAAACTTCAATTTTTGCAAAAAAACCCCTCCAAAAAATAAAAAATCTCGTCGACTATAAATAGACGACGAGCGAATGAAACAGAGCTAAAACTCTACAAAATTCCGCCACTCACGAACTCGTGAGTGTTTGCTTATAAAATTAGGACTATTATATGAAAATATTATATAAGTGTCAACACTATTTGCGATTTTTTTGCAATTTAAATAGTATTTCTCAATAGCTTTAATAGCATTAACAAGTTTTATAAAACATTTATTTATTGGCAAATACAAAGTGCTTTATACCCAATAGACCGATAAGAAACACCTTAAATACTAGTACCTCTTTTAATAAAATATTTCCTTGAATCTTCTCTCATTTTTTCCGATAACGCTGAATCGAGTTCCTGATTCAACCAATCAAGTGTCTTTTTTTGAAGAAACAATCTCATTTGATTTTCTGCTTCTAACATAACCATGTTAATTGTACAAGTAGAGTTAGTTGTACACGATTGGCATTTCTCATCGTCTTGATACATCACATTATTTTTTAAGATATTTTTGCATTGAAAAATTGGCTTAATACCTTCGACTGCTCGAATGACATCCCAAAAAGAAATATTAGTTGGTTCCTTAGCCAGTTTATAACCCCCATTCACACCAGGAACCGAAATTACAATGCCAGCCTTTGATAATTTACTGAAAACTTTCGAAAAATAGGTTTCTGATAATCCTTGAAACTCTGCTAAATCTTTAATTCCAATTGTTTCTTTAAAAAATGCTGCAACTGAAGCACAGCAATTAGCGTCACAATTAGCTACTAAATAATGAAATTAAAAAGGGAAGAAAGCTTTATTTTCTGCTTCTTCCCTTTCTACTATTTATTTCCGAAAGACATTATCGTTCAACACACTTTTTCGATTATGGCTCTTGCAGGTTGTTTAGGGGATATTAATCTTGATAACAAGTGTCATAATCGCCTTTCATTAACAAACTTTTACAAGCCAATCCATTTTCGTGATAAATCTCTTTACCTACTTTTAATTTAATACTTCGATTTGAATTTGGAAAATCTGGGTCATCATTTATAATAGACAAGATATCCTCATCAAGCCATTTCATAGAAAAATTACTTTTTGCATCACTATAATAAATTGTATGTACATTATTGTTCTCACTATTGTTTTTAATTTCTACCCAGACATTCACTCCACCTGCTGCACCACCATATGGCTCGTAATAAGCATTGGCAGTATACTTTTCTGTTGGGGATACGACAGGGCCAGGTCCCTTTTGGACGAATTCTCGATCTATATCATTAAATGTAAAAAAATATGTTTCATATAGATAGATTGTAGATACTAAAGCCATCCCACATAGCATTGCCATCAGCATTTTTTTAGGAAAGGGTTTCTTTTTAATGACGGAAATTATGACATTCGTACAGAAAATGAAAAATAAAAGAATAGTAATAAATGCAATTAAGATACCAAATAAAATGAGTATAATAATTCTCCCTTTCTGAAAGTGAAGTACATGAAACTAAAATATTTTAAAGTAAATGTTCATTGAATGGTTATGTAATTTTTTTCAGAAAAAAACTATATATCTATCTATAAAGATGCAAATTGATCTGTTTTGGTTCCCACATAATTGTAATTAATAATAGCAGCTTTTCTTCGTGGTTTTTGAAAAGTTGTGCTATATTCAAAGTGTCAGGAGTGAGTGAATGAAAAAGTTTTTAACAATTACCGCGATAATGCTTGTTTTACTCGGAGCAGCTGGCTATGCTGTGTGGCATTTTGGGACAAATATCGCTTCCGAAAAAATAATCGAAAAAGTGGAATCTAATTTAGATGATGCAAATTTAGAAGAAGTAAAATCGTATATCGAGAATGATTCGATGGTTCAAGAAATTGTAAGTGAAGCAGCAACTACAAATCCAGAAACTCTCCCCTTCCAAACTAAGGAAGAGGCGACACGTGTGTTAATAAAAAAAGTAGGCATTAATCGTATACTTGAAATTCAGGAACAAGTGCAAAACGGATCTATTAGTAAGGATGAAGTATTATCTGAAATTGAAGGAAAACTATCTGAAGAAGAAATTTCTGCTTTAAAATATGTATTATATAAGGAATTGAATAAATAAACTTAGCCATTAATAATATAGACTCGATTCCCCTTTAGTGGAATCGAGTCCTTTTTTCCTTACATATTGACATCAAAGGCTACTACACAATGTTTAAATGCGTTGTTTTTCATACTCAAAGGGTTCTTCACACGAATAGATTTCATTGAAAAACCCCTTATACGGGATATCATCTTCCAAGCATTTTATGAGATATGACAGCCCCTCATCACACTCCCGCTCTTCGCCATTATTCTGCATTATTTCAAATCTATCTAGAATATTCTCCATAAGAGTTGCTTTTATAAATAAGGGTAATTGATCTACCATCGTATTACTAATATGAGTTTCGGAACGATATCCTTCAAGGACGATTTTAAAATAATCATCCATCATCAATATATTCTATATATTACCATATATACCTTTTTATTAAAATAGTTGTTTGACAAGTATCCATACTCCCATGAATAATGTAGCTTAGTAAATCTTAAAGCGTTTTTGTGTAATAATATCGCTTCCCCGTTAGCGGATAATGATTGAGGACAAATTCTTCTTGATAGCCTAGCTTGATATAAAAATCGGGTGCTTGAAAACTAAACGTATTTAGGAAAGCATATTTGCATCCTCTGTTCATAGCAATCTTCTCAGCTTTCATCATCAATTCGGTACCAATATGCTGTCCACGAAGTTCTTCACTTACCCATAAATACTCAACTTCCAACCAATTTCCATGTGTATCCCCAATCAAACCCGCAACCCTTTTCCCCTCTTCATCTTCTACAAATAGACCAATATCTCTTATTAGCTTTTCTTCAATACTTTCAAGATTGTATTTTAATAGTTCTTGAAAAATATATTCTTTTTCCTGTTTAGTCACATTATCTGATTCAATGTATTTCATTTTTCCGCCTCCTATTTGTGTGTCACTAATTGTTTAAAGTAGAAACTCTTTTTTAAAATACTTCTGCCTTTTTGCACCTGTTACAGCTTTCAATGCCAATAAACCTAATAATAAAAAGGCAAATGACCCCATTAATCCAACAGGACGGATGGCAGTCCATTCAGCAGCTAACCCTATTACAATTGTTAAAGCTACAATGCAACCCGCTTCAATGACACTAAAGATGCTGCCAAATCTCCCCATCATCTTCACAGGAACATGATTTTGGTAAAACGTCAAAAATCCTGTATTTGCAAATGTAACTGCAAACCCTATTATAAATACCCCTGTTGCTGCACTCATAAAGCCACTCGAACTATAAAGGACGACATAACCTATTGAGGTAAAAATAGTCCCCATACCAATTAATAAATTCACTGCAAGTTGTTTTGAAAATACTGAGTTAATAATTGATCCTATTATAATACCCGCTCCAAAGATACTTAATAAAAAGCCATAATTGGTGTCTGATATGGAAAGGATGCCTTTAGCAAACGCTGCCTCAAGGGAATCAATCGCAGTCATAAATATCGTAGTCCCACTAAATATTAAATATATTTTTGTGATATAGGTATCGTTCTTACTAAAATGATATACCATGCGAAAATCTTTTTTTATCAAGTCCCATGTAAATCTTTGCGCCTCTGTCTCGTTGAGTCTTGTATCAACATTCGGTAGCATCATAATTATGAATGCTGAAAAAAATAAAGCCACTGCATTAATATGAATGGCCGTATAAGGAGTCCCCATCCAAAACAAGATTCCAGCGATGACAGGGCCAATTAGTGAACCACATGAGTTAATAAAACTACGTAGCGCATTAAAACGTTGCCGATCGTTTTCTGGTATAAGTTTTGTCATATACACCATAGAAGTAGGCTGAAAAATAGCACTGCCCATATTAATGATAAAAGCTAGTACATAAACATAAATAAATGAAGGTAAAAACGGAATTAACGCAATACAAATTGCTCGAAAAATATCTAAACACATCATAAGTCGTCTTGTATTTATCCGATCAATTAAACTACCTGCCCAAGCATTCGAACATATTGTTGCAATGGGACCTAATATATATAAAATAGCAATTGCAAGTGGAGAACCTGTTTCATTCAATATAATTAAATTTAGTGCGATTAGGTACACCCATGCACCGACATTTGAAATGCCTATTCCCCCTAAAAGGATTAAAGGATATTTCCATCTGGACATCTTCACCACTCCATTTTTATTTTTAGTCAAACAAAATAAAAAAACTCACCCCCAAGATTTTCATCTTGGGGGCGAGTCATATCGCGGTGCCACCCCAGTTCATTTCTACATCGCTGTAGAAGTCTTATCGAGTACGGCATTGTGAAATAAAACACCTGCGATACTCTATCTCGTTAACGTGAGAATACGTTGCATCATCATTGCTTTAACAAACAAATCCAATGCACAGCTCCGAGGCTTGTTTCAACATATTTCCTATCCCTCCTTTTCAGCTTCCAGAGGTCTCTGTAGATAGTACGTATATTTACTCTTCTTTTCATAGCTTTTTATATGTAATTTTGTAAATCTTATACTATTTCAAATTAAAATTCAATACATACACGGCTTTTTGTTCATGCATCATTAAAACTATTCCATAGATTTTCATCAACGATAAAAAAACCTTCATGCGAACATGCTGCTAGTAAACATTGATCATCTTGATAAAACATCAAATCCTCTGGTAATTTTGGAGTAATCCAACCAAAAAGTGAGTTGCTTCGCTCCTTTAAAAATTGTGTCGTAACGTTATTTAAATGAAAATAAAAAACAAATGCTGTACTTTCACCAAGTATTGTTGTCTCCCACTGTCGTTGAATTTTCCTGTCGATAATTTGGTCTTTTATTTCTGCCATTATTTCATCGACAAAGGCTAGCCTCAGTTTTTCATCATCCATTAATTGTCTGTTCTCTACAAACGCAAAACGGTTACATCTCGTTGCAAGAAACTCAATAAGATGTTGGTATCGTTTCCCTTCAACTTTTTCTCTAATCATAATCAATAGTAAAACCTCCTCACTTCAATATCCAAATTATAGCATTGATACTATATCGTACGAATAGGATGTAAATAAAAAACAAGTTGCAGTAAAATTTGAATTATAAAAAGAACACAGCTTGGTTATGAAACATACCAAGCTGTGTTCTTTTTTAACTTTTACGGATCATAACAGTAGAGGTTACGTGAGACACAAATCACCAACTGTAGAGAGCGTAGTGATTAACATTACAAGTCTATCGGCTTGCCACCTGTCACCCCATAAATCTGACCGGTAATATAACTTCCTTCATCAGAAGCTAGAAGAACATATACCGGCGCAAGCTCCACTGGTTGTCCTGCACGACCGAGTGGCGTATTTTGCCCAAATTCAGGAATTTGTCCTTGCAATTGTCCATTATCTAATTGCAATGGCGTCCATATTGGTCCTGGCGCGACACCATTGACGCGCACACCCTTAGAAGCAAAGTATGTGGATAGCGATACCATAAAGTTGCTTATCGCACCTTTTGTAGCGGCATAATCCATTAAAGATGGGGACGGATCGAAAGATTGAACTGAGGTGGTGGTAATAATCGCACTTCCAGGTTCCAAATGTTCTTCAGCAGCTTTTACGGTCTCAAACATGCTGATGATGTTTACTTTGAAAGTGTCTTGCACTTGTTTGATTGTTAAATCACTTAGGGAAGGCTGTGCGATTTGTTGCGCAGCATTCAATACAAGCGTGTCCAATCCGCCAAAAGCTTCCACTGTTTTTGTAACAATCTCTGTCGCTGAGCCATCTTCTCGCAAGTCATATGGTAGCAGTAAGGCTTTTCTACCTGCTTTTTCAATGTATTCTTTGACTTCGTTAGCATCTTCCTCTTCGCCAGGGAAGAATTGGATGGCTACATTAGCTCCTTCACGTGCATAGGCAATGGCGGCGGCACGACCAATACCAGAATCGCCTCCAGTAATTAAGGCATTACGCCCTTCTAACCGATTGTATCCTTTATATGATTCTTCTCCACAGTCAGGTTTGGGTCTCATTTCATTTTGTAGCGCTGGAGTGTTCTGTTCTTGATCCGGGAATTTTCTCGTTTGAAATTTCTTACGTGGGTCTGTTAGATGTGGGTTTCCCATCAATTATCATCTCCTATTTTGTATAATTTTTAAATTGTCATAAAAAAATCGAAAACACTTTGTGAGCTTACACTCACCAAATCCTGTTACATTGTTTGAATACCCTGTGACTATTTACTTTAAACAGCTTCAGTTCTATTCCTCCCTATGCTTTAGCTATTTACTTATTCTTGCAAAAGAAAAAACACCTCATGTAAGCGAGCAGACTAGTCCATTTTGTAATGGATAGTTTGAACACTTACAGAAGGTGTTTTAAGTACCTCTATAATGATGTTTATAATGGTTAGACAAATGTTTGTGCTTATGCTTGTAACGCCTTAATTGCTTGAGCTACTTGCTCTTCTGTTAAATTGTGACGCACGATGTAGCGATTACGCTCATGCTTCGTACATTCGATTGTACAGCCACCTAAATGCTTTGCTTCATTTTCTTCAGATGCGATGATTTGCTTGTTACATTCAGGGTTTGCACAGTTAATGTAACGTTCACAAGGTTCACCGTCATAATGATCACGACCGATAATTACATGCTCTACTTGATTGATTGGCACTGTTAAACGCTCATCAAAGACGTACATTTGACCGTCCCATAATTGACCTTTCGCAACAGGGTCTTTTCCGTATGTTGCAACACCGCCATGTAATTGACCGACATTACCAAAGCCTTCACGTTTCATCCATCCTGAAAACTTCTCACAACGAATTCCACCCGTGCAATATGTTAAAACATTTTTCCCTTCGAAAAGCTCACGATTTTCACGTACCCATTCTGGTGTGTCACGGAAGTTTTCTACATCTGGTCGAATCGCGCCACGAAAATGGCCGACATCGTATTCATACGTGTTACGTACATCTAATACTACTGTATTTTCATCTTGCATTTCAGCAAGGAATTGTTCTGGTGACAGGTAGCGACCTGTTAATTCATGTGGGTTAACGTCTTCCTCTAAGCCTAAGTTTACTAACTCAGGACGTGGGCGTACGTGCATTTTTTTGAATGCATGGCCATCTGCCGCATCTATTTTGAAGACTATGCCCTCAAATAAAGCATCAGCTTGCATATTTGCCATGTATTGTTCTGTTTGCTCAATCGTACCTGAAACAGTACCGTTAATGCCCTCATTTGCTACTAAAATACGACCTTTTAAACCGATTTCATTACACATTGCTAAATGCGTTGTAGAAAATTCAGCTGGATCTTCAATCTTCGTGTAATGGTAATACAATAAAACTTGATAATTCATACTTTTCACCTATCATTTCATATATTTGCAGGATATACCTGATAGTCTCTTTTACGACCTATTAACCATAAATGATAATCACTTAATATGCTATCGGTAATTAGGCTGAAATGTGTATAATTACATTTTTTAATAATTCAGAAAGTCTGGGAGCGATTAAAATGCAATACATGCTTACGATACTCGATTTTAAAGTCGATGTTATTCTTTTTCACTAACCTCTAAAATTTTTAAACCCTCGGATGCTTCTGGCGCTTCAAAAAATTTTGTCACTTGTATAAACGTCGCTTCCGTATCAAAAACTGCTCTTTCAGGCTGTTCGTTACGTCTTTGTGCAATTTGACGTAAGCATTGCTCGTTATTTAAATTAAGAAAAATTAGTTGATGATTTGCATTGACCTCTGACGCGATATCCAAAAACCACTTTCGCTGTTTTTGCGTGTTACCTGGAAAATCCATCACTACATCCGTACCAACACTTAATATATTTTGGACATGCTTTTTCAATATCGGCTTGAGCTGTGCTGAAAATTTTAGATAGTCCTCAAATGAATTGATCTGATTGGGATAAAGAGATGACAGCCATTCGTCCTCAGATAACAGTACCGCATGTTTTTCTATAGCCAATTGTTTTGATTTAGTTGATTTCCCTGCCCCCATTTTTCCACAGAAAAAGTATAGATTTCCTAATTTTTTCATATTTTTATTCCTCCGAGCTTTTTTTATTTGTTGTTGCCCTACCTTGTAAAACTATAATTTACAAATGAGCCGATAGTTCAAAAACTTCATTCCTTTTTAAGCAACAGAAAAAAACGAATTCTAAAATCAAAATCCGTTCTTCATAAATTCTTATATTAACTCTAACATAATGTTTATATGTGACAACACATTGGTACAGAAGTGTTTAAGCTGTTAAGACGTTATCAAAAGCGTTCCATCGTTAAATCAGTATTTACTGAAACCCCAGCTTTATTTCCTTTAGCAGCTGAAATCATTAAAGAGGATGGTTTAGATCTTTCGGTTTCCCCTGCAATATATACGTTTTTTTGAGTTGTCCTACCAACACCATCAGTTATAACTTTTCCATCTTCATGAATATCACAGCCAAGCCTCTCAGCAAAATGATTTGGACGATAATAAGATGGGGCAACAAATCCACCTGTTCTTCTAATTGTTGCTCCTGTTTCAAACTCTATTTTTTGTAAGTAACCGTCATTTCCTATTAAGTCTTTTATCTTTTCCGATATCATTTTGATATTGTGTTTTTGCAACTCCATTGTACCTTCTTTAGATAATTGAGCTCCATTCGTTAAGACAACCAAATCTTGCGACCAATTATAAACTAACTTAGTCAAATGCAGTACATGCTCTTCTTTTTCCGCAATAACTACTAATGGCTTATCTTTCTGCTCCCAGCCATCACAATACGGACAACTGAATAGACTTTTCCCATAAAACCTTCTTATACTTGGAATAGTAAATATTTCTTGAATACCTGTGGCGAGTATTATTTTTTCAGAAACAAATTCCTCACTATTAGATGTTTTGACTATAAATCGCTCATTACCAAAATCCTTAATAATTTCATTCACTGTTGCAGTAAAATATGATACGGTCGGATAATTCTCCAACTCTTTTAACGCTGTTTCTTTAAACGCTTGTGGTTTTATCCCATCACGGGTAATAAATCCATGTGACGCTTGTGTCACACTATTCCTATTCGTGCTATTGTCAAATAATGCAATATTTCTTCTAGCCCTTCCTAAAGTTAAGCTAGCACTTAACCCAGAAGGACCCCCACCTATAATGATACAATCGAGGATATTCATTTTTTACCTCCGTATTGAATTGGTTTTATTGTGAATTGTTCTTTCATAATAGAACTACATTATTTCCCACATTATAGATTTCCATTCTTTACACCACTATTATAGGTTTTCTTGTTTTTATAACGAAGAAGTTTTGTTTATTCCACTATTCTGACCCGTTAGCTGAATGCACCAATTGTTGAACACAAGTGCTACTTAATGAATAAAACCAATCTTGAATTTTAAAATTAGCCATAAATGCTACCTTGAGATCTAAGAATGTCCACCATACTTCCACTAATTTTTATCTTTTTTTCTCTTTTAAGTTTGAAGAGGTTTAATAAAGGTTATTAAACACTATAGCGAAATATTTAAAATACAAAATAGGAGATGGACAGTATGAGTTTCATTTGGTTTTTAATAATTGGCGGGATTATCGGTTGGCTTGCAGGTATAATTTTAGGACGAGATATCCCTGGTGGAATTATTGGTAATATTATCGCAGGTATTATCGGTGCATGGATTGGCGGTATGCTTCTTGGTAGTTGGGGTCCTAAAATTTCTGATTTCTATATCTTCCCAGCACTCATTGGAGCAATTATACTAGTTTTCATTGTGAGCGTAATTTTGAAATCAATGCGTAAAGCATCGTAAGCTAAAAAGATTTTTTAGTTGCTATACGGTGAAGAGTGATTGTATTTATAATAAAAAAGGCGATCTTCCACAAACAAATCTGTGGAGGACCGCTTTTTTTATATTTATTTACTTAACAATCCTCGGCTCTCTGATTTAAGAAGAATAGCACAGTCTCTTCAATAATCAAGCACAATTAATGAAAATTGAATTAATTTTTTGGCGGAATATATTCTCCTGTTGTTACATTAAATCCTACTGCTGTCATTTCTGTTTGATCGCGATTCCAACCGATTACTAACATTAAGGAAATATTTGTCTCTGTATCTTTTCTCAGCATGAAATTGTAACCTTTTGCCCAATCCTTACCTGGATAAATATTGCCCATTTTTAATGCTTTTTTTAGTAATTCAGGTGAATCATATTTGATATCATTAACACCTATAAACTCCTTTTTAGGATAAGGGGAAGTACCTTCTGTTGTTAAATCATTTAGTCCATCTATTTCTCCATTATGGATAGTTACTAAAAAATATTTATTCGTGTCTGGCACTCCAAACGATATATTCCAATTTTTCCTTTTACCGTTTGCACCAATCCCCTTACCAGGTTTATCTAAATCTATATTGATCGCATCTAATAATTGCGCATTTTCATTCCATTTTATTGCTGAAGGATATGCTAATTCAATAGCTTGTTTTATTGATAATTCTTGGTGTTCACTGACTACTAACGTTTTTCCAGTTGATTGTGATGTACGAGCTGATACTTTCTCAATAGTACCTATTAAAGTTAATAATATTAAGACAGAAATAACTATTTTTTTCATTTTCTTAACCTCCTTTTTAGAGGTATTCTTTCCAAAGCTTTTTCAATTATCCTGCCTCTTTAATTTAAGTGTAATCCATCACTTTCTCGCGTTTTAATTGTGAAAACTTAAAATTCATTAAGTTTGTCTACTGTTTAAAAGTGCTCATTATTGACCACTATTCTCTGGTTTTAATGGTTTTGTAAAATGAAAATTTGATGTGCGATTTTTCTTCTTCGGGCGTTAATAAACGAATCACCTTTCCAACCTCTCCATTTTGCATTTCCCAAATAGAATTATGGTCATCAACAGCATTTGAAAAATCGCCTACCGACCATCTCTCCAGTATTTTTACATATGCATCCCCATTGTCGTAATTTTTCATATTGAGCTTTGCTATTTTTATATGCTTACCCTCGATTCTTCGCTTTTTTCAGTAAGACAACGTATAATAAAAGAAGCAGAAGAAGAATTCATTTTTCCTCTAGTTAAAAAAAGAGGTGCAATTACTTGAAACAGTTTGAAGCAACATTACCTGAGCATTATGAAACATTAAAAAAACAGGCCAATTATACATCTAGCTGGCGAGAGCGTTTAGAAGCAGTCGAAATATTATCGGCTTATCATCATGACAAAATCATAGATTTATTAAAAAATCGTATGCAGCATGATACTGTCCACAAAGTGCAATTAGCAGCCTATGAAGCACTTGTTGCGCTTGGCGAGGACGTAGAGAAACCATCACCTGCACGTTTTGATATTATCAAAGGAACAGACAAAATTTTCCTTCGAGTTAAAAAGAGCTTGCCGAAGGACCATACAGTGGCAGACTTTGCGGATAAACTAAAACGTATGCGTTTAGATGTCTTTGATGCGTATGAAGGCGACAAAGGTGTTCAATTTATGAGTTGGTTAGAAGAACGTTGGGCAAAACTGTAATCAATAGTATTACGATTTATAAAGGAAAGTCATTCTCTCCGCTTGTGGAGGGAATGACTTTTTCTTATTTTTCGCTGCGGCTAATCTTAATAAACTTACCTTTTCCGTTAGTTCAATAAATAGATAGATTTGAGTCTTTCAAGCTTTTTCAGCTAATTTGTATAAGATGTTTCATCAAATCACTTCGTTACTCTCTTCATATACATCTGAAAAAATTATATTAAAAATATACCTCTAAAACAGAGATTACCAATCCAATAATGCTATTAGAATTGCACTTTGAAATTGTCCTAAAAGTCATTGCCTTCGAATAAAATGCAAATACATCTGATAATTGGAGGCTATTTTATGGATTCTATAGTTACCTATATCTTTTTAGGTATATCAATGGCTGCAACGATTGGACCTGTTAAGTCTATCCTAATAAATACAGGTTTAAAAAATGGCTTTTTTCATGCATGGTTTTTTAGTCTAGGTGCCATAACGACCGATATTATCTATATGTTTATCGTATATTATGGAATTGGACAATTTATCAATTCCATCTGGCTAAAAACAATTCTTTGGTCTTTCGGCTGTTTTGTTCTTTTGTATACAGGAATCGAAAGTTTACTGTCGTTACATAAAATTGAAATAGATTCGAAAACGGGTAAAAGAACAAGACTGAGACACTCGATTATGTCTGGTTTTTTCATGTCTTTTTTGAATCCGTTAACCATCCTTTTTTGGCTGGGAATTTACGGCTCCATACTTGCAAAAACGTCTGATATTTCAACAGGGTATGAAATCATTTTAGTCAGTACTTCTATTTTAATTGGCATTATTTTTATAGATTTTATTTATTCTTTTTTATCCAGTGTCGCTCGAAAATTACTATCCATAAAGCTTTTGAAAACAGTCTCTTTTATCTCAGCCTTATTAATGATTGGTTTTGGAATCTACTTTGGCAAGCAAGCTTACCAAGCATTATTCCAATAAAGTCAACAACAGCGCATAAAATGAACACGAAAGGAAACCATACCTTAAAAAGAATATTAGACGAGGTGTGGTAATGGACAAAGAGAAGGTTAATGTTAGTGTCTGGTGTATTGTAAGTTTGACTTCCATTCCACTTATCATGACATTGGGAAATTCGATGCTTATTCCCGTGCTCCCAAAACTGGAAGATAAGGTCGGGATTACTTCATTTCAGTCCAGCATGATCATTACAAGCTATTCAGTCGCAGCGATTTTTCTTATCCCAGTAGCGGGCTATTTATCGGACCGCTTCGGCAGAAAAATAGTAATATTACCGAGCTTAATTTTAGCTTTAATCGGTGGTCTAATTGCTGGATTTGCTTCATGGAAAATGGATGACCCTTATACAATGATTATTGTGGGCAGAATTATTCAAGGAATAGGTGCTGCTGGTGCCATGCCAATTGTATTGCCTCTTGTAGGTGATCTTTATCAGGATGATGACGAAAAAATAAGCTCTACATTAGGGATAATTGAAACGTCTAACACGTTTGGGAAAGTGTTAAGCCCCATTCTAGGTTCAATATTTGCAGCTTTTTTATGGTTCCTTCCCTTCTTCTCCATTTCAGCGCTTAGTCTGATTTCGATTGTACTTATTTTTTTCTTCGTTAAAGCTCCGAAAGATGATGATGAACCATTGAAGTTCAAAGAGTTTTTACAAAATACTAAAAAAGTTTTCAAGGAGGAAGGAAAATGGTTGTATACCGTATTCCTTAACGGGATCCTTGTGATGCTCATATTATTTAGTATGCTATTTTTCTTGTCCGAAAACCTCGAAAAAGTTCATGATATAAAAGGTATTAAAAAAGGGTTTGTCTTGGCCATCCCGCTATTATTACTTTGTATAGCTTCATTTATATCCGGGCGGAAAATTAAAGGAAACCTTGGAAGAATTAAAAAAATAATCATTACCTCCTTAATCGCAATGTCTGTCGGTATTATCTTTGTTGGGTTTACAAGCAAAAAGCTGATTCTTTTATTAGTGATCACAAGTATAGTGGGGATTGCTATCGGTGCCCTATTACCTGCACTTGACACAATTATTACTGACAATATTAGAAAAGAATTAAGGGGAACAGTATCCTCTTTTTACAGTTCGGCACGATTTATAGGCGTTGCAGCTGGCCCTCCCATTATGTCACTAGTCATGAAAAACTATCTCAATGCAAGCTATATTACGGCAAGTGTATTGGGATTTATTCTCCTGTTCGTTGTCTTGAAGTATATCAAAGTAGAAGATATTGAAAAAACCAATAAAATGGCATAAAAATAAGGACCTGACAGCTATTGCAGCCAAAGTTCTTTTTTTGAATTCCAGAAAAGTGGCCGATTGTAGATGATTGTTTTTCAACTATCCTTCTGTAATTATGAACGATAAAAAATGCAGGTATACAGCTTAAGTGATTGCCTTTTATCACATAAGGTGACTTTTTCCATGTTTTATTTATTCAATTTTGTGGAATAGATTAAATGTGAACATAAATAGGAGGGATATATTATGACAGTCAAATTAACAGTAGAAAACGTCGTACAAGCGAAACAAGAAGTGGAGAAATTAGAAGCGCAAGGATATCTTCGAGATAACATTTACATCTTTGCACACTATGAAGATCGTGAAGATGATATTAACGAAGCACTGGGGACAGAAGAAGCTGGTATTAGCGAGCAAGGGTTCCTGACTTCTATGAAGAACTTGGTGAATTCCCGTGGAGATGAACTCCGCAATAAATTAGCTTCTGTTGGATTAAGTAAATCGGAAGCTGCTCACTACGAAGAGGAACTGGATACAGGTAAATTAGTCCTAGTTGCCAATAAGTAAAAACAAACCCAGGAATCCAATCCTGGGTTTGTTTTTCATTTTACAAGTCCTCCTCGTATTGCTAGAATTCTGTCTTCCAGACGGCCTTTCAAGAAATTGGAATAAAAACCCATCCTTCTTTATTGGAATATGGCCCTTTAATGAAAACGAGCGTTGATTCTTGCTACAGAATCGGATCCTTATATGGAAGACTTGATTTCAAGATAATACAATTACAATTTCAAAGTTTGTCTATCACCCGACAAACTGAATTAGACTAACTCGTAAAAAAAGCAGTGACGGACTAGGAACTCGAAAGACCTAGACTGCCGCTGCTTTTATTGTGCTAACGTAATCTTGTTAGCGTAATCTATTTTAGGTGACAAGGTCATCTAACCGTCTGGTAAACGAGACCTATGGCTCCAGAATCAAATGTCTTGTTTTCGATAAGTTTAAGATTGACCTTCTCCTTGAGACCTTGGAATAACGGCAACCCGCTGCCGACAAGGACGGGAGAAACCGTAATTTTATACTCATCAATTAAATCAAACTGCATAAGGTAGTGTGCGAATCTAGGACTTCCTAGGATGACCATATCCTTGCCTGGCTGCTGTTTGAGGTTCTTGATCTCTTCCTCGACATTTTCTTTCACCAGACTAGAATTGTTCCATTCGACTTTCTCCAGCGTCGTGGAAAAAACGATTTTGGCTGTCTTTTCGATCCACTCGGCATGATTCCGTTCGTACTGCGAAGCTGATGGGTTCGAAGGCACAGATGGCCAGTAACTGTGCATCATCTGATAAGTCCCACGTCCCCAAATGACAGTGTCGGCAGTACTCAGAATTTCTTTCGCATGTTTCTCCAAATCAGAATCGTAGGAAACCCAACCAATGTCCATTTCACCGTTTGGCCCTTCTACAAAACCGTCAAGTGATGTGTGCAGAAATAGAACAAGTTTTCTCATTTTCAGTTCTCCTTTGTTCATGAGGGATGTCACATTATACTTTGCAGTTTTCATTAATGTCATGTGCAAAGTCAAGTATAGCACACATAACAATCAATAATTTCTTCTAGATTGCAAAATCTCTTTATTAAACAATTTGGTCCTATAATAAAAAAACACCCATTTCTACATGAGTGTCTTAATTGAATGAAAGTTCTTTACTTCATGTGACCATCTAAATAGTGATTTAACACAACGACCCCTATGTTCTACTGCTTTTTATTATGATTCAGGAAATAAAATATAGTAGTCAAGCGCAATCTTTGACTTTTAAATCCTATAAATTTACTCTTGTTTTAGAAGGAGTGAATAACATGACAACTTATTTAACACCATTTACTTTTAAAAACGGCGTCACAATTCGTAATCGTTACATGATGGCGCCCATGACAACTTACTCAGCAAATGCTGATGATACAGTATCAGATGCGGAGATTACATATTACCGTGAGCGCTCATATGGCGTCGGTATGGTGATTACAGCATGTGCGTACGTGATTCCTAATGGGAAAGGCTTCCCAGGTCAAATATCTGCGCATAGCAATGAATATATTCCTAGCTTAAAACGTATTGCTGATGCGATTCACGATGGTGGAGCAAAAGCAATTTTACAAATTTATCATGGTGGACGCCAAGCAGTACGTGACCTTGTGCCAAATGGCGATGTCGTAAGCGCAAGTGAAACCGTTGCAGCAGATGGCGGTGTGGCTCGTGCATTAACGGTAGAAGAAATTGAGGAAATAGTCTTTGCATTTGGTGAAACGACACGTCGTGCAATTGAAGCAGGATTTGACGGTGTGGAAATTCACGGTGCCAATACGTATTTATTGCAACAATTCTTCTCAGGTTTTACAAATAAACGTACAGACAGTTACGGTGGCTCTGTTGAAAAACGTATGACATTTTTATTAAAAATAATCGATAGTATAAACCGTGCAAAAGTGCAATATGCTGATGACCAATTTATCGTTGGTTATCGTTTTAGCCCAGAAGAGCCTGAAGATGACGGTATCACTCTAGATGAAACGGTTCAACTTGTAGATCGTTTAGCAGATGAAAAGCTCGATTACTTACACATTTCATTAGGTGATTTCCGTGCAGAAGCGCGTCGTTATAGCGGTGAAAAAGAAAACCGTATTAAAATTATAAAACGCGTGATTGACGGTCGTGTCCCGTTGATAGGCGTTGGTTCTATTTATTCACCAGAAGATGCGAAAGAAGCGATGAAAACGGGTGCTGATTTACTTGCACTTGGTCGCGAGCTATTAATTGAACCACATTGGGTAGAAAAAGTAGCAGCTGGTGAACCAGTTATTACTGAAATGGATATGAGCCGTGATAATAACATTCCAGAACCGCTAATGAACATGATGAAACGTAATGTCGGTTGGGTGCCAGGCGTAAAATAATTGTAAAAAAAGGAACATCTAAGGCGAACTGACCTAAATACTGATGCTAGCGATTGTCCAAATCCATTGTGGGCGTTCTTTTTAATTAAGCGTCTTATGCCATTTTCATTAATTATTTTTATGTCACTATCTGTAAATTTGGTGATGTTCCATTTATTTTTTAGAGCTATTCACAGGCTTCTGCAAACTCCCTTTTCTTAATGAAAGTTGTATTAATGGTGAAGCATTTACTGATTTATCGCAGGTTATTACATGCAAAAAACAGTAGCTTAATATTGGTATAGATAGGAGTAAGAAAAGTTTGATCATTGAAACAGGTAGAACTAGTATTATTTATTGATACTGTCCTATCTGTTTTTTATTTTAGGGGCCTTCCCCTATTTCAGGAAAGCGCCAGATTGTGGATTATCATTTTACATTCAAAGGTGCTGTGCGGTAATTGAAGTATAGAAAAGATAAAAATGCCGATTGCTTTAAATCTTGAGAACGATGCCGAAACTGTCCACATATGCTTAATATGCAAAAAAACAAAAAGACGCCCAACAATTGGACGTCCCCGCTCGTGAAAAAATACTTAATGCTTGGATAAAGTATCTTTCAAGTAAGAAAAAAAATTAAGCAGCTAGCTTTCTGCAAGCCTCTGCACATTTGAAGCAAGCTTCCGCACACTGCTGGCAATGTTCATGATCATGTTTCTTACACTCATTGCCACACGCCTCGCATACTGTCGCACATACTGATGCAAGCTCTGAAGCAAATAGTGTATTTCGTGCTAACGCCTGCTCTAAAAAGTTACAGATATCTGCACATTCTCGGTCTAATCTGATGCATTCAGCCATCATCTTTACATCGTCTTCCTTTAGACAAGCATCAAAGCAGTGATTGCAGGCAGCCATACATTGGTGTAAAGCCTGGATTAATTCTTGGTGTTGTTCATGTGACATATTCTATTCCTCCTAAATTTTAAATGGTACTCTCTATACGTATACCCCTACAGCGTATCTCTAAACTTAAAATTAAATAACGGATGAAGAAGAGGACCTTTTGGGGATATTTCTTTGCTTACGTTGTAAATCCGTATGACGCCTTATTCTATAATCTGGTCCTTTAATGAAAACGAGTGCTAATCCTTGTTACAGAATGTACTGCACCCCAAAAGTTAGAGTAAAAAACGAACTTTTGGGTGATTTTTTTTGACTAAATGTATTGAAGAGTTGAAATTGATGATGGTTCAAGAAGATTTAAGTGGCTCTCTAGGATATAGAGCGATAGCGAAGAAGTATGGGAAAGGTGATTCTCCATTAAGGCGATGGGTAATGCTTTTAAAGAGTTTGGGCATAGTGGCTTATCCGTTAAGAAAACGAAGCAGTTTTATTTTGTTAAATTTAAATTAGATGTATTAAACTATATGAAACGAACAGGTGCAAGCACATGTCTTCTTTAACTAACTTATCATTAGTTGAAGAAGATTCATTTTATTCCCTTAAATCCCCAATAGTTTTTTGGGGAAAATAATAATTTAACCCATATAATTAAATGTATGATGAGACTTTGTGATAATTCAATATCATGCGCCTTTTCTGTCTCGAACTTTTCTCGATTTAAGTAAATATGAGGAAGGGTTTATTACTAATAGGAGTAGTACCACGTGTAGTTTGGGTCAATTCGAATTAAGTAATTAAATTTAAAGTTCTATTTTATATTTTTTTTAGCTGCATAATCTCCGTAAAAGTAAGAGTAATCTAAATCATCATATTTAGGAGTAGCAATTATGGTATAGTTACCATTTTCATCGACTTCAAACAAAGCTACATTATTATATTCCCATCCCACAAAATGATCTGGATTTGAATCATCTACTAACATATCTATGTTGTATATTCCTTTTGTTAATACCCCACTTTTTTGAAAGTCCTCAATTAGATCTTTGGCCTTTGGAATAGGAAGTTTATTTTTATTCATATCAAATTCAAATAGAAAATTCACCACACCTACATACCTGCTATTATAATTTTCACGTCGGGGGTCACCTGGTATTAATGTAGGTAAAAGTCCAGTAGTATCAATCTTTTGAGTCTTTGTAAAATCATCTAGTAGTTCTTGAGAATTATTTATATTTAACTCCATGTTATCATAAGGAAATATACGAACAGGCTTATGCCCTTCTACTACAACTTTATTAGGATATTTCACTAGCCCATATTTTTTAATGATCTGTTTCATTACTTGGACTACTTCTGGGTGCTGCTCAATATATGCACCCTTGAATTGTTCAAGATAGATATCGTCACTATCATCTTTTAAGACTTTCAAAGTATCTCTTTCAATCATTAAGAACGGATAAGTACGATATGGCTTTTTCATTTCTACATAAGTTTGATGGTCAATCCCTTCAAACGAATTATTAGTTGTCTGAATAACAGAAAATTCACCTTGTATTCCATAGTTTGTTTTTAAATATTCTTGTATTGGTTGATTCAGATCATCTTTAGAGAAACATCCACTAAGAATTAGGATTAATGTACTTGCTAAGAAGATTTGAATCAGTCTTTTAATACTCTTCATTTTCCAAACTCCATTTCTTGATTTTTAATAATATTATAACATTTTCCATTCAACTAAACTGCCACGCTGGCATAAGTACACTTTTTCACAATCTTAACGAAACAATAATAAGGTCACTCAATAATCTGGTCCGATTGTTGAATAACAGGACTGGCGTTTTTTTAAACTACTTTATTATCTCTGTATATCTAATTGTTCTCGATTTAACCTATAAGACAAATAAGTTAATATTTATCAATTTCCAATAACGATAATTATGTGAACACGAAAGTCCTCCAGTTAAACAATCTGGAGGACTTTTAATAGTCTTTTAAATATAGTGAATTCCAATAATAGGAGGTTATCTTATTTTTTTGCTCTTATTCTTGATTGAGATAACACTCTTTTTGCCATATCCTAGGATCTCGTCCTACACTTTTTATTCCACTGCTTACGTTCATATTATTGAAAATTCATATCTTCACCATCTTCACCAAATTATCAAAATTTCGCTCTTCTCAAAAACTTTATTATTGGACCAGTACCAGCATTCTTGTAACCAGGGACAACGAGTAAAGTTAAGTTCATAGTTTATTTGTAATTCATAAACTCGACTGTTAAACGTTTATAAAAAACCAGATATTTCCCTATCGGGGTAGAGTGAACTTATTAGAAACACTTCTATTTTAAATTACTTCTTTGAAGCGATCTAGACTATGATAATATAAAGGATCCATACTGCCTAGAATTGCACTGTAAGTATACACCGTTCCTAAGTCATCTCCAAAAAAACTTATAATATCTAGGTTAATACGATGATTAACTATAAAATCATCATATTTTTTTAGTTTATCATTAACAAGTTTTTGGATTATTTTTGCTTGATGTGAAATATCAACAAAATTGATATCAGGATTAAAACCTGGCGCATTAAATGTCATTGTGTTTGAATCAATCCAAGGTAAATTTTCATCAACCATTTCGCTTTGTACATATTGTGCCAAGTACCCACCAAGTGAATGACCTGTAATATACATATGACTCATCATTTCAGAATCAGTTTGTATTAATTCTCTAACATAATCAACAGCATCACCAATTTGTAATCCTCCAATGTTTCGCACTACTTGTAAGTAATCTACTAGAAAGTCCTCCCACTCCTGTGAACCTCTAAATGCAACTGTATACGCATATTTCCCTACGGAAATTTCTTTTCTATACACATGTACATCAAAAGAAGTAAATGAATCTGGATTTTTTTTGTATAATTTCCATCCTTCTGAAATTTCATATCCTATAGGTCGATCATAATACGCATTTCTCGCCATTTCAGCAAGCTGAAGTATAAAGGATAACTTCTTAATTTCTGTTTTAGTAACACCATTATCTCTACCTGATTTAATATTATTATCTATTTCGATAGCACCACTACCTGATCCCACTTTAATCGTTGAAATTTGATCAAAAGCCCAGTTTTTTGGTAGCGGATATCCTAAATTCCCACTAAATCCTGTAGACATCCCACTAACAAAACTTGTCTTTGCATAACCTTTCTCTGAAACTTGAATACATACGCTTCGAGGCCCATAAACACCTATTTTATAAAATCCACCAAGTTGAATCATTTTCTTATTTATAGCTTTGAAATGAGGAAGAATATTATCCGTAATATCTGTCCCGTATGCATCAAAATCAACTGCAAAATAAATAGTAGTACCATCTTTGAATCCATATTTTATTGCTGCATCGTATGCAGCTATTGCATCCAATCCACCTTGTTCCGCACTAAAACTTGAAGCCTGTCCACCATAAGTTTGGAAAATTGGAAATACAGATAATCCCGCATCAAAAATATTTTTCAATTCACCTGGTTGTAGTTTTTTGTTTATACCACCTGAAACATTAGTAAGATAACGTCCTACAGTTTCATAACCAGCAGCTTTTAAAGCTTTGCCCCTCTCTAAAGTGACTTCCGTTATACAATCACAAGCCGTTCCTTTTCGACTTGGATCTCCCGTACTAACTAATGCTGATAACCAAGTTGACTTATTAGCAACGCCATCAACAGGAATTAGTATGAATTCTTGGAATTCCTTAACTTTATTTACTATAATAGAATTATATGTTGTTGAAAATGGACTAGAATCATATCCATTAAAATATAACGCATATTGGAATAATGTAACAAATCTACCTGAACTACCTTCTTTTAGAATTGGTAATCCATCCTTTGTCGCAGGACCAATCGAGCCAGTTTGAGAAGCTGCAGGAATTCCCATTTCTGTTTGCAAGCCATACACTAAAGCTTTATTTGTACCACGTTGATAATGACCATCTGTTGGTTGAACTCCAGCAGTTTGGTAATACTTATTATTTAAATCTTGTTGAATTTGTCTGATTTTTGCATCTCCACCTTGAGTGAGGCGATAAGCATCCATTGTTAAGAAAGCTTTAAAAACATAGTCATAAACTTTCCCATCTCTCACAGGTAATCCAGCATCGGTTTGTAAATTAATAATCCCTGCTTTTGTCCCCTCACCAAATGTTCCTGTAAATCCAGTTGGATTATATCCCTTGCAATACATTGCCCCCTGAAGTATCATTACGATATTTTTAGCTTGACCAGTATCTGGAACTTTTCCTAATTCAAGAATACCGAAACGATTATACTCACTAGCAGTTGTTGGGCCAAAGCTATTGGCAGTATTAGTAATTCCTAATTCAAGTTGCAACGCTCTGGTTAAACCGTACATCGTTGGCCAGCCTGGTTTTCCATTTTCCGGGACCCTTTCGTTAAAGCCTGGTAAGTGACTATACTCTTGATTAACCCATCTTTGAACTCTCAATACCATTTCATCCATTGTTATCTCTCCTTTTCCTTTTTTATGAGCAGATTTGAGATCCCTTCTCTTGTAATTTCTCTCGTCTCACCAAAATGAGCATTAAACTCACCTTAGTGAAAGAACCACTCACTACTATGAAATGTGTGGTTCTTTATTAATTTTGTGACTAAATAGGTAAAATATGTTTCGTAAAATTAGGAACGTACGTTTTTAAAATATGCTACTAAATTTTAATTTTTTTACATTTTGTTGTAATAATTATTAATAGATTGTGAGAAATTAAATAATTAAAAATGAAAAAAGCCTTTCCAGAATGGAAAGGCTCAGACTGTAGACAAACTCGAAATTTTTCGAGTTTGCCTACAGTCTTTTTTCATTTTAAAATAAAAATAGATGTCTACTGCCGTTGATTTCCGCTACGTTCGGGCGCTTTCCGCGGGCACACACGTATGCCGCAACCCTCGCTAAGGCGCGGTTTGTTGCGTCTTACGTTCTGTGCTTTCCCGCAGGAGTCGCCCGCCCTTCGCTCCAATCAACTTGATATGAATTGCTATCAATCAACTATAAATAAAATAATCTATTTGAGGTGATGGAAAATGATGTCGAAAAATCAAATCAATGAACGTGACCAATTAGAAATGCTGACAATTGACCAATTGGTGCCACAAGACCATTTAGTTCGAAAACTAGAGGCAGCGACTGATTTTTCGTTTATCTATCCATTAGTGGAAAACCTCTATTCATCTATAGGACGTCCAAGTATTGACCCCGTTGTTCTCTTTAAAATGACCTTTATTCAATACGTTTTTGGTATTCGCTCTATGCGTCAAACTATCAAAGAAATTGAAACGAATATGGCCTATCGCTGGTTTTTAGGTTTTGGCTTCCATACAGAAGTTCCTCACTTCTCTACCTTCGGTAAAAATTATGCACGACGTTTCCAAGACACAAATGTGTTTGAACAAATATTCTATCGTATTCTAAAAGAAATTATGAATCGAGGGCTCCTTCATGCGGACCATGTATTTATTGATTCGACGCATGTAAAAGCGAGCGCCAATAAACGAAAGTATGATAAAAAAGTCGTTCGAAAAGAAACACGTGCTTATGAAGAGAAACTCCAACTGGAATTAAATATTGATCGTGAAGCAAACGGAAAAAAGCCCTACCCTCCAGAGAAATTTGAAAAAGCAATGATTAAATAATAATTTCACAAAGGGTTCGTATTTTCATTACGGATCTTTTGTTTTGTTAGTATATGGGAAAGGGGATTGTTACAGACTAGTAAATGGCTTACAAATAGAAAAATAGCACTCATCGCTGAGCGCCATAGTTTGTTTCATTTTGAATGTCAGATTTATTTCCGAAATATTCTTTTTTATAATATTCTTCCTCCTCTGGAGTCGACAAACGAGTTGCTTTTCCTGGAGCGTTTTCATTTCCGCCTTGATGCATTTTCCATATTTGATTATGGTCGTCAACGGCGTTTGAAAAATCACCTTTCGACCATCTTTCCAAAATGGGAATGTAAAGATCGTTATGTTCATAATCGTTCATTTTACATACAGCCAACAATCGGTCAACTTTTTCTTGTGTTATTTGCGTGTGACCCCACTGAGCACCAGATTGAACCTTTTGGTGAGACATGCTGTGAATGGCTTCGCTCACCTTTTGTTCACCTAAATTATTAGGATATAGCAGTTCTTCCTCTGTAACTTTTTTATCTTCAAGTGGTTCTCCAGAATTTTCAACAACAGGTGATTTTTCTTTTTCAGGAACAGGTTTCTCCGTTTGTTCGGTGAATTTAATGTAACTAAAAATCCCAAAAATGACCATCATTACAATGATAACGATAGTCGCCTTTGTTTTTCTTTTCATGTTATTACCCCTCAATAATTTTTTATTGGTTTATATTATGTAATTAGGATAATAATAACACAACATTGAAATAACCTGTAGTTATGGCAATGAAAACTCGACACATACAGTATACGTGACAGGTACTCTCCGGTATATAAAGTACCTATATGAGCGCAGAATTACACTGATTAATTTAAATTTCAACACTTATGATAAATGTTGAAATTCTAATCGTCATTATTCATTTCATCTTACCTTTTATAAAGCCTAATAGAAACTTAAATGGCGTATTCCAGCCCTAAAAAAGAACGTATGTTCTTTTTTAGGCAGTGTAATACAAGCAGATTCATTCTTTAACCAGCTTAAGTTCAATATTAAAAGGAGGTTAAAGGTGGGAAAAAGTACCGATTATAAAGAAGATCTTTCGTTCATGAATTTTGCAAATGATTCTTTTGATCGCTGAATCAGTTTTCTAAACTTCGGATTGTTAGAATCTGCTTCCCCTGTTGCAATAGCTAAAGCATCTCCCTTGTAACCTAACGCCATGAATCGAATTATATTAGCATACCTTTCGTTTACTCTTGCGAATTCAGAAATAATTGAAGCTTCTTCTATTTGGTCAAGAAATTTGTCTTCTGTTGAAACTACTTTCCAGTTTAAAAGATTTGCAAGCGTTGTTTCTTCCTCTGACTCAGAACCTCCTATTTTTCTGTCCAGTGAGTCCAATCTTGCTGATTCGTACGAAACACCATCTTTATCATCTTTGTTTCCCTTTGTTTTATATTGATTCCATGTATGCTTTTCAGCAAAGTCAAACCTACGAATTACGATATTCTTGAAAGTGGAACCACCAACTTGAAATGATTCAACTGCTTCCCACAGATTTTGCATGAATCGTGACTCGAAGTCTTCTTTTGGAATCTCTAGACCGTAGTTTCTTGGTTTTAAATACGCATTGTTTATGCATTTACTAATATAACTCTTCATTTCTTCGAATACGTTTGATAGAATCGTTTCTTTTTTGTATATTTCCGTCTCTTTTGCATATAATTCCACCATTTTTTCTAAATCACACCATAATGAAACGTTTGATTTATTCATTATTTTTACCTCCTTTTGGTAAATATGGTTATAAAAGGAGATGTGTTTGTTTTTTTTTTTTTGTGACACTCGGTGTGTAAAAAAACTATTTTTTAAACTAGTAACAATATTCAATATGAAAAATTATCCACTAGGATTATTTAGAGAACGTACGTTCCTGTTTTAATTGTATACAATTTTATATTAAATTTCCACAATGTGATGTGAGAAAAAATGAGTATATATAATTTAAATGATAATTTTTCTTATTAATCATTAGGCTAATCCTCCATACTTCATTTTAAAAACGAAAAAGCCTTTCTCGAAGGAAAGGCTTTTTTTAATCTTCCGTGCTACAGTAAAACGAACAAATTTTACATTTTAGTATTAATTCTAAGCTTTTTTACAACGTCGTTAGGTAAGGGTAATAGATTAAATAATATTCTCAACATATTTACAGACATCGACTCTTTTAATAGATGTTGGCTTGAAATAAAGCTTAATTAAAAATTTTATTCCATCTTTATTAATAGCAAATACAAAACCTCCATTTTGAAGGAGGTTTACATTTTATCTAAGTATATTTCTATCATTGGACTGTTTATATTTTCTTTTGAAAAAGTAATATTTTATACTATAATCGCTACAAAAAACATACTACCAACAATGTTGTCCTCTACTTATTACAAATTCTTTCTATGCTATCAACACGACCTTCAAGTGTAGCTAGAGTTGAATTTATCGATAGCAAAGCTGTTATGGTTTGCTCTTGAGATTCATTACTGCGTTCCAGGTGAGACATTAGTTGTTGTTCACGTATTTTTGATTCTTTTCGATACTCTTCGTAAAGATCAATTAATTTAATTTCCCTTTTTACATTTTCAATCCGCATTTCCCTTATAACTGCCACTGTTAATAAAATACACAAAATTGCCCAAACCACTTGTGATGTTGCTATTTCTGTTAAAAATTCCATTTTGCACCTCCTATTCTAATCAAAATAATAAGAATGTAGATATAGGCGCTAAATATTTCAACGCCTTCAAATCCTAGTTCGCCCTTATTAGATGTGAAAAGGTTTTTGTAATCTGTGACTACAAGGAAATTTCCACATTTGTATATTTGGATATTCTCTTATTTATTACAATTTTTTGTATCTGATTACTTAAATACTTCCACTAAGCCAGAAAGACTGGTAAAATGCCGACGATATCTAAATCAGCGTCATAATCGTCAATAATGATTGCAGGTAACCAGTGAACACTTCTGCCCCCTGCAAACTACGCTCTTAACCACTACTAAATCAGAAGTAATCATAGCTGCATCTGTAATGATTGAAGTTGTTGGCGGTACATCAATAAAGATAAAATCGTAATCTTTTTTTTATGGTTCAATTAACGAAGAAAAATATTGAACACGGGCTGTAGGGGACTTCTTCTCTAAGAAGCGAGGGTATAATGCGAAATCGCTAAAGCGTAGCAGTAGATATAGATTTCTTTTACCTCTGTCACGATTTGAGGGAGAGGTCCTCTTCTTGAATCGCAGTCATTGCATTTACTTGAGGACCCCAATCACATAAAAGCACCTTATACCCTTTCACTGATAATGCATGTGCAATCATTGTACTTGTTCGTCGTCTTGCCTGTCCTAACTTTCGAATAAACAGTCCTGACTTAAAAGTACATTTTGTTATAAAGATCGAACCCTACGAAGTGTTTGATTTTTGTCTTGAATTTTTCACATTAAAAAGAATTCATTCCTGTAATTACAGATGAGTTCTTGAAATATTACAAAACATAAACCTCTTCATTTACATACCATTATCAACGTTAAAGACTGTTAGAATATTCCACCATCTGCTCCTCTTGTATATTTTTTTGGTTTCAAACCCTTCTGAATTTTAAAGAACGCTATACTTTTATGTTGTATGTACTAATCTTTTATTATGCGTTTTGACCCCCTTTTGAAGTCGGTGATTAGACCCGAATTATTTGTACGGCATTTTTTTCTTGTTCATAGCTAAAAGCTCTTTGTAATCCCTCGCATAACAAAGGGTTTTAAAATTAAAAAACGACGAATAGTTTTCATCGTCAACGCATCCGCTATCATCCCTATTTGACAAACTTTTCAATTTCAGAAAACCTTTCCGCGTTCAGTTGATGCGTCACAGCATATATTTCGCCTTCTCCATTATGGATAATCTCAACTTCAATATCATTCACTATCTGATTCATATTTCCCAATTCTTTAAGCATATTATCATCGGTCGGTTTCCATTGATCGGCAAATTCCGCTGATTCCTTCGCTTCGCCGTTAGATTCTATATGTGCCTTACGAAGGAATTGACTATGTGAGATGTAACTTGATGGAAGAAATTCGAGAGTTCCTTTTCTATTTCATTGCTTTCTTTAATCAATTGTTTCGGAAATTCTCTAATGACACTTGTACCTTCAAGTAAAATTCGAAACCTTCGTCGTTGTTCGTCTCCTTCAATTTTTAGTCGTTCATCGGTTCAGAAAGCATCACATTCATTTGCGAAGCCTATTCGTCCAATTCTTTGTCATACAATTAGCAGAATTTTTATTCATGGAAGGACTAGTATTAGGATTTGAAAATTGTCGACCAAGTCGATTATGGCATCCTTCGGGTCGTCTTTCTTTTATTTTAATATTTTTTCCATGTAACGTCACAGAAGGAGATATTCACGTTACATATATAGTGTAAGCAGTAAAGCAAACGCCATTTCTCGTAGTTAACTCACTTGTACACATTTTATGGGTGAATTTTGACCTAAATATGTCGTTAAACTGTTAAAAACTTTGGAAAGAAGGTATTTTATTATGTCAACATTTTCTCGTAGTAAATCTATCAAAGGTGCAGCAAATGCAGGAGGACAAGGAGTTTTCACTCTTACCGTAGTAGGTAGCGACAAAAGTGGCTCAAATTACGATGTAGCTTGTACATTGGACACTGAGTTTTTCAGTGGGGTACAAGGAACTTTACGAATTCAATCTATCGTAAATGGCTCGTGGTATACTCATCGTGAATACACTGGTAATATTCCTGTTGCAAATTTCCCAGCAAATTTCAATGGTGATGGTCGTTTGAACTACACGTTTGCTAGCGTTACTGATGCCAACCGCAGTCAAATGCGTATTCAAGCAACAGTGGCTGGTATAACTTGGGCTATCGACCCTTGGAACGAAGGTAATATGTAATATCCGAGCACGAGTCCATTAATTGGGCTCGTTTTTTGTGTTTAGTAAGAAACGAACGGAGAAGTGATTTATTCACTATAAATGCTATTGGTGGTATGTTAATTGTTTTACCTGGATAATTCACCTTCTTATTTGCCCTTCCCAACCAAGTAAAGATTTATTTGCAAATAAAAAATAAAAATTAATAAAAATTACCTTCAGACTTTATTTATCACCAAATGCAAAAACTCCATTTTGAAAATAGCTTAATCAAAATGCAGTTAAACTTTATTCCACTCTATATTTAACAATAATATCCATAAATATTCCTCAACAATTTGGTCCTATTGTTGAAGAAAAAAAGATGAAAGGTCTATTCATTATTCCTTTAGACTTATTCATGACCATAATCACTTTCGATAATACGACTAATCGCTACCGTACTATGTTGATCATGCAATACAAATAAACAAAAATATTTCTCCAAACTTCGCTCTGTAAGCGAGTTTTCCCTTTGATTTTTTACTCGTCCTCAATCTTTTTCTCTCTTCCCCCGCGCTCAATCTCCTATTATTGTCTTATGAATTCTGCTTTGAACTGAACTTTCTCTCAGCTTCCAGCATATCCTTCACCTTTTTCAAATCTGTAAGTCTTTCACAGTATTTATGGTAGACCTTTCCATCTTCTTTTCCATAACAGTAAACCTTATTTACTGATTCCAACTTTATTCGTTCCGCACATTTAAAGAAAAATTTACCAACTATAAATTGACAATTTAATTATTACGTTGTATGGTTAGTTACATAAGTAATGAACCAATTAACTAGGAGGTGGATTGTGATTTATTCTTTAAGCAATGAAAAACCAATTTTCCAACAAATTCGTGAACGGATTGTAGATGCAATACTTGATGGGCAACTACAATCTGAAGATCGCATTCCATCGACAAATGAATTTGCAAAAGAATATCAAATTAATCCTGCAACTGCAGGAAAGGGCGTGAACGAATTAGTGGAAAAGGGTGTCATTTATAAAAAACGAGGTGTAGGTATGTTTGTTAGTCCTGACGCACGGAAAATTTTAATAGCCGAACGGAAGGAAATTTTCTTTGCTCAACATATTGAACCATTAAAAAAAGAAGCAATCCGTTTAGGTATCTCAGATGAAGAATTACAAAATATGTTACAGAGGGGATAACGTATGAAGATCGATGTGAGTAATGTAAGTAAGTTGTATAAGCAAAAGTATGCTTTAAAAAATGTATCATTCACTCTAGAAGGGCCTAAAATTATTGGTTTGTTAGGTCATAATGGCGCTGGTAAAACAACATTCCTCAATCTTTTAGCAGGGCTTATTGCGACAACCGAAGGACAAATTTGTTTCAATGGCGAGAATGTTTTTAATGCTCCAGTGATATTGCGAGACATTTGTTATGTCGCTGAGAGTAGGAATTTTCAAGAAGATATGACAGTTGCGCAAAGTTTAAAAGCCAATAGTTTTTTCTATCCAAAGTGGGATGGTGAGCTTGCAAATGAGCTTCTGCAAGTGTTTGCTCTTCATCCAAAATATAAGGTGCGCAATCTTTCGAAAGGGATGGCCTCTGCACTCGGTATTATAACAGGGTTTGCTAGTAATGCAACAATCACAATATTTGATGAACCCTATATTGGATTAGATGTTGCTGCAAGAAATACATTTTATGATTTATTAATAGAACAACAAATAGAAAACCCAAGGCTATTTCTTTTATCGACACATTTAATAGATGAAGCTAGTGAATTGTTTGAGGAAATTCTTATCCTGCACGAAGGTGAAATATTGCTTCAAAAAACCGTAGAAGAATGGGAAAAATATATCGTTGCAGTTAAAGGCAGCACACAAGATGTCGAGCACGCAATCAAAGACTTTGAAGTAATTTACATGCACACTTTTATGCAGGAGATGACCGCCATTGTATATGCAGATGGTCATGTTATTGAAGGAGATAACATCACGCTAGAAAATGTATCTTTACAAGACCTATTAGTGTATTTAAGTAAGCAGCAGAAAGCGAGGCTAGCGAAATGAAAACAGTACAAGGTAGCTTATACGTTTTATTTCAAAGCTATAAAAAAAGTAATATTATTTTTTGGATGATTGTGTTTTCAATCGTCATTTTATCTTTTTTCATCGACGCCTTTTTTGGACAGTATGTATCCTTTGCTATGACGATTTCAATACCTGTTTATATTTTTTACAGTATAAAGGGAGCAAAAATTTTAAATAACACTTTGCCTTATTTTTTGAAGCTTGGTTTAAGTCGTATGCAGTATATGTGCAATGTTGGCTTATTTTTCATCGTATGGAGCCTTGCTGGTGCATTTGTAATCGCTTGTACACATAAAATCATAGCCCTCATTTCTAACCTATTAAATTATGACAATATGATCATCGTCCACCCTATTTTATTTTTCAGCAATTCTGATTCATTTTTATTAACAATGTCGATGGATACCGTGTTACTTCTATTCTGTTTAACTTCAAGCTTGCTTTTAAATGTCATCTTTTACCGCTTTGGTACATTGGGTGGCTATAGCTTTATTGGATTACTTGCGTTGATTCCGATCATGATGGTTATTTTCGAATGGTATACACCGCTGTTTGAATTAGTTTCGAACACTTCTGCTTTTTCTATCATCGCTAGCTTACTAGCTATTATCATTTTTATCTATATCTTAATCTCTAGTGCGTTACGAAAAGCTTCTGCAATCCCATCATAAAACCGTGCATTCAAACATTAAATAAAGAAAAGTAAAATCATTAACTTTGAAGGGAATCGACGAAATGAAAAAAATCATTTTGAAAATTATTGGTTTAGAAATGCTTCTCATAATTTTTTATGTTGTAAATGGGGCATTCGTATCCATTCAACAGCCATCAAGCCCTTTTTTACAATTTGCTTTGTTGATTCCTTTGGCAATTGGCCTCTTTCTTTATATTGCTATCAAAAAGAAATGGCGCCATTACTTCTTCATTGGCATCAATAAAGAAAATATTATCGTATACTCACCGCTCCTTATCGTGTTATGTATTATTTTAATTGGTACAAAAGGTTTGAATTTTGCATCCATTAGCGATTTACTACTTATGTTGTTGATGCAAATGTTTATTGTTGCGTTTATTGAAGAAACCATTTTTAGAGGCATCCTACTTCGTATGTTACTACCTAAGGGAACCTTTGTTGCGGTATGGATTTCGAGCATACTGTTTGGCATCACCCATGCATTGCAGCTAATTGGAGGGCAATCTATTGAGGATACAATCATTCAAATTATATATGCACTCCTAGTAGGTCTCGTTCTTTCGTTACTAATTATCGATGGGCAATCCATTATTTTGACGATTCTCTTCCATGGTTTGAATAATTTCTTTAACTTTATGGGAAATGCAGAAAGTTCTATGCTAACTGCGTATATTATCATTTTTGTTCTATTTGTTTATATGTTGGTTTTATGGCGACGTGTTAAGAAAAAGGCAGCCATCCAACCGTTGCCAACTTTATAATCTTATAAAATAGCACCTTCGATGAGGAGTTGTTTTTTTGATTAATAAGATACAGATTGTTGTAGTGAAAGGAATAGGGCATTACTATGGGCTTGTCCTGTAAAGGATGCCCGCTAATAATGCCCGAATTAAATCATTTTATTCAACATTAAAAATTACTTTTGATAAACACCTTTAGATGTAATCTCGTCAACACTAACTTTTCGATCTTCATTCAATGACAATGTAAGAGCATCTGCTGTCGCAATAGAGGCTCTCGCTGCAGTACCGTCCAATAGAGGAATAAATTCTTCTTCTACCTCTGCACCTTGCATAATGCTATGGAAATACTTCATTTCTTTTTCCATAATCGAGTTCAGCCACATTGGCGGTGTTTGATTTGGTTTACCATAGGCAATCGCTTGATCAGACTTTAACCCACTATAGATTCTTGTACGATCCTCATCTTCTTCTTTCGATTCATGCAGTAAATATCTTTCTTCTTTTTCTGGCGTTTTTAAAACGACTTTTACATCTTGCAAATCGATTAAAATGGCACCTTTTGTTCCTTGGATTTTTACAAAATGATCGCTCCATCTAAAGGCAGATCCATATTGTAATGTTGCAAATCGTTTATTTTCAAATTCAAGCGTGATTAGCAGCATATCATCTTCATCACCAAATTGTTCCCCTTGATGCGCAACATTTCCGCCAACCATCGATACACGTTTAGCTGGACCCATTAAAAACTGAATAAAATCAAGTTCATGAATATGATGATATAAATGACCGCCTGAAAGTTCTCTTTGTTTTTTCCAGCTTACTTCTTTTTGTGCTTCTTCCCAGCCATTTCGTTCTGCATGGCAGAAAAGAATTTCACCAATTTCACCTTCATTAATCAATCTTTTCGCTGTCCGTACCCCGTTCATAAAATTCATAACATGCCCTGCCATAAACGTCACGTCGTTTCGCTTCGTAGCTTCAATCATCTCATTGCAATCTTCATAGGATAAAGCAATTGGCTTTTCACAAAATACATGTTTGTTATTTTGAGCAGCACTTAACACGGGATGCTTATGAAATCCATTTGGTGAAGCGATAATAATCGCATCTATATCTGAACGTTGACACAATGCTTCAACATCAGGTTCAACTTCACACTCTAGCTCTGCAGCTACAGCTTCTGCATTATTTGGATCATATACCGCTACAATTTTTGCATCTTCTAAACGGTTCAGTATTCTTGCAAGACCAGCGCCAAAATAGCCAGTCCCTACTACTCCATAGTTGATTTGACTCATAATTAATCTCCTCTCAATTTAAACAATTATTATTTTCCTGCTCCATCCGATAAACCGCCTGCAATCTTATTTTGGATAATCATGAAGAATATAATAGAAGGTAAAATGACAATTACCGATGCGGCCATCATTTCTCCCCAGTCCAAAACTTCTGAGCCTGTTAAGGAATACAATGCCACTGATATAGGCATCTTTTCAGAACTATTTATAAGAAGCAAGGCAAATAAAAACTCATTCCACGTATTGATAAAAGTATAAATAGCAGTTGCCACCACACCTGGTGCTACAATTGGCAGCACGACTTGCAAAAAGGTGCGCACTATTCCAGCTCCATCTACCTTTGCCGCTTCCTCTATTTCTAACGGCACAGTTTGAAAGAATCCAATAAGCATCCATATCGCATAAGGAATGGAAAAGGAAAGATATGTGATAACTAGTCCTGTCCATGTATTTACTAAACCTACTGATACGATAATAATCGAATATGGAACAGCCAAAAGAATAGGCGGGAACATATAAGTAGTAATTAAAATTTTCGTCATTTTCTTTCCAGCCTTTGGAAAGAAACGGACAATGCCGTATGCCCCTAATGCGGACACTACGATGGTAATGAAAGTCGCTGAAAATGATACTAATAAACTATTTTTTATATTGGTAGTAAACGATAAGTCATTTAATACTCTGAAATAGTAATCAAATGTTATATTTTCAGGTAAGAATGAAAGTGGATTATTAGCCATTTCCCCTGAGGACTTTACTGACGATAAAATAATCCACAGTAACGGGAAGACCGACACGATGGCTAATAAAGTCAAATAAATATAATTCAATGTTGTAGATAGTTTGCTTTTTCCTACCATTATCGATCCTCCCTTTCCCATTTATCGAGTAATTTAAAGTATAAGAAACAAATACCAAGTAAAAACAATAATAGAATAACAGTAATAGCAGAAGCGACACCAAGCTGCTTCATTCCCCATCCTGCTTTAAATGCGAAGATTGGTAGCGTTGTCGTAATATCTGAAGGTCCCCCACCAGTAATTAAGTATAGGATATCAAAGTTATTAAAGACCCAAATCGTTCTTAGAACTAACAGTAACCCGATAACGACACGAATATGTCTAAGCGTAATATGCCAAAATACTTGGAAGGAGGATGCCCCATCCATTTGGGCTGCTTCGTACTGTTCTGATGGAACTGTCTTTAAGGCTGATAAAATATTTACCATAAACAATGGTGCACCAAACCAAATATTGATTAATACTACAACAATAAAAGCTAAATCTGGATTAGCCAGAAAGTTAATATTTGCGTCTGTTATTCCGAGCTTCGTAAGTAAATTAGGTATAAAACCGTATACATCGTTTAGAATATACTTCCATGAAAAGGCAATGACGATTGCTGGAAATGCCCACGGAATAATCAATAAAGTTCGGTAAAGTCCCGTGAATTTTGGAATTCTATTTAAGGCTAACGCAGCAGTGAAACCAACAAATAATTGCCCTGCTAACGACAAAACAGTCCATTTGATTGAATTGAGAAAAGCCCTATAAAAATCTGGATTAGTTAAAACAAATTTGAAGTTATCTAACCATACAAAATCATAAAATGGACGGATTAAATTTTTCGAAGTAAAACTAAAATAGATACTCGAAAAAATCGGATAGATTAATAGTAAAATAACGATTAGTACAGAAGGTAAAACGAACAGCATACCTGTCCAATTAAAAGACTTAAGCTTTTTTTCCATGTCACGTCTCCTTCCCTGTTATGTAATGACCTGTTACTGCAGTTACACTTTAGCTAAATTGCTTCCACTTTATTTCGAGACATCACACATTGAAAAAGTGGAGAACTTCTGCAAAACAAGTTAAAAAACAAACGCTCTCATCATTTATGAGAGCGTCGTAAGTTGTGTAGTCCGAGCTCTGCTTATTTACCTAACATCTTAAATAAGTCATTTAATTCCTTTTCGGCCTTTTCCGCAGCTTCGTTTACAGGTACATCTTTCAGTACAATATCTTGGAACATTTTCTCAATAACGCCTTGACTCACGATAATACCTGATTGTAAGGTTGGACCATTCTCCATACCGATTGCAGTCCCTTTATCTACGGCTGCGCTAATTACTTTAACGGCATGATCAAATTTCTGGATTGTCGGATTATTTAAGAATGCTGGGTCCTCCGCAATGTCTTTTAAAGCTGGTAACATACCCGCTGGTACTGAATGTAAAAACTTAATGTATTCTTCTTTTTCATATAAGCTTTCTACAAATGCCTTAGCAATTTCAGGATGCTTACTATTTTTCCACACTACAACTGGAATGTTTGATGTTTCAATTCCGTTTTCTGGATCATTCGCATTTATTTTTGGCATAGGTGCAGCATCAATTTTATCCAGCAACTGTGGAGAATTCGTTTCTACTCCGCCGATTTGGAAACCGCTATTAAAGTCAAATGCAGTTTTTCCTTGATAGTATAAATTAGCCTGATCTAATACTTTGTAATTGACTGAGCCTTCAGGCGATGTCGTTTTATACATATTGATCCAATAATTGATACCATCAATTGCAGCTTTACTCGTTAAGTTTGCTTTTCCATCTTTCGTTATTAACGTTTCACCAGCAGAACGCACATAAAAATTTAGGAATCGTGTTGCCATCATATCGCCCGATCCCATCGGCACTGATAATCCATACACATCAGGCGCATTATTTAACTTTTTAGCAGTTTCATATAGCTCATCCCATGTTTTTGGAACTTCCAATCCTGCTGCTTCTAATAAATCTTTTCTATACCACATAACTTGAGCATGAGAATACAGTGGTATCGAGTAATTATTTTCATCCACTGTTCCTTCTTGTAATGGAGCTTCATAAAAACGATCTCTACCAATGTTATCAATAACATCATTCAATGGTACAAGCGCATCAACATCGATTAATTCAACGACATGGTTTGGTAATGCTGTACTCACATCTGGAACTTGTCCAGATTGCAAACCTGTCGTCCATTTCGTATAAAATTCAGGCCATGCAAACGTTTCAATTTTTATTTTTACTTTCGGGTGTTCTTTCACAAATGAATCTGCAGCTGCTTGCATAAATTCAAGTCTCGGCCCTTGTGTAAAGGAATGCCAAACTGTAATTTCCCCTTCAAATTCCCCTGAAGAACTTTGGCTGGTTGTAGCTTCTTTTTCTCCACTGCTACAAGCAGTAATAATCATCATAGCTAATACGGCAAAAAGCACTAATAATTTCTTTTTCATTCAAATACCTCCCATTAAATATTTTTAAATATGAAAAGAACAAATTTATAACAATGCTTGTATTACGATTAGCAATTGCTCCATCAATTCAATTAGTATGTAATTCCTTGCTGGAATTTCTTCAATGGAGCACTTACACTTCCCACGAGAAAATAGAATGCACCAATACCTGTTTTAATTTCTATCAACTTCTTACTAGATAGATTAGGTAAGCCATAAGACTGAACTTTCAGAAATATCCAGTTAAAGAAAAGCGTGCAACGCCATACATTCCTCTGTTAACGATGTTCCTAGGTATGCAAATCATGTAAGTTTTTATTTAAGATCCCAACTTCACTAAACTATAGTTCCCAGTTCTCTTACAGCAGAATACATGTATACACCATCGTCACAACAAGCATAAAAAGCTGGAAAAATTCATTTTAATCTCTCTAATGTCATTTTTCACCCTCCCAATATTCATTTTTTATCTGTTACCGCTTTCAACTGAAATATACCAAATTAAAATTTAATTGTAAATAATTTTCTTTATATTTTAAAATTTTGAAAAAAAAATCCACCAAAATTCAGCATCTTTTCATCCATTGCTTTTAAGGAAAATTGTAAGCAATGTATGGTTTCATAGCGTTTTTAGTATGAATAATTATGTGCTTTTATTTAAGTATTTATTAAAAATGTTAATGTTGAGAATTTTCGGAATATATGTATAATTCACTTGTGTACGCATTTCATTTGAGAAAAATATATTCCTATTTTGCAATATGTAGGTTTAAATACTTATTACTCAATATGTTTCATGCGTTAATTTTATATGGAGGTGGTACTATTCATTTTTGTCTTTTTACTGTAAAAACACAAAACAAATCTAGTAACTTACAGCTAAAATGTTCTAACTTTCGCTTTACAAATTTAGCCTGTAGGAGTATAGCGTAAATCTTGGAAAATCTAAAAATTTGAGGAGGCTTAATATGAAATATCCTTTTAAAGTAATCGGTATCTCTACACTGCTTTTAGGGCTAGGCTTTAGCCAAATAAGTCCAACTTATGCAAGTGCAGAAACTAATGTTATTAATAATCAAGTGCAATCTGTTAGTACACCCATTTTTGAAAGAAATAATATAGTGTTAAATAGCCAAGGTTTAGATGTGACAAATGACCTGCAACAAGCCCTGACATCGGATAGTTCCACAATAATTATTAAGTTTAAGTCTAATAATCAAAATGCATTACAAGCTTTGTTTGGCATATCAAATAAAAATACTGGTTATAAAAATAATTATTTTGATATTTTTTTACGAAATAACGGTGAATTGGGTGTTGAAGTTAGAGACGCTAATGCAAATATAAATTATTTGATTGCAAGGCCTGCATCACTATGGGGCAAGGACGAGAATGGAGAAGTGTCTAACACGGTAGCATTTGTTTCTAACGCACAACAAGGTAGTTACGCGTTGTATGCAAATGGTGAAAAAGTTGTAGAGAGTAAGGTTTCATTGTTTAAAGCGATTAACAACATTACTGGCGCAAATTCCATTGTTTTAGGTGGCGTTAATCGAGCAGGGGCACTAGACTTTAAATTTAATGGAGAAATAGAGTCACTCAAAATCTATAATGAAGCACTACCTGATGCCCAACTACTAAATGACACAACCAATGCAACTACGGACAATTTGATTTTCAAGGCTGGGGATGCAACAAAAGCGAATTATTTCAGAATTCCTGCTTTATATACGCTAAGTAATGGCAGAGTTCTGGCAAGTGTGGATGCTAGATACGGAGGGACACATGACTCTAAAAGCAAAATAAATATTGCTACCTCTTATAGTGATGATAATGGGGTAACTTGGTCCAATCCTAAACTAGCCTTAAAATTTGATGACTATGCAGAACAAACAATTGATTGGCCTAGGGATGATGTAGGAAAAAATATTCAGATAAGTGGTAGTGCTTCTTTTATAGATTCCGCATTAGTACAAGATAAACAGAATAATAAGGTCATTTTAATGTCTGATTTTATGCCAGCAGGAATAGGAAATCAAAATGCATTAAAAACGGATTCAGGCTACAAATCTATCAATGGACAGTTCTATCTAAAATTAAAGTATGGCTCTGAAACTGCCTATAATTATTCGATTCGTGAAAACGGTGTAATTTATAATGATACTTCAAATACACCAACTGAATATAGTGTGGATAATTACTACAATTTAAAAAAGAACAATGAATATTTAAATGTGGAGCAGTACTCTGTTAAATTTGAAAATGGTAATCTCATTGAGTACAAAAATGGCAATCAAGTGAAAATGAATATCTTTTATAAAGATTCCATCTTGAAAATCACACCTACAAATTATATTGGGTATACGACAAGTGATAATTCAGGGGAAACTTGGAATGCACCTGTATTATTACCGCCATTCCTTGGCGTAAATTCTAACGCTTCGTACTTAAGCCCTGGACAAGGTTTGGTCTTAACAGACACGAATCGTATAATTTTTTCCTCATATGCAAGTAAGCAAATGGTCTATATTATTAGCGACGACAACGGACAAACTTGGACACATAAAACCGCTCCACTGCCGTTTACTAATGCCACGGCTGAAGCACAAATGGTGGAAATTCAACCAGGTGTTATTCAAACGTATTTAAGAACAACAACAGGTAAAATTGGCTATATGACGAGTTTAGATAGTGGAGATAGTTGGAGTGAAGTGAAATATCTCGACATCGTGCAAAATACCTCTTATGGTACACAACTGTCAATTATTAAATATTCTCAGCTCATCAATGGCAAAGAAGCAGTAATATTAAGTACGCCGAATTCCACAAATGGCCGAAGAAATGGACAGTTATGGGTAGGTTTTATTGATAAAGCTACAAACACAATCGACTGGAATCACAAGTATGATGTCGATTATCCGCAATATGGCTATTCGTATTCCGCACTTACCGAGTTACCAAATCATAAAATTGGCTTATTGTATGAAAAATACGATGCGTGGTCTCGAAATGAGTTACATTTAAAAAATGTTTTAAAATACACTACTTTAACTATAGATGACATTATGAATTGAATTAGCTAAACTATTCTTGATTCATCGAGACGGAGTAAAAGCATGTCAAGGCGCTTTTAAAGCCCTTGACATGTTTTAACTAATTGGTAGCTCCTATTATTTAAATCAATTTGCCATTATGAGCATCTATCATGACTGTTGGATTTCTATTATCAAATTGCAACATAATCACCCATTCTTTACGATTAAACATTTGATTTAACATGCCCGTTTGATGATGTAATCGAGTATTTATTTGTTCAGCAGTCGGTTCCATTACATTCACATTCAATTGCTCAGTATATGTCTGTTGAGGAGGATTATTTAAATACATTTCTGCCTTTAAAACGGCATCTTTAGTATCTAAAATTGGTGTTTTATAAAAAAAAAATAGAAATAGTAATAGGCACATCAAAGATAAAATGTTTTTCAATAACCTATCTCCTTTGTTCTCATATATAATTGCCGTTCCCCCCATTTTTATGGTGATTTCTTCGCCCCTCTCAGCGATCATCTACCTGGAATAAGGAATAGTCCATATTGTCTGAACAACCTGCAATATAGTATTCTATTTCCCCATTTACTTTACCTTTGCTCGTTATCCCTGTACAAATTTCAGTTTTAATTCCTTTATCTTGTCCACCAAAAGCATCGTTTGTATTATCATATGCATATTGAATGTTCTTTCCATCATAATGTAGATCTTTAAAAATAGGATCACCTTCGAGTGTATAAGATGTCACCCGAATAGTATCTTCTTGCTGCTTTGATATACTCTGCAAAAATTGCTCAAAACGCTCCAAGTTGTAAACATCACTCGGCGTAACGGTAATATCCCCTTTTTCGATGGCATCTGCTGTGCGATAAGCACTACTTTTTGAACAGCCAGTTAAAACAAGTATACTTATAAAAACAAACGTTAAAAATACACCCTTTTTCATCATCGATTCCCTTCTTCTTTTTTTATATTATACAACTAATTTTCAATATATTGTAAAATGGATACTGTATCCTTAAGTATATTGGAGATGTGATAATCGTGAAAAAAACTGCCGTATTGTTATACCCCTTGTTTAGTGAGTATGAATTAAGTGTAGCATTATCAATATTAATGCAAGGTAATAAACCAATTGTGACAGTTGGTTTAAATAATAATAGTATTAAAGGAGAGTCAGGTTTATCTTGTTTAACGGATATACAATTGAGCGAGGTCAAATTAGAAGAGTTTGATAGTCTGTTATTACCTGGCTGTTTGGACATTATGACATTAGTAGATGAGCAAGAGCTAATTGATTTTATTCGAAAAATGAGTGCTAACGGGGCAATCATTGCGAGTATTTCAAGCTCTCCTTACCTTTTAGCTAAAGCTGGTGTCTTGAAGGACAGAAACTATACGGTTGGCTTATCACTTGAAGGTATGAAGCAATTAGGGGTTTTTGACCTTACCTATTACTCTGATGATTTAATTGTCCAAGATGGTCCGATTATTACTGCAAGAGGAAGAGGTTTTATTCAGTTTGGAATCGCTTTTGGGAAAGCGTTACAGCTTAATTTTGATGAAAATTGGTATCGACCATAAAATAAAGGATAGTTCTTTCGCCAAGCTATTGACGAGAACTATCCTTTTTCTCTAGGCATTTCCATATCTACAATGAAAAAGAATTTTTCACTTTTTGGCTGGACGCATCAAAAAATGATTTAGCCTTTCATTATGACAATTAAACATTGTATGGCACGAAATTTCATTACTTTGTGGCAGTTAAGAGATTTAACTAGCCCTTAATAGGCATACAAATAGACCACTTAGTCTTACATCTCATATGTTAATTATGAACCACAACTTATCAAAACAGGAGGTAATAACATGTTTAATCGTAAGCGTCACCATGGAAGAGGACCACAATGCTGCTCACCACAAACAATGCCAACACAATTTGACCCGCCACAATTTTTACCACCAGAGCAATATGTTCGCACAAATTATATCCATACAGTTGTACCACACGTTCAGCCAGCACATATTACAACAGTTAACAAACATATCATTGATCATCAATACTACTTCCCATGCACTGAAAACGTAGTAAATGAATGCTGTGAAAACCACACACTATGCGGTATGCCACACAATCACTGCCATATGCCACAGCACCATATGGGTCACCATAAACATATGGGCATGGGTATGGGGTATTAATTTTTTGTGCGATGAGACACTTTTTGTCTCATCGCTTTTCTCATACATTACTCTATTCTTTTCCCGCAATCTTCACTTGGTTTCGACCCGCTTGCTTAGCAAGATACAGTGCTCTATCTGCAGCTTCAATTAATGCTTCTGTTGTACTAGCCATTTTTGGATACTCCGCAACCCCAGCTGATAATGTGACTGGACGACCACATGGACTAACTGAGTTTGCTAATTGTTGTCTTAAATTTTCTGCTACAATAGCCGCTTCTTCAACAGTTGTATTAGGCAATAAGATAATAAATTCTTCACCACCATACCGACAACAAATATCGTGTTCACGGGCAACAGCTTTCATATTTTTTGCTAAAAATTGCAGTACTTTATCTCCTACTGCATGACCATACGTATCATTAACGCTCTTGAAGTGATCCAAATCAAGTAAAATAATCGAATGCATCATATGTTTTTTATGCCATTCAGATAACATAGCATCCATTGTTCGTCGGTTTGTTACACCAGTTAATGGATCTGTTGTTGATTGGTCTTTAAAATAGGAAACTTGCCCTTGTAAAAAGGACAAACTACGGATTAGTGCACTCTTTAAATAATACGCTTCAAAGTACCAACTGCGTACGGATTTTAACCCTTCTACATTTCTTGAATCTAAACTTTCTTCTGTTAATGTTGCTAATTGTTGCAATGGACGAGCAATCCTCGCCGCTGTCCATAGTAAAATGATGATAGATAAAAGCATAAGTGGGATAGCCTTAATTGCAACACTTTGTACACGATCGAATGAAGGCTCTAACGCTACATCTAACGGTCTTTGAGAAACGACTCCCCAACCTGCTAGTGGCACTGCACTATAGCCTGCCAGCATCTCTACCCCTTTTGTATTCGTAATTAGCTTCGCGCCATTTTTTCCAGAAACTACTTCTTGTACAGCTTTATTTTTTATTACAACATCATTAACGCGAGATGGGTCTTGATGGTAGATAATACGTCCGTCCGAATCCACCACAAAAACATATGAACCGTCGTGATAATAATGCTCTCCTAACAGCAAATTAAATACATTTTTTTCCTTCAAATAAATTGTGCCAGCTACCATTCCTAAGTATTCATTTTTCGCTGAAAATATAGGATATGAAATAAAGATAATTAGTCTTCCAGTAATACCTTCATACGGTTTGGATACAAGGGGTATTTTTTTAGATAATGCCTCTTTCCCACCTTCAGAGGTTAAATACTTTCCTTTAACATCAACAGAAGGCGGTGATACTGACAATACTAAACCTTCCACGTTGGACACAATAACTGAATTAAACATATTATTTTGCATTTTTAATCGGTCCGTTTCCCGATCTAAGGCAGCCTCATCATCCATTATTGATTCTATATTGCTCGCACTATAACCTAAAATTTGAAAGGCTTCTTCTAAGTATGCAGTTGCGGTAGTAGCCAATTTTTGTGCATATACACGATTGGTTTCAAGCGAATTTTCCTTTATCGAATCAACATTCATGCCATAGCCACTCCATAAGCTACCGATACTTGTCAGGAAAAATGCTGCCATAGCTAAACCCATTATTAAATGCTTTAGCCTTAATTGTGTTGATTTCATTGTTTTTTATTACTCCTATTTATGTATTTTGCCCATCTTATAACTTAAGTTTAAAGACTCACTTTCCACTATCTATTAAAACACAAATTTCATTTGATTTTACAAATTTCTTGTATATATTAAAAGTATTTGTAAAAGATGTGTTGTTAAAGACCTATACTTTATTTGTAAAACTAAACTTTTAATCTTTTTTCTGGTTTAAATATATAACTATAAACTTAATATTTTATAATTTTTAATATATTTCTCTAATTTAATGTATATATTTACGATTATTGATATCGCTTTTACAATTAAATACGTTATTTGGAACTCAACTATTCTATTATATAGCAACGGGAATTTATGTACGAGATGATTATTCCATTACATTGGAATGAAGGACGGGCGACTCCTGCTCAGAACAGCACAAAACGTAAGACGCGGGCATTCCGCGCGTTAGCGAGGGTTGCGGCTGACGTAGTGCCCGCGGAAAGCGACCGCCCGTAGCGGAAATCAACGGCAGTAGTCTTCACTTATATTAATTTTAAATAAAAAAGGACTATAGACAAACTCCAAAATCTTCGAGTTTGTCTATAGCCTGAGACTATTTATAAATTGCAAATAGTCTTTTTCTTATATTTCTTCTTTTCGAACATGCTCAATTAATCTTTCTAAATACTGGATAGAACCTTGTATTCTAAAATTCGCATAGTCACTAACAAAATCCGCCAGTACTTCTACGCCTGGTTTAACCAAATGTTTTCTTTCTGATTTAAAAAGCAAATCCCATTTAGAATGCATTCCGTTTAACTTTTTTTCTAAAATATGAACGATTTTATCACGATCAACATATTTCATATTTGCTAAACCGATTACCATATCACCTATTGTATTAGCACTTTCAAGGGATTTATAAATCTTTTTTGGTAAGGCTTCGCGCCCTTTTTCCGTGATGGAAAATACATGCTTATCTGGTCGATTATCTTCTTTAATAACTTCTTTCGTCTCAATTAAACCTTGCTTCGCTAATGATTCAATATGATAATATAGCTTACTTTCCGTCAAACCATTTATCGAATCGAGGGATTGTAATTCTGAGATCTGTTTTTTTAAATTATAAGGATAATTATCTCCGTCCATAAGCTTGCTAAGAATGAAAATTTGAATTGCCATTGTTTCAGCTCCTTAGGCAAATATTAGTTCTATTTTATCAAAACTAACGATTTACTTCATCAGAATTTTAAGCCTTTGATAAATTCTTCAAACTACTTCTCTACTGCAACTGGTAGTGGTTTATGAAGTACCCAAACAATAAGAACATTAATGACCATTGCTACAAAGCCCACTGTTGTTAATCCTAAAACGAACGGAGCCGCACTCACACTACCAAAAATACTGTTAAAGTATGCTTGAACAGAATAATACATTGGTGAAATATGACTCATCCATTTATACGGTAAATACATCATATCACGATTGATTGTTGCACCATTCGCGATTGTTTGGATTAATAGAATTGGAATATTTAAAATCATACCTGCTTCACCAATTAATAAAACGAAAACTGCAGTGAAGTTAAAGCATGCCCAATAGTTTAGAATTTGTTGACCCCAAATTTGGAAGAATGAATCTACTCCAGATAAATCATTGATGGCAAATGACATGACTGTCGATACTAAACCAGCTAACATACCGATAATAATCGCTGTGAATTGCATGTAGATAAATAAACGTGTTTTCGTTGCTTTCCCACGACTCGCTTTAAATGCACCTACTAATTGCATCGCACCAATCATAGCCCCAACATAAATTGCCATTGTTAAGAACATTGGCAGCATATTGTTGTGCATACCATCAGGCACATCATTCTTTATAACAATATTTCCTGCATAACTATTTTCAATTTGTGCCGCTAATTCAGCTGCTTGCTCTTTCGGAACATGTAAGTTCATTAAAATTCCTTGAGCTGTTTGTTGTGAAAATTGAGCGCTTAGTTGTGCATTAATTTGCATGACGATTTGTTGCATAGAAGATGACACTGCCGTTGCACTAGCTTCATTGATTGAGAAATCAATGCTTGATGATACATCTCCTTTTTGTAAATCCACTGAAAACGTCTCTGGAATGTGAACAACTAATGCTAAGTCGTTTTTTTCTAAATCTTTTATTGCTTCTTTATTTGAGATGTCTGTTTGAATATCCTCGAATGGTAGCTGATCTGTTAAACTATCCGCTATTTGAGCGCCATATTCCCCTTTATCATCATTAATAATGGCAATCGGTAATTGATCAATATTGCCCGGTATTGCTGTATACCCTGGTAAAAAGATACCCAACATACAGACGGCATATAAGATCCCCATAAAAATAGAGCCTTTTGCACCCTTCGTTTTCATAAACTCTTTAAACTTCATTAAATTAGTACTCCCCTTCTACAAACCTTTTTCCAAATTTATAATCTAAACAAAATAGTTTAATTTAAGTAGTTTAATTAAACCGTGAGTGTAATTCTACAAAAATACGATTTACTTTGCAATCAATACATATAGCCTACTAATATTAATTTTTATAATTTGTCCAAAGTGTGAAATAGAATCTCTTTGATAACGTTTACAAGTTCAGACCTAGAAAATTAGGTATTATTTGTAACAAATCAACATGAATTGGGCAAGTTACATTTTGTTTTTCAATCTGAAAGAATGTCCTGTAAATTTGCACAATAAAAAGCGTTGGCCATATAGCTCCAACGCTTTTTGTTTATTAGATTTATTCGATTCCTATCTCATTTTTAAAAAATAATTTTATTAATGCGTTATATACATTCACTCATATTGTTTTAAAACGATCGCTGCGTTATGACCGCCAAAGCCAAATGAGTTCGATAATCCTGTAGTAATATTCACATGACGAGCAACAGCTGGTACATAATCCAGATCGCATAATGGATCGGGATGCTCTAAGTTGATAGTAGGAGGAATGATTCCTTCCTTTAAGCTCATTGCTAATGCAATTGCCTCCGCTCCACCAGCCGCCCCCAGCATATGACCAAGCATTGATTTATTTGCTGTTATTGGGATTTGATAAGCATGTTTGCCAAATAACTGCTTAATAGCCATCGTTTCAGAGATGTCCCCTACTTTTGTACTTGTCGCATGTGCACTAATAACATCAATTTCTTCAGGTGATATATTGGCATTTTTTAATGCTGACTTCATTGCGTGATAGGCACCTTTACCTTCTGGATGTGTTGCGACGATATGATGTGCGTCTGAACTAGCACCATAGCCAATGACCTCTGCATAAATTTTTGCCCCTCGTTGTAACGCATGGGATAAAGACTCTAAAATTAAAATGCCTGCCCCTTCTGACATAACAAACCCATCTCGGCTATCATCAAATGGCCGACTAGCCAAAGCGGGTTCATCATTTCTCGTAGATAACGCTGTAGCATTCCCAAAGCTAGCTATCGATAAGTCTGTTATCGCAGCCTCTGTTCCCCCTGCAAACATAACATCAACTTCACCGTAACGAATTAATCTAAAGGCTTCTCCGATAGCTGTATTTCCAATAGCACAAGCTGAAACAGGTGACATGGATGGGCCCATTGCTTTCCACTTAATACTAATTTGTGCTGCTGCAGCATTAGCCATCATGGCAGGTACTAACGTTGGGCTAACTCTTCTGGGTCCTTTCTGTCTAAGCGCATCAATATTTTCAATGAAAGTTTCAATTCCACCAATACCTGAGCCGACGTATACGCCTAATCTTTCAGCATCTATTTGATTGAGGTCTAAATTGGCATCTTGCCATGCCTGTTCTGCCGCAACTAAGGCAAATTGAGCAAAACGATCTAAACTTCTTGCTTCTTTCTTACCTAACGCTTCCTCTGCATTGAAGTCTTTGATGAATCCCGCAATTTTTGTCTTTTGGTTTGTAGTATCAAATGTATCAATCGTTGAAATGCCAGATTGTCCATTCATTAAATTGTTCCAAAATGTTTGAACGTCGTTTCCTAGAGGCGAAACTACTCCCATTCCAGTAATCACTACTCTCTCCATTTTTCATTCCCCCAAATCAATATGATAGTTGTATTTTACATCGTTTATATCCTATTACAAGACACTGTTTATCCTGGTATAATAACTACTAGGTAAAATGAAATGAAGGGGTTTTTAATTTGAATGATAAAAATAGGCTTGAAGCGTTGTCGTCATTTTTAAAATCGAAACGTGCCCAAATAAAGCCCGAGTCTATTGGCTTGCCAGCTGGAACGCGTAGAAGGACACCAGGATTACGTAGAGAAGAAGTTGCCCAATTAGCAGGTGTAAGTACCACTTGGTATACATGGCTAGAGCAAGGAAGAGATATTAAAGTATCTGCCAGTGTGCTTGATTGTATTGCTACTGCTTTGCAATTAAGTAATGATGAAACAGACTACTTATACAACCTTGCATTAGATGTAAAATCTGAAATGACAACGATAAAAAAAGAATCATCAGAGCTTAGCCCTGCTTTAAAACGAATATTAGCTGAATTAACATATTGTCCAACCATTATTACGGATCGCCATTGTCATATTGTCGGTTGGAATGCTGCTGCTGCACATGTTTTTTTAGATTTTGAACAGGTGCCGTATAATGAAAGAAATTTGATTCGTTTAGTGTTCACTAGAAAAGAATTTAAAGCGTTAGCCGTCAATTGGGAGCATTTCGCAAAAGGTTTCCTTGCTATTTTCCGTACCTACTATGGTCACTATTTAGGGGATGAATGGTACAACCAATTTATTGAGGAAATGAGTCAATCCCATCAAGAATTCCGAGATTTGTGGCAAGAAAGTCAGGTGAGTAAGGCGCCAGAAATGATAATCGAGTTCAGACATGCCAAAGCAGGCAAAATGTTGTTTAATCTAACTTCACTTCAAGTTCAAGGAGATATGGATTTACGGTGCAGTATTTATACACCTGTAGAAGAAACAGAAACAGAGGATAAGTTAAGGCGGTTAATGAAGAAGATATCCGCTGAAAAATAAAACGTAAAGAGCTAATACAAATCTACCTTGCCACTTACTACGTATATCGCCAGTATTTTACTAATTTAGAGAAACAATTATTTTTCCTATATAATAAATAAGAGTTATTTTTTATAAGGTGGGTAATGTATTGAAGAAAAAATTAGTACTATTCATTACGTCAATAGTCTTACTTTCTATAATATTTTTTCCAAGAGGCTACTATAGGTAATGACAAATACAGCTGCAGAAGTACTTATTTCTAAATCTTTAGATTCTAGCGAAAGAATAAGTACACTTTGCGAGTCTGAAGATGTTTTTCTACAAGCATTTCATTAAAAATGGACTTCAAAATATATCCTCAAATAGTTCGAAAAAGACTTTATACTTAGGCTGCTGGCTGCAAAAGGCAGTCCTTTGATCACACAAAAATCCATTTTGTCTTTTATTAATTCTAAAAGAATGATGAATCATTTAAAATAATTAAGAACTGCACTGAATATTCGACGTAATTTAATGCTTCAGTTACTTTCACAACATATGCCTGTTGGCGTATCATGGGTTATTCCTGATGGGGGATTAAATCTATGGCTAAACTGCCTGCTTGGATGGACAGCAATTCTCTTCTATTAGAAGCAAAAAAACAGCAGGTAACCTTTTTGCCAGGTTCAGCCTGTTACTCTGTAGAGCAAGAAAATCATCATTTACGAGTTAGTTACTCTTATATGAATGAGGAATTAATTACTCAAAGAATTACAATATTAGGTGTAGGTAAAGTAAATGGGCGATAAAAAAAGCAGGATTAATCGTTAATAAATTGTTTCAATCAATACTCAAAGGAAAAGCCCAGAAATATTGTTTTCATAGCATTTTTGGGCTTAAAATTTCTTTCCAAACTTTGATGGGAACGTTTAGGTTTAGTTATGTATATGTTATAAATATTATAATCTATCTTTATAAATATCCATTACCTCAAACGTTTGACAAACTAGCAATAAGTCTGGAGTAAACGTAAGTCCATACTGGTTTAATTCCCAAGTGAAAAATTTAACATGTTCTCTATACCAAAAATCATAGCTTAAATCCCCTTCGCCCTCAGACCTTGCGAAATCACTTGTTACTTCATTCATTTTAATAACATCAATCTTTGTATATTTTATAATGGCTAATGGATTTTTGTCTCCATCCAATACAATATCGTACTGACCAACTTTTTGAATTTCTTCTCCTTCAAGCTCATAGACACAATGTGCAGCACATGTTCCAGTTTTGATCCCTTTAACAACTAAACTTCCTAAATCATCTCCCATTTCTTTGGAACCATCTCCAAACATCCATGCATCTGGAATACTCATGTTGCACTCATTTTCTCTAGTGTACATATGCCAATATTCCTCTATCTTATTAACTGACATTCACTTACCCCCTAATATGTTTTGAATATAATTATAACATATCTTAATTTTCACATATTTCACTTTTAATTCATGCTTATAAAACATTTCTTTCTCCGTTAGTTGAAACAGATAAATGCCCCCAAAGCATCGTTTGGGGAAATTTCTTTGCTTATCGTTGGTGAATCCGTAGCTAGACCTCTTTAATGAAAAAACATGCGCTGATTCTTGTTACAGAATCGCGACCGATTGTTGAAGACTTACTTTATACTGACTGAAACATCTTACGAGTTAAGCTTATAAATTCAGCTAAAGGTGGTGTTATCCATTTATCTTTATGCCAAGCAATTTGAGTATAAAGTGGAGGTACGGAAGATTTCCACGGCAATTCCTTCATTCGCCCCTCTTCAATATCTTTTTTAACTACCATTTCAGGCAGTAGTGCCACTCCTAATCCTGCAACTACACACTGTTTAATGGCCTCTATACTAGCAAATTCAATTTTATCTAATGAATAAATTCCAAGTAAATTTAGAGATTCTTCAAACATATTTCGATAAGAACATCCAGCTTCTGTAAGCAAAAGAGTTTCATGTTTCAGATCATCTATTGAAAAGTCTGATTTAGATTGGTTTGGTGAGGCAACTAATTTTAACTCTTCTTTGATAAGTCGCTCTACCTTTAACGATCCGTCAGGTTTGCTTTCATCCATAATAAAGGCAATATCTAATAAACCTTCCATTAGCTGCTTTCTCGCCATTTCATCAGAATGTGCAGGTTTAAATACTAGCTTTACTTTTGGGAAGGCAGTCTTGAACTCTTTAAGGATTAGTGGTAATCGATAAGTACACTGACTCTCCTGCGCCCCTATTGTTAACGTACCAGATAATTCTTCCTCTCCTTTTGCAGCTGTAATTGCTTCTTGGCTTAAATTAATCATTTTTTCTGCATAGCTTTTAAATTGATGTCCAGCTTCTGTTAAAATCAGTCGTTTACCTAAACGCTCAAATAAAGGTTTCCCAATCTCATCTTCAAGGGATTTGATTTGTGCAGTAACACTTGATTGAGCAAAATTCAATATTTTTGCTGTTTGGGTAAAATTCAGATTTTCAGCAGCATGTTTAAATGTAATCAACTGTTTAATTTCCATTTATATCAACCTCTTTTAAATCGGTTTTTCCGATTTATTTAATCGAAATAATCGTCTGTATCGATTTATCAACTTATTATAAGATATTAATATCAGAAGAACAATAATAGAAGATTTCGAGGAAAAGGAGTTAATTCACATGACAATAGCAGTTATTTACGGTGGAAACCGCCAAAACGGAAACACAGAAACGTTAACAAAGTTAGCCATCCAAGGTTTAGATGTAGAAGAAGTATATTTAAAGGATTATTTAATTAAACCTATAATTGATAAGCGACATGCGGAAGAAGGTTTTTCTGAAGTCAATGATGATTATAATTCCATTATTAATCGTATCCTTCCACATGATATTCTTATTTTTTCTACCCCAATTTATTGGTATAGCATGACAGGCACAATGAAGAACTTTATTGATCGTTGGTCACAGACTTTAAAAGATCCAAATTATCCTGATTTCAAGTCTATAATGGCTTCAAAAAAAGCATATGTCATTGCAGTGGGTGGAGATCAACCATATATCAAAGGCTTACCAATGATTCAACAGTTTCAACATATCTTTGACTTTGTAGGGACAACTTTCGAAGGATATATTATTGGGGAAGGAAACAGACCAGGTGAAATTTCACAGGACTTAAAAGCACTGTCTGCAACGGAACAGCTAAGAAAGGAAATACAATAATATTCCAATCCGCAAGCTATACAAGAAGGATGGGAGTTTATGAACCTACAGACATTGGCAAATATGTTATTGATAGTTATAAATGCTTTTTGGGGGCTATCATATGTTTTTATGAAATTAGGGCTTGGTTCACTCCAAGCCTTCAACAATGTGGGGCTTAGATTTTTACTTACTTTGTATTCACTTCTTCGGTCATATTTTCTCCTCCAACGCGTCAATTTGGCAGTTACTTCCCAGTATATTGAAAATAGCAGCAGCTCAAAAGTACTTATTCGCGAAACCCGTATCATATGCTTCACTTGATGCCACTTTTCATCAAAATATTCACACAATTCTTGGGGCTTTCCAATAAATTCAGAACGAATCATTGTACTGGTATCTCATTTGCTGCATAGCCCATCATATACTACTTTTGAAAAATCTCTTTTTTCAAAGCATCCTTTTATTCAGCCTTGTTATAGATTTCAAATCTGTTGGAAGCTACAAATGTAACTTCTTTTTCTGAACAAGCTCCGTACTTTTCAAAGTTTCCTCTACCTTCTGACAAGGTCATATGATTAGGGCCACTATATTGGCTTGGATTATCGCTACCATCATCCTCCCAGAAGCAAACTGGGCAAATATCATATTCCCCTCGCTGTACCAAGGTTTCATAATTACAGCAGGGACAAGGTACTAATTTTTCTACATAGCCTTCAACTACAATATTGCTCCCTACTATTTTCGAAACGAGTTTAGATAAATATTCGTTTGGAATTCCGTAGAAACTACCTTCTGCACCTATAAGCAATAATTTATTATAACGGAAGTCCATTACGTCATTTGTTGGTCCATCTGAAGTTAATAGTTCATGCTGCAACGACTTTGAGAAAAAATGAAATTCAGGATCAAGTTCATCCATTCCCCAAGAGTTCAATATCAATGCCTCACGTTCATCCCTAGTTAGTTTAGTAATATCATTTTCTAAGATAATTTTTATAGCTTCCTTCCTTAACACTATATCACTCCAATCCATATTCCCTTATAGTCCAATCGTATTAAAAGGCAAATTCCTTATTACAAAAACCCTTTTTTCTTATACATTCATTCAGGCTTTCTTAGTTAAAGTATAACCTTAAATAAAAGAATATTATTAAACAATATGGCCCTTTAATAAAAACTCTAACTTTAAGGGGTCACTACCGAATCGTACCCGAATGTTGAAGATCTAAATTCCAATTCCTTGTTGAACTATAGCTTCCGTTAGTTGAATAGTAATGTCTATTCATTACTCATTTTAAGAAATCCTCTGGATACAAATAGTTATCTTAAACATCTACATCTGAGTATCGAGTAAAAACTGACTCAAACTCATCATTTTCAATAAGGAAGTCAATAACTTCATAAATTCGTTCTCTACTTGCAATATCTATAAGAAACATATCGCTTGACCAAAGATATGCACCTTTCATACATTCGCCTGTATTTACATTCTTCTCTCTCAATGTCTGTATGTTTGTGTAGGTGAAAAAACTCGCAATCCATTTAGAACGGTCAGAGAAAGTTACGATGACATCAAGGTTAGCATCTTCAGCATTCCATTCACCTTCAGTCCATTCTTCAGCTTCTATCCATATGTGTTTATTGTTTGTTTCTTTCAAAAGAACACCACCTTAAATTAAATATATTATAGCTTTTTTCTCAATAGTTATTGAACTAAACTGTGCCGTTAGTTTAAATACTTCTCTTCACAATCACCACTTCAAATTTAATTCTTATATTTTATTCAATTAAATGGCCCTTTAATGAAAAATGCACTTTCCTTATTCAAGGAAAGCGCCCTTTAATGGAATAACTGTAAAGCTTATGAAGCTTTTTTAAAAGCTGCGTTATATAAAGTGAGATGATGTAATTCTATTACTACAAATCGGAGTATAACATTCCATATACAAAGCTATCTGTCCATTCATTTTTATTCCAATAATTTTGGATGAAATGGGCTTCCTTTCTCATACCTATTCGTTCACACAATTTTTGTGAAGCTGTATTCCTTGCATCAAGATTGGCTTGTATACGATGTACATTAAATTCACTAAATAATTTATTAACCAAAGTACTAACCGCCTCTGTTGCCAAACCTTTTCCAGCTACTTCATTAGAAAAACCATAACCAATCTCAACAGTGTCTTTCATATCTGTATACCATACGGATAGATCACCAACTACTTTAGTCTCGTATATAACTGCCAAACTTAGCTTTGATTCTTTAGAAAGTACACTGTTTGCTAGCTTCTTATTAAATCTTTCCTGCATATCTTCTTGAGTCCATTTATTATGTAATAGGAATTTACATGTATCCTCATCATTATAAATAGCAAATACATCCTGTAAATCAGTACTCTGAAAAGGTCTAATTGTTAATCTTTCTGTTGTGAATTCCAAGTTAATTCTCCTCCCTTATATTCATTCTACAAAACATTTTTTCTTTTAGTATGTAACCCCCCCTTCTTAGATTTTACTTGGATTACATATCATAGTAAATTCATATCCTTCTTCTTCTAAACTGCTTCGTTAGTTTAAGTACTTTTCTCTACAATCTCCACGTTCAATTAAATGGCCCTTTAATGAAAACGAGCGCTGATTCTTATTACAGAATCGCACCCGATTGTTGAATAACAAATTGAAATTTTAATTATCGACTAGAATATAAATGAAACTCAATAAGCTATAAAACTTTAAAGAATCTATTCATAAATGCGAAAAAACCTCTTGCCAATATTTCATTGACAAGAGGTTTTTTTATCAGTCTTTTTACGTTTTATTAATCTTTATTTTTTGATTAAAAATGCTCTAAAAAGGTTGGTTATATATATGAAACCCATGCGTTTAGAACACAATTGGATCAAAATAAGTGGGTTCGTTTTGTTTGAATGTCATTTTTATAAAAAAGATGGATTAAAACTTTTCGTTTTAGGAAAGCTGATTTTCCTGAGTTAGGCATTCTCCCAATAAAAAACTACACACGTTACGGGGCATCTGCCCAACCGTACATGTGTAGTTTCCTTTTTATTGTTTGACCATTCTTTCTGTTGCAGCTGCCTCGATTTCCCCAATAGCCCAATGAGTAGAAAGGACATCGCTAAATGTCGATGTTGTAATGTCTTCTAAAGCAGGACGTTCGAATAATTGGTTGAGCACTTTCACCGCCTGTGCGCGTGTTAAGGAACCGTTTGGATGAAAGGTCGTTTCACTATTCCCCGTCATAATCCCCCATGTACTCACTTGTTCAATTGCACGTGCAGCCCAGTGGGTTGGCGAAACGTCTGTAAATGATTTACCTTTGCCAGAGGCTTGACAGATTGTTTTTGAAGGATCTTGTGCACATACGGTTTCGATCCAATGAGCCACGACTTTTGCCATTTGTGCGCGTGTAATCGTGCCATTTGGATTGAATGTCGTTTCCGTTTGGCCATTAAATAAACCAGCTTGCTTCACCACTTCAATCGCATCTTTTGAAGGGTGATTTATTGTATCCTCAAATGAACTATTCGTCGTTGTTGGCATGTCACCATTTGTTAAGAAACGCGCTAACATCGTGGCCATTTGTGCCCGTGTTACCAGGGCATTTGGTTTAAATGTGCCATCTGGGTAACCTTGAATATATGGTGCTAATCGCTTCACTTCCATTTGTCCTTCCTCTTCTTGCACTTCAGAAGCATAAAGTAGACTGAATGTTGAGAAGTGGTCTACTTCAAACTGAAATCCTTTCACGCCTGGTTCAAATTCGACCATACGCCCTTGCTTTACTTCAGTTGTTGCGTCACTATGTTCGATGTAAACGACTAATGAAGCCATTTGTTCTTCTGTTAGTTCAGCCGAAATTGGTAACGTAATCGTTACAGGGCGATTTTGTAGATTTGTTTCAATCGTTACAGGTGTTCCTATTAGCGAAATAATCGCTCTTTTTGGCATACCTTGTTGGATTTGTTCATTTTTTAGCACTTTCGCCTGAAGCACTTCTTGTTGTTGTGCCTTTACTGGCACAACACGGAAGAATACATCTTCTGTCACGCCATTGAATGAAGTTGATGGCATCGTCAATTGGGCTAACGCTGTTTGCATGAAGAAATTCGTCTGTTGCCTATTTAAAAATAACCCTGCATTGCTTGAAAGACTCAAATGTGCCTCTGCCGTAGCTGTTTCCACTGGGTATACAAGGCGAATTGTTCGTGCCTCTTGATTCGATAGTTGTGGTACTAATGCTTGGACATGATTCAATAAAATGTCTGCTCGATACTTCACGATTTCTTGCTCTACCGTACGAATGATTTTTATCTCATTTGATGGCGTCGAATCTACTGGATAGACTGGCTCTGGTGTCGGATTTGGTACTATTGGTAGTGGATTTACTGTAATCGTAGCCGTATCAGACATATTACCATGGATACCCGTTACTGTTACAGTACCTGGCGCAATCGCTGTTAATTTATTATTTTGCATCGTAGCGATGGTTGGATCGCTTACCGTAAAGGTTGCATTAGCCGTTTGATCTCGGCTTGTCCCATCCGATAGATTTTCTACTAGCTGGAAGTTCTCTGTGCCTCCAACAATTAGTTGCCCTGTTTTAGGTGATAGGACTATGCCTGTTGTTATTACTGGTACTGCATTCACCGTAATCATGGCCGTATCAGACGTACTATCATAGGCTGCCGTTACGGTCACTGTTCCTGGTGCAATTGCTGTTAAGGTATTTCCTTGTATAGTAGCGATGGTTGGATCACTTACCGTAAAGGTTGCATTAGCCGTTTGATCTCGACTTGTCCCATCCGATAGATTTTCTACTAGCTGGAAGTTCTCTGTGCCTCCAACAATTAGTTGCCCTGTTTTAGGTGATAGGACTATGCCTGTTGTTATTACTGGTACTGCATTCACCGTAATCATGGCCGTATCAGACGTACTATCATAGGCTGCCGTTACGGTCACTGTTCCTGGTGCAATTGCTGTTAAAACATTCCCTTGCATCGTGGCAATGGAAGAATCACTTACCGTAAACGTTGTGTTTGCTGTTTGGTCTTGACTCGATCCATTTGAGAAGATCTCTGTCAGTTGGAAACTTTGCTTTCCTCCTACAATCAACTGCCCCGTTTTTGGTGAAAGATCAATACTTGTAGCGTTAATCGAGCCGTACCACCTGTTCAGGAAATGGCCATCGCCATCGAACTTTTGTACTTGATTATTTCCGACTTCCGTTACATAGACGCTACCGTTGTTGTCAATCGCTACACTATTTGGGAAGTCAAATTGTCCATCGCCGCTCCCCGTGCTGCCCCATTGACTCACATAATTCCCCTCCAAATCAAACTTTTGGATTCGGTTGTTCTGCGCATCAGGGACGTAGAGATGACCATTTCCATTGTCTACCGCAATACTAAAAGGATACCGAAACTGACCATTACCAGTCCCCTGAGTTCCCCATTTGCTTATGAAAGCACCATCGGCATCAAATTTTTGAACTCGATGCAATTCACTATCCGTTACATAAACGTGACCTTGTGTATCAATCGCAAGACCATAGGGGAGGTAAAACTGCCCGTCTCCATTGCCATATCTCCCCCATTCGCTTAGAAAGTTTCCTTTGAGATCGAAACGTTGGATTCGACGGTTATCACGATCTGCCACATACAAGATATCGTTATAAGCAATCGCGATACCTGAAGGATTGAGAAACTGTCCATCACCATTGCCCCTTGTCCCCCATTGCGCCAGATAGCTGCCATTCGCTTCGAATTTCTGGATTCGGTGGTTCCCTCTATCAACAACATATACATTGCCATGCGAATCGAAGGCGATCCCGCTTGGGTAGTTGAATTGTCCATCGGCGCTTCCCTGCCCGCCCCACTCAGCCACGTATCTCCCGACAGGATCCAACACGACTATTCGGTTGTTTGCGTAGTCCGCAACATAGATCATTCCTTGGTCATTAACGGCTACAGCTACAGGTCTATCAAACAAAGTAGAACCTTGGGCTATAGCCGAGCTAACGTTTGCCCTAGATATGGAATAAGTATTGAAGAATAGCATCATGGCGACTAATAAAATTAACCATATTTTTTTGTTGAATATCCTCTTTTGACGCATGTTACAATCTTCCTCCTTGCCTGATATTAATATAATCTTGGTTAACAGCCAGGCGCCACAGATAAAAGCCTAGGAATAGGTTAGATAGTTCTTTCATTATAGTAGTCTCTCTTTCTCTTTTTTTCTATGTAGTAGTAATCACCACTAAATGGGTAATTCAATTACACATCACTTAATTGTACTAGGGGTTAAAAGAAGACGATACTAACAAATGTTAACGATATGACAATTAACATTCAAAATGATTCCTACAGCGAATAAACAAAAGAACTATACACCCAAAGGATATATAGACCTAGATTTGGAATGGCTTTCTCTAGATGAAATAATTGTTGCTCGAGCAACAGAAAACAAAGCGTGAAAATTGGGACGGGTTCCAACTATGTTTACAGCGCTATATGTAATAAATCTTGAATCAGGAGAACAAAGGCAGATTAATACAATAAAAAAGGTACTACATTATTAAAATGTAATACCTTTTTCGTAGTTTGATTATAAATATTTCACCCTAAATAACCTTAAGCCCCAACACTTTTTTGATTAATACATTTTTAAATATTGGTCGCGTTCCCATTGGTGTACTGTTGTACGGTACATGTCGAACTCGATTTCTTTTGCTTCTTTGAAGTTTGCGTAAATGTGCTCACCTAAAGCAGCTTGAGCTACTTTATCTTGCGCAAGTAATGTTAACGCATCGTCAAGCGCTGGTGGTAAGTTAGCAATACCGTTTGCTTTGCGCTCTTCTTCTGTCATTACATAAATATTGCGGTTAATTGCCGCTGGTGGTGTTAATTGTTGGCGAATACCTTCTAGACCCGCTTCTAAAATAACAGCCATCGCTAAATATGGGTTAGCTGATGGGTCCACTGAACGTACTTCTACACGAGTTGAAAGTCCGCGTGCAGATGGGATACGAATAAGTGGTGAACGGTTTTGTGCAGACCATGCAACGTAACATGGCGCTTCATAACCAGGAACTAATCGTTTATAAGAGTTAACAGTTGGGTTTGTTACAGCTGTGAATCCTTGTACGTGTGCAAGAACACCTGCCATGAATTGCATTGCTGTTTCAGAAAGGCCTAACTCAGTAGATTCATCATAGAATGCATTTTCTTTCCCTTTAAATAATGACACGTTAAAGTGCATACCAGAGCCTGCTTCACCAAATAACGGTTTTGGCATGAATGTTGCATGTAGGCCGTGTTTACGTGCAATTGTTTTAACAACTAGCTTGAACGTTTGGATGTTGTCACATGCTGTAATGGCATCTGCATATTTAAAGTCAATTTCATGTTGACCAGGTGCTACTTCGTGGTGAGAAGCTTCGATTTCAAAGCCCATTTCTTCTAGCTCTAACACGATATCACGACGGCAGTTTTCACCTAAATCAGTTGGTGCTAAGTCGAAATAACCACCGTGGTCGTTTACTTCTAACGTAGGTTCACCTTTTGCATCTAATTTGAATAAGAAGAATTCTGGCTCAGGCCCTAAGTTGAAGCTTGTAAAGCCCATTTCTTCCATTTTTTTAAGGATGCGTTTTAAATTGTTACGTGGGTCACCAGCGAATGGTTCGCCTTTAGCAGTGTATACGTCACAGATGAAACGTGCTACTTTCCCTTTTTCTGAAGTCCAAGGGAACACTACGAAAGAATCTAAATCAGGATATAAATACATATCTGATTCTTCGATACGCACGAAGCCTTCAATTGATGAGCCATCGAACATCATTTTGTTTTCTAGTGCTTTATCTAGTTGACTAACAGGAATTTCAACGTTTTTAATTGTACCTAGAATATCTGTAAATTGTAAACGTATGAAACTTACATTTTTTTCCTCGATTAAACTCTTGATGTCCTCTTTTGTGTATTTACCCACAGTTTTCCACACTCCTATAAATTGTCTAGCTTATATCTTTACCCTACCCTATTAAATAATAACCATCTAATAGTAGTTATTTTAATAGAATCGGGATAAATCCCCACGTCGGATAGATGATTTTTGCATGCGCTGTGCTTGACGCATTTCTTCGCGCATAATTTGACGTAATTCTGTGTCAGTTAAATCAGGTTCTTCAGCTGCAGCAGGATCCAATTTTTTAGCAAATAATTTTTTAATTTTCGCCATATTCATACCCTGCTCCAAGTAATCTTTTATTTCAAGAAGCGTATCGACGTCATTTAATGAAAACATTCGACGATTACCTTCAGTTCGGTGTGGCTCAATTAAATGGTGTTCTTCATAATAACGAATTTGGCGTGCCGAAAGCTCGGTCAATTGCATCACGATACTCATAGATAATAACGGCATCGTTCGTCTAATTTCACGACTCATTTAAGTCCCCCCAATACCCGCTTATCATATAACGAAAAATTTTCACTGTCAACAAAGATGTAAGGTTTCCTAACATGTATTTTTAATTTTTTTTTGAATTGATGAAAAATTGTTAAAAACTATAAAAAGATAGTCCAAGCTTTAGCCAAACTCGAAATATTTTACAGTTCATCTTTAGTCTTCAATATAAGATTTCTGCGATTGGTTTCCGCCTCGGACGGACGCTTTTCTCGGGGCAAGAAAGTCGAAAACAGCATTTGACACTTTTTGTATACAATCTTTTTAGATTCAATCATATGAAAATATAGAATGCTGCATATGCTCCTTTTTAGCATGCGTAACTTCAACAGCTCTTTATGTATGTCACTACAATAAAATGGCGTTTCCACTCGTTCTGTTCCTGCTGACCTATTGAGATATTGCTTTAATTCACTAGCTTTAGTATGAAAGCAAAACAGCTAGCATTCATATTACGATAAAACCCCCACCACAAATCCGTGATGGGGGTTGTCTAACATCTATTTATAGCTTATTTTCGTAAGCTTTGGACCGCGCTACAAATGGCAAATTTCACGTGCTCGTATGTCAATCCACCTTGAATAAATGCTGTATATGGCGGACGAATTGGACCATCTGCTGTTAGTTCAATGCTTGAGCCTTGAATAAATGTACCCGCTGCCATGATGACATCATCTTCATAGCCAGGCATGTATGCAGGCTCAGGGGCATAATGCGCATTTATCGGTGAGTTTGCTTGAATTTCACGACAGAATGCAACCATTTGATCTGCTGTTTTAAACGATACTGATTGAATTAAATCTGTACGCTCAGCATGAAAGCTAGGGAATGTGTTCATGCCCGCTTCCTCTAGCATAGCTGCTGTGAAAATGGCGCCCTTTAACGCTTGACTAACCACATGCGGTGCTAGGAAAAACCCTTGATAGAAATCACCAAGTGTATTTAATGTTGCACCTGCTTCTGCTCCAATACCTGGTGATGTCATTCGATAAGCACATTTTTCAACTAAATCAGCTCTACCTGCAATATAGCCTCCTATTTTGGCTAAGCCACCACCTGGATTTTTAATAAGAGAACCTGCCATTAAGTCTGCACCTACTTCTGTAGGTTCCTGTGCCTCTACAAATTCACCGTAGCAGTTATCAACAAAAATAACGGCATGTGGGGCCAATTCTCGTACTTTCTCACACATTTCTGCAATTTGTGAGATCGTAAAGGATGGACGCGTTGCATAGCCCTTTGAACGTTGAATCGCTATCATTTTAGTATTAGGCGTTATAGCTGCAGCGACTGCCGTCCAATCAATCGTTTCGTTATCGATTAAATCTACATGGCGATAGCCAATTTTATAATCTTTCAGTGAACCTGTATCTTTGTCACCACCATCGACAATTGATTGTAGCGTGTCATATGGTTGACCTGAAATATAAAGTAATTCATCACCTGGTCGAAGCACACCGAATAGACTAAGCGTAATCGCATGTGTACCAGATATAATTTGCGGACGGACTATCGCTGCCTCTGCTCCGAAAACTTGTGCATATACACGCTCAAGATTGTCACGTCCCTCGTCATCATAGCCATAGCCATTAGAAGGGTGTAAATGATAATCACTTACTTGATGTGCTCTGAAGGCGGAAAGTACTTTTTGCTGATTGAAGAACGCCATATCCTCTACTTTCTTGTGATAAGGTCGCACCTTTTCTTCTATTTTTTCCGCTAATGTTAACGTCTCTGCTGTTAAATGGGTTGTAAATGTCATTGTTTTCGTCTCCGTTTCAAATTGTTCTTTCCTATCTTATCAATTTGTTTGCAACCCTGCAAAAATTGCTATTGTGTCTAGCTGTTAAATGCGCTAAGCTAAGGGGCGGACTTACTACAATTTATTCTCGTTTAAGGAGGGAAAGTGATGGCTTGGGAAGTTTTTAGCATCATTGGGACAATTGCCTTCGCTATTTCCGGAGCAATAATAGCAATGGAAGAAGAATACGATTTATTCGGTGTATATATACTTGGCATTGTAACTGCTTTTGGTGGTGGGGCCATTCGTAATTTATTGATTGGTCTACCTGTGACAACATTATGGGGGCAAGATATGATGTTCCAAATTGCGATTGCTGCTATTACTATATTTTTTATTTTTCCACATCATCTTATACAGCATTGGCACCGTTGGGGCAATTTCACAGATGCTATTGGTTTATCGGCTTTTGCGATACAAGGTGCATTGTACGCTGTCAAACTCAATATGCCTATTAGTGCCGTAATTGTTGCTGCTGTTTTAACTGGTTCAGGCGGTGGTATTGTTCGTGATTTATTGGCAGGACGTAAACCACTTGTTCTCCGCGATGAAATTTACGGTGTATGGGCAGCACTTGCTGGCCTACTTATTGGACTGGAGTTACTGCCAGGAGACATCTTCTTATATGCATTATTCGGAGTCATTACGATATTACGAGTTCTTTCTTATATGAAGAAATGGCGTTTGCCATTACGGAAATTAAATCGAGCATAAGCAATACCTTCTATTCATTCTTTTGCAGTATATAAAGAAGAAAATACGAGTTGATGGTAGCGAAGGCGGTGACTCCTGCAGGAACTGCACGCATAGTAAGACGCAACAAACGACGCGACAGCGACGGTTGCGGCTTACGATGTGCCCGCGGAAAGCACCCCCGCAGCGGACATCAACGGCACCGTAAAAAAGGGCTAGTTTCATTCTTTTGCAGTAAATAAAAAATTAGAAGAGAATACGAGTTGATGGGAGCGAAGGCGGTGACTCCTGCGGGAACAGCACGCTCAGTAAGACGCAACAAACGACGCGACAGCGACGGTTGCGGCTTACGGTGTGCCCGCGGAAAGCACCCCTGCAGCGGACATCAACGGCGCAGTAAAAAATTGCTAGATTGATTCCAGTCAATCTAACACTTTTTCTCTTTTGTCCTCGCTCGAAGCTTTGACCTCTCAAATGCCCCATCACTTCTCTTCAACTAGCGCCATCGTTTCTGCTAATGTAGCCATATTGCTCATCATCGAACAAGCTGCATCTAGAATTGGAAAGGCTAGTGCTGCACCAGAGCCCTCTCCCAATCGCATATTCATATGAAGCATCGGCTCAACTCCTAGCAATTCGGCTGCTATTTTGGCACCCGGCTCTTCAGAGGCATGTGAAGGTATAATATAGTCTTGTACTTTTGGTTCAAGTTCATATGCTATTAGTGCTGCTATTGTAGAAATAAAGCCATCAATCACAACTGGTTTCCGATTTGCAGCTGCAGCTAGGATACTACCCGCCATCGCACCTATTTCTAACCCTCCCACTTTTGCAAGTATATCCAGCGCATCATGACGATTAGGTTTATTTATTTCAATGGCCTTTTGAATAATCGCTACTTTATGTTCAATTCCTCCTGCCCCAAGCCCTGCACCGAATCCCGTCACTTCCTGTGGATGACAACCACGAAGTACTGATAATATAGCCGCACTCGGTGTTGTATTGCCGATGCCCATTTCACCTGTACCAAGAACATTTGCCCCTTTTGCTATTTCTGCTGTTGCAATTTCAATACCTACTTCAATTGACTGGATTGCCTCTTCCCTTGTCATTGCTGGACCTTTTGCCATATTGTCTGTACCATGCTTAATTTTTTTCATTAACACCTTAGCATCAAGCGGTATATCCTCTTTGACTCCAACATCTACCGTTACAATTTTTGCATTTGTTATTTTGGCAATTGCACAAACACCTGTTACCCCTTTAGGGAAATTTAATGTTTGTAAAAACGTGACATTTTGCGGATTTGATGTTACCCCCTCTTCACAAACACCATGATCAGCTGCACAAACAATGATTACTTTGTTATCAAGTTTTGGATATAGTTCTCCCGTAATACCAGCTAATTGTATAGCTAGCGACTCCAGTTTCCCTAAACTGCTTGGAGGCTTGCTAAGTGAATCAATACGTTCCTTAGCTTTTTCCTTCATTGTATTATTAGTAGGTTGAATGCGTTGAATCGTTTGTTGTAATAATTGCATCATCATCTCTCCTTTTTTTAGCCATTTACATATAGAATGAAAAAAAATAGAAAAGCCTGTAGTTTATTTCATAACAAATAAACTACAGACTTTTCCATCGTCTATATCATTCAAAGCAATTAGGCAGGTCTCCTGGCTCAATTTCAACATTTTATAGAACCTTCCCAGCATAACGCTAGTGGTATTTTCTATAAAACTCCATTTTACAGTGGTGGGACCGCTAAAGCATTTCACTTTATTCCCTATTCTCCCATAATGGGCACCTAATGCTTTTATGTAATTACTTTAAATTTACGATAAAGTTTTTTTCGTGTCAATATTGGATAAAGTTTGCGTGACAGCATTTTGTGCACTGCCAATGTTAAGTATAAACTAAATAAAATAAGGTATTTAACAACTGAATTGTTAAATACCTGTGACCTACATTATTTAAATTCTAATTCCCCATCATAAGCAAGCATGCCGCCTTCTAGGTTTGTTACATCAAAGCCTTGTGCTTCTAAATATGCACATGCATTTGCTGAGCGTCCGCCAGCTTTACAGACGATAATGTAAGGTTTAGATCTATCTATTTCTTCTAAGCGCTCAGGGATTGTTCCAAGTGCAATATGCTTAGCGCCTGGAATGACACCTTGTGCTACCTCGTCATCTTCTCGCACATCGATAATGTATAAGTCCTCGTTCGCATCTAGTTGTTCTAATAATTGCGTTGTATCCATCGATTTCATCTTTACAGTCCTCCAATATATCAATTTCCTATTACATTATAGCGTGAACGAAAAAAAACAGCTAGTGATGTAACACTAGCTGCCTAAAAATGACTCTATTCTTCTGTCTCTAAAAATTCGACTTGCTTTGCTGGAACGAAAGTAGAAATTGCGTGTTTGTAAATGAGATGCTGTTTACTTTCAGCATCGACTAGTAATACTGTAAAGTTATCATAGGATTTCACTGTTCCTTTTAGCTGGAACCCGTTTAACAGAAACACAGTTACAAAAACACTGTTTTTACGTAGATGGTTCAAAAACGTATCTTGCAAATTGATTGATTTCATAGAATGCGCCTCCCCTACTCTCTTTCTACCTCTTCATTCCTATAGTAGCATGTTATCCCAATTTATCAATTAGTAATTTTTAGAAATTATTAAAGTTTTTAGTCTTTTTCAATAAAATGAATATCCATCTTATTGCGGAAATAAGTAAGTTGTCTTTTCGCATAGCGACGAGAATTTTGTTTTAAATTTTCAATTGCTTCTTCTAAAGTGCATCGACCATCTAAGTAATCATATATTTCCTTATAGCCAATTGCCTGAATTGACTGTACGCCTCGAATATTTTGCTGCCACAACCCTTGTACTTCTTGCAACAGCCCTTTGTCCATCATCAAATCTACTCTGCGATTTATGCGATCATATAACGCATCGCGTGACATATTTTCACCTAACCCTATAATTAAATGGCGATAAAGGGGGATTTCTCCTCGATTGTGTTCTTCTGAGGCTTTTGAAACACCACTTAATTCAATCATTTCTAATGCTCGAATGACGCGTCGCGTATTGTTAGGGTGAATTGTTTCCGCCGTTTTCGGATCCAATGCTAATAGTTTTGCATGCATTGCTTCAGGACCTAACTTTTCTAGCTCCTCATAATAAGCCTTTCGTGCTACCTCATCTACTTGCTCCTCGGTAAATTGGAAATCATAGAGCACGGCTTGTACATATAACCCAGAGCCTCCAACAATAATTGGTAGCTTTCCTCGTGCTTGTATTTCACTAATTTTGGCACGTACCAATTTTTGATAATCTGCTACCGAAAAGGATTCTGTAGGCTCCTTGAAGCTTAATAAATGATGTGGGACACCTTGCATCTCTTCCGCAGTAATTTTCGCAGTACCAATATCTAGGCCTTTATAAATTTGCATGGAATCGCCGTTAATAATTTCACCATTAAACTTTTTTGCTAACTCAATGCTCAGTGCTGTTTTACCAGAGGCTGTTGGTCCTACGATTGCTACAACCTCTGCTTGCTGTATTTTATTTTGTATCATACTTTTCTAACCACCGTAATAAAACTTGATGAACCGCCTGATGATTGTCTTCATTTAAAATTTCATGTCGCTTATCTTCAAATAAATAGACTGTAACATCCTGTACACCTGCTGCTGCAAAGCGCTCTGCCACATTATACACACCGTGACCACCATCTCCAACAGGGTCCTTGCTACCACTTATCAAAAGGATCGGTAAGTTTTTATTTATTTTTTCAATCTCATTTTTTCGATTCAGTACCATAAGACCCGCCGTTAAATCAACAAAAAATTGATTGGTTGGTATAAAGCCACAATATGGATCATCAATATATTTTTGCACCTCGTGCTCTACAGAACATAACCAATCATATGCTGTTTTAGCATTTGGAACTTGCTTATTGAAGCTCCCAAAGCTCAATTTGTTTAGTAAAGGGCTCTCCATCTCTTTGCCTCGTTGCATTGCCAATACTTGTGCGACATAATGCCCAATCTTATGCAGTGTTGAGACATTACCTGTTCCACAAAGTATAACGTTATCCACGTCATTGCTGTAAAGTTGAATATACCTTCTAGCAATGAAAGAACCCATACTATGTCCGAACAAGATGAATGGCACATCTGCAAATTGAGCATGCATAGCTACAATCACTTCATGAGCATCTTCTACAACACGATCAAAACCATTTTTTTCAGCGAAAAAGCCTAATGTGCCGTTGTAAGATGCCGTTTCTCCATGCCCACGATGATCATGCATCGTCACTGCATAACCTGCTACACATAATTTTTGAGCAAATTTTATATAGCGACCACTATGCTCTGCCATGCCATGTAAAATATGAATATGACCTATGCATGGAATAGTCGGCGTTAATGTTCGCGTAAACACAAAATGTCCATCTGACATTTTCATATAACGCTCTTCCATATTACACCTCCACATCCGCAAAACTTGTCGCATCGATTATGGCTTGTTCTAATTGCGCAACATAGGTATTTCTTTGAGATTCTGAATAGTGAAAACGCTGTTGCATTACTTGAATTACTTGCTCCTTATATCGTTTCACTGCATCAATATCAAAGTATAATAATCCCGTGCGACGAATAAAGAAATCACAAGGTGTGTACACCATTTCCGCTTCTATACCATAGAGCAGCATCGCATGTAACACGAGAGGCATTGTACTGCCATGCTCATGTAAATACTTCACCTGATCAAATAAAGCGTCCACATTCGTTCCATACTTTTGCACAAGATGCTTCGCTTCATCATAGTTCAGGCCATACTGCACACCTTCTCTTGCTTTATACGCAGTGTAATCAGGGAAATTAATGGCATTAATGCCCTTTGCACCAGATAGAGATAGTTCACGTGTCATACATGGACTAGCATGCTTAAATTTATGAGTTTTGACGATTTTATCAACGATTGTTTCTGCCATTTGGCGGTAGCCTGTTAACTTGCCACCTGCAATCGTCATCAAACCACTTGATGCTGTCCAAATCTCATCTTTACGCGAAATTTCAGAAGGGTCTTTCCCCTTTTCGAAAATAAGTGGACGTACACCTGCCCAAGAAGATTCAATTGTTTCTCTTGTAATTTCGGCTGTAGGAAAAATATTTTTAGCAGCTTCAATTAAATAATCTACATCTTGTTGTGTTGCAGTTGGGTGTATAGGATTTCCTTCATAAACTGTATCCGTTGTCCCTATATAAGTTTTACCATCACGAGGAATAGCAAAAGCCATCCGACCATCTGGAATATCAAAATAGACGGCCTGTTGTAATGGGAAATGCTTTTGATTGAGGACGATATGGACACCTTTTGTCAGGCGTAATTGCTTTTTGTCCAACGCTTTATCCTTTTGTCGTACTTCATCTACCCAAGGGCCAGTAGCATTGACAATTTGCGCAGCATGAACTTCCACTACTTTTCCTGTTACATGATCTTTTACTTTTGCGCCAATTAGCTTTTTCTTGTTATATAAAAATCCTGTCATTTCCGCATAGTTTACACAAAGTGCGCCGTATTCAACCGCTTTTTTTAGCACTTCAATCGTTAACCGTGCATCATCTGTACGATATTCGACATAATAGCCACCTCCAACGAGCTCATCTCGCTTTAATAGAGGCTCAAGCGCTGCTGTTTCTTGTGCACTTAGCATTGTGCGGCGTTCTTTCTTTTTGACACCTGCTAATCGGTCATATACTTTTAATGCAATTGAAGTCGTTAAAGGACCAAGTGAACCATGCTTATATAAAGGCAACAGCATTTTTTCAGGTGTCGTTACATGAACAGCATTATCATAAACGATTTCGCGTTCACGTCCAACTTCAGCCACTACCCCCATATCAAATTGTTTTAAATATCGAAGTCCTCCGTGGATAAGCTTTGTCGAACGGCTTGATGTACCAGCAGCAAAGTCCTGCATCTCAATTAGTGCGACTGATAATCCTCTTGACGCGGCATCAAGTGCAATTCCAGCACCTGTAATACCACCCCCAATTACTAAAACGTCAAAGCTATATTGCTCTAAATAATCGATAATTTTAGGTCGATGCTCAAATGAAAACATACTTTCTCCCCCCATTAGCTATGATTTAAATATACGTGTAGCCTCCACAGCTCTTTGCCAGCCCGCATATAAATTTGCGCTTTGCTCTGTGGTCATTTTAGGTTGATAGGTTTGCCCATTTGCCCATAATGCAGCTAACGCCTCTTTATTTTCCCAAAATCCTGTTGCAAGTCCTGCTAAATAGGCTGCCCCGAGTGCAGTCGATTCATTAAGCTTTGCTAACTCCACCTCTAACTGTAAAATATCACTTTGAAATTGCATTAAGAAGCCGTTACTTACAGCTCCACCATCTACTCGCAATACTTCAATTGGCATGCTCGCAGCTTCCTTCATTGCATCCAGTACATCTTTCGTCTGGTAAGCCAATGATTCAAGCGTTGCGCGGATAAAATGCTCTTTAGAAGTCCCCCGCGTCAAACCAAAAATAGCGCCACGAGCATCCGTATCCCAGTATGGTGTTCCTAATCCTACAAATGCAGGTACTACGTATACACCATCTGTATCAGCTACCTTTGTTGCATATTTTTCAGATTCCTTAGCAGTGCGAATCATTCGAAGACCATCGCGCAACCATTGAATTGCTGAACCTGCCACAAAAACACTGCCCTCTAACGCATAAGTCACCGTGCCATCAATGCCCCAAGCAATCGTTGTAAGCAAGCCATTTTCAGAATGGATTGCCTGTTCGCCCGTGTTTAACAACATAAAACAGCCAGTGCCATACGTATTTTTAGCCATGCCTTTCGCAAAGCAAGTTTGACCAAAGAGTGCTGCCTGCTGGTCACCAGCAATGCCTGCAATTGGCGTTTCCTCACCAAAAAATATACTTGGTGCTGTTTTCGTATAAATCTCTGACGAATTTCTTACTTCTGGTAACATCGTCATTGGAATATTTAATAGTTCACAAAGCTCTTCGTCCCATTTTAGTTCATGGATGTTATAAAGTAATGTCCGCGCCGCATTTGAATAATCCGTAATATGTGCCTTCCCTTTTGATAATCGCCAAACAATCCAAGAATCAATCGTGCCAAATAGTAAATCGCCATTTTCTGCCTTATGACGTGCCCCTTCAACATTGTCTAAAATCCATTTAATTTTTGTTGCAGAGAAATAAGAATCGAGACGTAACCCTGTCTTTTGCTGAAACATTTTTTCATAGCCTTGTTCCTTTAGCTCTGAAACAATATCCTGCGTTTGTCTTGATTGCCAAACGATAGCATTGTAAACAGGCTGACCAGTATGTTTATCCCAAACTACCGTAGTTTCCCGCTGATTTGTAATGCCAATTGCATGGACCTCACTTGCTTCATGACCACTTTCAGTTAACACAGCTGCTATAACTGCGAGCACTGATCCCCAAATTTCATTGGCGTTATGCTCCACCCAGCCTGCCTTCGGAAAATACTGCTGAAATTCCTTTTGGGCAACATGGACAATTTCACCTTTATGATTGAATAAAATCGCTCTTGAGCTTGTCGTCCCTTGATCAATTGCTAAAATAAATTCACCCATTCATTCTCCCCCTTAGGTTTTCACACCAGGCTCTTGATCGCTGTAGCTTTTCTTTATTGACTGCGACCACATTGCTTAGCTATTACTACATTACCCGTTTGAACATTTTTTCCACTTCATAGGTTGTAAAATGAATTAGTACTGGCCGACCATGCGGACAAGTAAATGGATTATCTGCTTCACGTAAATCATCTAGCAATGCAACCATTTGCTCTTTCGTTAAATAATGATTAGCCTTAATAGACTTTTTACAGCTCATCATAATAGCTGCCGCCTCACGCATTTTTTTAACATCCGCTTTTTTTGTCGTCAACACTTGCTCAATTAAATCCTCAATAATGTCTTGCTCCTCGCCATTTGGGAACCAACTTGGGTGCTCACGAATCACAAATGATGACTGTCCAAAATCCTCTAAAAACACGCCAACTGCCTCTAGCTGCTGTTTATTTTCACGCAGTATAAGCGCCTCATCTGCTGCGTAATGGAAGGTCAAGGGAAGTAATAATGTCTGTCGTTCGTTCGGATTAACTTGCCCAACCTTTTCACGGAAAAATTCGTATTTAATACGCTCCTGTGCGGCATGTTGGTCGATTAAATAAAAGCCGTCCTCCATTTGCGCCACAATATATGTCCCATGAATTTGTCCTACAACCTCAAGAGCAGGGAATGGTTCTTTTTTAGGCTCTTCTATTTGAGTTTCTTCAATGTGAGGCTCCTCATTTAAAATTTCGCTATGCGCTATTGGTGCCTCTACTTCAACCTGATTAGTTTCTAATTGTTGCATTGGTTGCCAGCTCTCTTTTGTAACAGTAGCTGGGGCTAAAGGCTCCTCGTCGGGCAATATGCTAGATTCCTGAACAGTTTGCGCATCATAAAGCTTTTCAACGATAGCATTCATTTTTTCGACGTCCAGCTTCGGGGTAGGCTTCCATATATTTAACTGTTCTGTTGCGGGTTTCGGAATTTTTTCTTTCTTTTCCATTAGAGGTACACGCATCACTTCTCGAATTTTGCCACGAATCGTTTCTTCGATTAATTTTAGTAGCTCTGGTTCTTTACTTAAACGGATTTGATGTTTCGCTGGATGGACATTTACGTCTGTTAAATAAGGATCGCCTTCAATATAAAGTGCTACAATTGGAAAACGTTCAATGGGTAAATACGTATGATACGCATCGATAATTGCCTTTTGCACCAAATAATGCTTCACCCAACGACCATTGACAAACAGCGACATATAATTTTTAGAAGCACGTGTCACCTCTGGTAAAGATACAAAGCCCGACACCTTATAGTCATGGGATTCCCCTTGAAACGGCACCATTTTTTTCGCATTATGCACGCCATAAATTGCGGCCAGTACTTGCTGTACATCGCCTCGTCCATTTGTCTGTAATAACTGCTGACCATTATGTAGCAATCGAAACGCAATTTGGGGATTACCAAGCGCTAGACGGTTCATAAGATCAATTGTATGTCCAAGCTCTGTTTGTATCGTTTTCATATATTTTAAACGTGCAGGTGTATTGAAAAATAGCTGTGCCACTGTAATATCTGTTCCTTTACGTAAAGGCCCAGGCTTTTGCATTTTTACATGGCCTCCCTCTAATTCCACATACGTCCCTGATTCACCAGTTGAAGTTATCATCGTCATTTTAGATACCGATGCAATGGATGCTAATGCCTCCCCACGAAATCCTAATGTACGAATACGAAATAAATCATGCTCCTGATGAATCTTACTTGTTGCATGGCGTGAGAAAGAGATCAGTGCGTCTTCCTCATCCATCCCACTACCATTATCAATTACTTGAATTGAAGTGAGGCCCGCTTCTAGTAAAAAGACATCAATGGACGTACTACCAGCATCAATCGCATTTTCGACTAATTCTTTCACTACAGACGCTGGTCGTTCTACTACTTCCCCCGCGGCAATTCTATTGGATAGCCACGCGTCCATAATTTGAATTTTCCCCATGGCGCTTCACTCCTTTATTTTTTAGCGTTAACTAATTGCTGTTGTAATTCATATAAAATATTAATAGCCTGCATTGGTGAAGTGCCTAAAATATTCACCTTCTCCAAGCTTTTTAACACATCTGTCTCAGCTGAAGGCAACGCCGCTTCTTCTGTAAAGAGCGACATTTGTACTGGTTGCTCCACGACATGTTGAGAAACAGGCACTTCATTACCCGCCTCAAAGTTTTCGAGCAATATACGAGCTCTCTCTAAAATTTCCTCAGGTAATTGGGCTAGCTGCGCAACATGAATACCATACGATTTATCTGCCGCTCCCTTTTTCACCTTGTGTAAAAAGACGACTGTGCCATTTTTTTCAGTGGCAGATACATGCACATTTTGTAAGCGTGGCAGCTCTTTTTCCAATGCTGTCAATTCATGATAATGAGTTGAGAAAAGTGTATTTGCGCCTATTTTGTCATGAATATATTCCATCATAGATTGTGCAAGACTCATCCCATCATAGGTAGATGTTCCACGACCAATTTCATCAAACAGCATTAAGCTATTTTTAGTAGCATGCATAATCGCATGCTGTGATTCTAGCATTTCCACCATAAACGTGGATTGACCTGCCGCTAAATCATCTGCTGCACCAATTCGTGTAAAAATTTGATCCGTAATTGGTAATCTTGCCTTTTCCGCAGGCACATAGCATCCCATTTGTGCCATTACTACTATTAAGGCAACTTGGCGCATATACGTACTTTTACCGGACATATTGGGCCCTGTAATAAGCATCATATTGTGTTTTTCCTCAAGCACACAATCATTTGGTACATACATTTGCTTATTGAGCATTTTCTCCACAACTGGGTGACGTCCTTCAATAATTTCAAGCGCACGTCCCTCATGAAACTCTGGCTTCGTAAAACGATATTTTTCAGAAACGCTTGCAAAGCTAAGCAATACATCTAACTCACTAATACTTGCTGCTAATGCTTGTACACGTGGAATAAATGATTTTAATTGTTCACGTATTTCAACGAATAACTTGTACTCCAATGCCAAGCTTTCTTCTTCAGCATTCAAAATAAGCGACTCTTTCTCTTTCAGTTCTTGCGTTATATATCGTTCTGCATTTGCGAGCGTTTGCTTCCGTTCATAGCGTGTTAAATCTGCTAAATGAATATTAGATTTTGTAATTTCTATATAATAGCCAAAAATACGGTTATAACCTATTTTTAAGTTTTTAATACCCGTTTTCGTACGTTCTGCTTGTTCTAATTGGGCAATCCAGTCCTTGCCATTGCGTGACGCATAGCGTAGTTCATCTAATCGTTCATGATAGCCATCTCGGATAACATCACCTTCTTTAATCGTGATTGGTGGGTTATCTGTAATAGCACTTGCCAATAATGTCTCAACGTCAGCACATGTATCGAGTGCTGCACCTAACTTGTACAATGTTTCTTTATTTGCTCCAAGTAACTGCTGTTGGATAACGGGAACTTGTCGCAATGAATCACGAAGCTGCGCTAAATCACGCCCGCCTACATTACCAAATGCCACACGGCCAGCTAAACGTTCTAAATCATATACTTGTTTTAGCGAATTTTGTAATTCTGATCTTACAAAATATTCTTCTAACAAATCACTAACCATTGCAAGTCTATCTTCAATAGCTGCGCGTGATGCTAACGGTTGATGGAGCCACTGCTTCAGCTTACGTCCACCCATCGCTGTAACGGTGTCATCTAATAGCCATAACAATGTACCTTTTTGGTCGCCGCCACGAATTGATTGGATAAGTTCTAAATTACGCTTGGAGCTCGAATCGATACGTAAATAGTTTTTCATTTCATTGAAGGTAAACGCTTGGATATGAGAAAGTGAACGCATTTGTGTCTTATCAATATAATGAAGTAAACGAAGGCAAGCTACCTGTATAGTCACTGGCACCGCTTCTAAATAATTCTCCGCTTTGTCCATTGCCATTTCATCTTCTTCAACAGATAGAACAATACCAACATTCATTGCATGTTCTGCTAATAAAAGCTGTAAACTTTCTGTCACGATTAATTCACGAATACCATAAGCTTGCATCTGCATCAGTAGTGCCTTGCCGTCCCCTTCAATTGTTGACGCAATAGCCTCACCTGTAGATAAATCCAAGTAGGCATAGCCAAATGTCATGGCATCCAACTGTTCTGCTGCCCCTATAAAATGATTGGTTTTACCATCTAGCGCCTTACCTTCCATAATAGTACCTGGCGTAATAAGTTGGACTACTTCACGTTTGACTACACCTTTTGCTTGCTTTGGATCCTCCGTTTGCTCACAAATTGCAACCTTATAGCCTTTTTGCACAAGTGTTTCAATATAATTTTTTGCTGAGTGATGCGGTACGCCGCACATCGGAATACGCTCCTTAGCACCTGCATCTCGGCTTGTTAATGTAATTTCTAAAATTTGTGATGCATTAACCGCATCTTCAAAAAACATTTCGTAAAAATCACCTAATCTAAAAAATAAAAAGGCATCCTTATAATCTTCTTTTACTTGCAAATATTGTTGCATCATTGGTGTATAAGTTGTCATTTAAAAATTCCCTCGCTCTTGCCATTTAAATCAAATACGCATAGTATATTTGCGTTTAGATATTTTATATTTTGTGCTTAAATATGCAATTTGTAGTTACACGTTAACAATTGCACTAGATACATACAGCTTGTAAAGGCTGCAATATCCATTATGTGTGCTTTGTTTTCATTCAACCAAAATGCTAACCTACTATTATTTTTTGCTACATAAGTCTTCATCCATTGATCGTTATATTTATTATAACAAAAGATACATGCGAAACGCTTATTTCACCTTTGTAAAGATGCTAGCATTTCGCATGTATCAAAAAATATTATCTTGGTTTTTATCTAGGACGTTCATCAGGAAACGACGAGGACTCTAAAACAAATCTTCCTTCACTGCTTGAGCTGCTAGAAGAACTGGAGCTTGAACTAGAACTTGATGAGGAAGATGAAGATGAGCTTTCATCATTAAAATTCCATTCCTCTTCGAAATCTAGCGGATGTACACTAATACAAATTGTCATTTCACCCATTACTTCAACAACAGTCTCGCGTTCTACTACAATTTCAAATTTTGTTCCACATGGAGAAATTACCGCTTCCATGCAATTTGGTTCTTGTATTACACGCACACGCACATCATCGCCAACTGTAACTTCGCCATCTCTAAAATTAAGTTTTACCTTGTCTTTATAGTGAACCGTTTCTGAAAACACTGCTGTTTTCGAATGATTACTATAAGCATACCATACATTCACATCAAACTTTCCTGACACTTCTACAAATTTACCGACTTTTTTTGCTGAACAAGTATGGTTGATTACCCAGCAACCGAGAATACTCGTCGGTTTATTTGTTGGACATAACGTTACACGTTCTTCCGTTCTCTTCTTCCCTTTGGCAACTACTGCTTTCGTCACGATTTGTCGTAAACGTTTCAGCGCAATTCCTCCTTCGACTCTTTTCACTCCATCATATGCAGGGGGCGCCCATTGGGTGAACGTATTTCATAGAATCGAATCGACTTCCTTTCTACATCTTTTCATTCAACAGCTTTCATATAGGCTTTTTTTATGTATAAATCCTTACCTAAAGTTCGGCATAAAAATAGCCCGAATGCAGTTATTCGGGCTATTTCTTCTATTATTTAATTATGAACAGCTACCTGGTTGAGAATTTTGTACAGAAGATCCAGTTTCACCGCGCAATACATCGCCACCTGTTGAACGCACAATTTCATTTGTAACGTTATTGGCAATTGTATTCGACACTAATTGTAATAAGTCATTTACATCACCTTGTGATTCTTTAAATTGCTGCACAACAGGAATAGCATTAATTTCTTCTTCAATTTTTTCAATTTTGTCTTCGATCATTTTTAATGCTTTTTCTTTACCTAAGTGTTGAAAGTTAACTGCTTGTTTTTGTAAGCTTTTTAAGCTAGCAATACGTTCACGAACAAGTTGGTTTTCATTAATTTGTGCTTCAGCTTTTTTAAAAAAATCGACTTCTGGTGTATTCGCAATCATATGCGCAATTTCATGGGATTTTTTAATTAAATCTTCTTTTGTATACAATACTTGTGTCATTTACGCTTCCACCTTTTCATTTTTTACTACTTCCACAAATTCTCCAGTTAATGAATAAGAAGTAGCTTCCGTTATTTTCACTTTCACTAACTGTCCAATCAACTCTGTTGGCGCTTTGAAATTCACTAGGCGATTTTTACGTGTATAGCCCGCAAGCACATCATCACGACGTTTACTTGTGCCCTCCACTAATACTTCCACAATTTCGCCTTTCAAGCCTTCTAACGCTTTTCTAGAATACTCTTGTACGACCGCATTTAAACGATGTAAACGCTCTTTTTTAACCTCTTCTGGTACATTATCGACCATCTTCGCAGCTGGCGTACCTTCTCGAGGAGAGTAAATATACGTAAAGGCCATTTCAAAGCCTACTTCACGGTATAACGAAATAGTCTCTTCGAATTGCTCCTCTGTTTCGTTTGGATAACCAACAATAATATCAGTTGTTAACGTTACACCTGGGATTGCTGCTTTAATCTTATCTACTAAGCTTAGGAAATGCTCACGACTATATTTGCGTGCCATAATTTTCAACACTTCATTTGAGCCTGATTGTACTGGTAAATGAATGTGTTCAACCAAGTTGCCACCTTTTGCTAGTACTTCAATTAAATAATCATCAAAATCACGTGGGTGACTCGTTGTAAAGCGAATACGCGGAATATCGATTTTTCGCAATTCATCCATTAAATCACCTAAACGGTAATCAAGGTCCTCAAAGTCTTTGCCGTAAGCGTTGACATTTTGACCGAGGAGCATTATCTCTTTATAGCCCGCCGCAGCTAGCTCACGAACTTCAGCAATAATTTCCTCTGGACGTCGACTGCGTTCTTTTCCTCGCGTATATGGCACGATACAATACGTACAAAACTTGTCACAGCCGTACATAATATTGACCCAGGCTTTAATGGAACCTAAACGTTTCTTCGGCAAGTTTTCAATAACGTCGCCCTCTTTAGACCAAACTTCTACAACCATTTCCTTCGACATGTAAGCTTCTTTTAAAATATTTGGCAATCGATGAATATTGTGCGTTCCAAATACCATATCGACATGTGGGTATGTTTTTAATATTTTATTTACTACAGATTCTTCTTGTGACATACAGCCACATACACCAATTAACATTTCTGGATTTTTACGTTTATATTTTAGCAGGAAACCAAGCTCTCCAAATACTTTGTTTTCTGCATTTTCACGGATTGCACATGTATTCAGTAACACCACATCTGCTTCCTCGATAATCTCTGTTGAAGTATAGCCAAGCTGCATAAAGATCCCAGCCATCACTTCCGTATCATGCTCATTCATTTGGCAACCATATGTACGGATATAGAATGTCCGTCCCTCACCCATGCCAGCAAATTGTTCTGCAATTTGGAAGTCTTTATGGTATTTCACTTCTTCTTTGCCACGTTTTTTTGCATCTTTTAATGAAGGTGCTGTAAAGACCTTCTCAAAATATTTACTATAATCCTTTTCAGGCTTGTCTTCTTTTTTTGGTTGATTGACTTGTTGACTAGTTAATCGTTGTTCCTCATTCATTGCAGGTCAGGTAACTCCTTTCAAACGAAATCCGTGCATTCGAATTCCCATTTTACTATTATACTGAATGATTACTACTTCCTACAAGGTTTGTGTACTAAATGTCGTGGTTTCGACTTAAATACACTTCTTATTAAAAATATTCCGTCGTTCTTGTCTATTGCTTCATAATAAACAAGGAGTCTGGGACAAAAGAGAAAAAGTGTTAGATTGACAGTAATCAAACTAACACTTTTTGGCAATGTCGTTTGTCCACTACGGCGGTGCTTTCCGCGGGCACACACGTAAGCCGCAACCCCCGCTATCGCGTGGTCTGTTGCGTCTTACGCTGGGTGCATTAAAGGAGTCACCGCCTTCGCTACCAACAACAAGTATAACTGTTTAAATGCATGACACTTAGCATTGATACCTAGAAAAAATCACCGATGACATTATCAACGGTGATTTTTGTTATAACGCTATATATTTTTTTGTACGTTGATTGAATCCTACAAGATGTTGAACACCTAAGCTTTTTAGTAAATCGGCATTATCAAATGTATATTTCCCTAAATCATCAGGGAAGTGGGCGTCCGAAGAAACGGTAAACTCTACACCATGTTGCACTAAAACTTGCAAAAACAATGGCCCAGGGCACATTTCTTGGACGGGATAGCGATAATATAATCCTGCATTAATTTCTGTAGCTGTTTGTGTATGGACGAGCGCTTGTGCAATTTGTTCATACCATTGTAGATTAAATGCCTCATCCTCAACATAATAATTAAAGACTTTAAAGTTATCCAGGTGAGCTACGAAATCAAACATATTAGACTGTATCATTTGCAAGACCGTTGTAAAAAACTGCGCATAGTTCATCTGCAGTGTTGTGGGCGCCATATTAGCAAACAGATGCTCCGTTTGTGGATTATCAAAGCCCCAGCCATCTACAAAATGAACAGAACCAATTACATAATCCCAATGTTGTCCTTGTAGTAGTGACGTCAATTCTTTCTCGCCACCTACAAAGTAATCCGCTTCAATACCTAGCTTTAACTCGACACCATGCTGACGCCATCTTTTTTTTGCTTTTGCTATCGCTAATACGAAATCGTCCATATTTTCAGTCATCACACTATCTAGCCAGTATCGTTGCAGTTGACCGATTTCTTGTGAATCATCTAATTGCATATATCGTTCAAAATAGGCACGTGCTTCCTGAAAACGATACAAATGATCGACAATCCCAACCTCTTGTAAACCAAGTTGTTTTGCCTTTTGTAAATACAGATCGAGCCAGTCTTCACTATAACAGCCATTGTGTAATCGACTAGCCAACGCTGACACTTGCCATTCGACCAGCGCTTTTGAACCTTTAGCAGCACTGTTAGCCTCATGAAAGTGCGATATCGCACGTGTAGTTCGCTCCAGCCAACGGAAAGAATATGGCCCCTCCTCTAAATGTACATGGTAATCAATTGTCATCCACTTTTCCCTCCACTACATACAGTCCATTGTTCTTCATATTCGTGCCAGTCTTCTGGGCAAGCAATATCACACATGATTTCCGTACATTGAGCTAAATGACAGATTTGATAAAATGATTGACCATTAATTTTTGATGCATCAGCTAAAAGTATTGATTTCTTACTTTGCTGTAGCATCTTTTTGGAAATCAGTGATTCATCTAAATCATAATCATATACAATGCCATTCTTCATGCCGCCGCAAGATAAAAATGCTTTGTCAAAATTCATATTGCCTAACCATTCTAATGTCATTGCACCAGCAACCGAAGCTTGTCTAGGGTTTGTTGTTCCACCCAGTAATATAACTTTCCCTGTCATCCGTCTTTCTTCAATGGCAAGATTAAATTGTGCAGCAGCTGCTATTGAATGCGTAACAACAGTAATATCATCAATTGCCATTAAGTAATCTGCTATGTGAACTGTTGTTGTTCCTGTATCAACTGCTATCGTATCGCCATCACATATTCGCATCGCTGCCTGCCGAGCAATTGTACACTTTGCCTCTTTTTGCATTTGCAATTTCCGAAAAAATGCAGGTTCTGTTCGCACATTTGTATACTTAATTGCTCCTCCATGCACTCTCGTCAATAGATGCTGCTGCTCCAGCTCATCCAAATCCCGCCGAACCGTTTCAGGTGCGACGAACAGTGCTTCTGCGATATTTGTGACAATAATTTTTCCATCAAGCTCTAATTGTTTTAAAATAAATTCGAAGCGTTCAATTTTTGCATACGTCATGATAGTGCAATCACATCTTCCTTCGCCACGTAACACGCATAGTTTCTACCGAGTTCAAGCATTTGTCCTCGTTGATGTAATTGCTCCATTGTAAATACACAGTTACCTTCCAAAGTTGTACGAACGATATTGCCACTCATTAACGACTGTGTCGCAACACCTAAAAGACAAAGGTCTCCATCTTTCTTCTCGACATGAATAGCTTCAGGTCGAATGGCAAACTTCCCACTATCTCCAGGCAATTTTAATCCAACCATCGTCTCTAACACTTGGCGTGGAAAGACATTATAATGACCAATAAAATTCGCGATAAACTCACTTTTGGGATTCATATAAATTTCTGTCGGTGTGCCACTTTGTGCAATTTCGCCATTACTCATAACAAATATTTTGTCTGATACTGCCATCGCCTCATCCTGATCATGAGTTACTAAAATCATTGTCATCCCAAGCTGTCGTTGGATTGCTCGTAAATCACTCTGTAATTTTTTCCGTATTTGCGCATCAAGCGCACTTAGTGGTTCATCTAAAAGTAACACTTTAGGTCGTACAACGAGCGCACGTGCAAGCGCTACACGTTGCTGTTGACCCCCAGACAATTCCTTTGGAAATGCATTCGCCTTTTCTGTCAAATGTACGATCGCTAGAATTTCCTGCACACGGTGCTCCACTTCAGCATTATTTATTTTGTGCATTCGTAAGCCAAAGGCAATATTTTCTTTGACGGTCATGTTCGGAAATAATGCATAGGATTGAAATACCATTCCAACCTGGCGCTCTTTCGGTTGGATGCCGCCCATATTTTTTCCTTCAATTTGTATTTTTCCTGCTGTAGCATCCGTTAAGCCCGCAATAATTCGCAAAATAGTACTTTTCCCACAACCACTTGGCCCTAAAAGCGTAATAAATTGACCTTTTTCAATCGTCATATCGATATTTGATAAGACAGTTGTTTTTTCATATTTTTTATGAAGTCCTTCAATAACAATATAGCTCATACATTTGTCGCACCTTTCGAACGTTTCGTTAATATCGCAATCGCGAACGTTAATAAGCCCATAAGTACGATATAAATAAAGACGACCGCACTAGCAATATGACCACTCGTACTTAGCTTTTTCATTAAATAAATTTGTACAGTTTCAAAGCGCGAGCCTACTACTAAATTAATAAGTACAAATTCGCCAAATAGCACTGAAAATGATAATAGTGCGCCAACGAACAAGCCTGGATAAACGGTAGGTAACAGTATTTTCGTAAATGCCTGCATTTTCGTTGCACCTAATAATTGTGCGGCGTCCAACAGTTGCCTTGCATCTACATTACGCAAGCTATTGCGAGTCCCTTGATAAATATAAGGCAAAATACCAATTACGTAGGCACCCAATACGACCACTATCATCGGTACGCCTACTGTTGAATACACGTGGATTAATCCAACGGCTAATATAATGCCTGGAAATGAATACACCATAACGACTGCCACTTGAATCCATTTCTCATACTTTGGAAAATATAAAACTATGACAAATATCGCAGGGACAATAACGAATAATGCAATGGCGACCGCACTTCCTGCAAGGAAGACAGAACGTCCAAATGCCTGCATAAATGCTGCATCCTGAAATAGTGTAGCAAGCCACTTGAATGTCAGTCCCTCTGGGAAAATCGTTTTATGCCATTTTGATGAAAAGGCATAAAGTATTGTCGCTACAATTGGTAATAGCAAATACAACATTAAAAGGAGGAAGACGATATTAGCAAAGCCTCTTTTTTTCATCACAATTTCCCCCTTGTTTTCTTTATGCTCCATTCACTTATTAGCATTGCGGTCACCATCGTTACCGCCAGTAAGACGGCAATAGCACTTGCTAACTCGGGTTGTGCAAAAATATCTCCCTTAATCAGTGCACCAATACGGATAGCAACTAAATTATAATTACTACTAGTTAGAGCGTATGCAGATGCATAGGCTCCCATTGCATTGGCAAATAACACGCTAAAGGTTCCCACAATACCTGGTAACATAACGGGTATTCCTATTTTCATCCAAAACTGAAAAGTCGAAGCACCTAAAAGCGCAGCCGCTTCCTTCCATTGCTGCTGTATGCCATCATAAATCGGATACAGTAGCATTAGTGCTAACGGCAGTTGGAAATAAATATAAATGAGCAATAAACCACTCCAGCTATAAAGGGAAAAGGACGATAAAGCGCCTATTTCCCATTTTTCAAATAGCAATGTAAATAGCCCACTATTGCCAAGCAAGACAATAAACGCAAAAGCTAAAGGAATACCTGAAAAATTCGAAGTTAAATTTGTTACTATTAATATTTTCTCGCGTACTGGCTGTGAAAAGTTGGTCATCGCAAAAACTGCAAACAACGTAACTACTAGCGCTACTACAGCAGAAATGACCGATAACGTCACACTATTTTTAAACCCTTGTAAAATATAATTATTTGTTAATACAGATTTATATTGCGCCAACGTAAAACCTTCGTTATTACTAAAGCTCGTTACAAGCATGTACAGTAATGGCACTAGGAAAAATAACAATACAAGTAACAGGAAAGGTGTAAGCCAGGCAAAAGATTGCCGCTTGGATATCAAAACTATCACTTCTTTCTAACTTATAAATATATAAACTTTAATGCTAAAGGGCATGAATTCAACTAATTCGTTTGTTTTAATGTCTGTACACCTTCTAATAATAGAGGGACCATCTCTTCAGAAGGCTCTATATTCATTAAATGACAACAGAGGGGTGCGACTTGCAGCTGAGACACCACGCCATCCTTCACACCTGCTTTTACAGCTTGGGAAATGACAAACATTGGTACATGTCGATCCTCAATCGTCGACCCGCCATGATTGCCATCACTTGTCATCCCATGATCTGCCGTCACAATTACTTCGTACCCCTGTGCCATACATTTTGGTATAAACAGCGACAATAGTGCATCTACAGCCAATACGCGATTACGATATGGCGCTGAGTCCGCTGTAAACTTATGCCCATCATCATCTACATTCATCGGGTGAATATATAAGAAATCGGGTTGCTTTTGATCCATTAACCACGCTGCCTCTGCAAACAAATGACTATCTGGGTAATGGTCTTCAAAATAGAACAAGCCATTTTCAATCGGGAGCTTTGTATCGAACTGTAAACGGTCCTCCATATGCTGGAATGGCGCTCGATTGTATAGCTCACTTACCCAATAGTAAGCAGCTGCTGCTGTAGATAAACCATTGGACTTCGCCAAATGAAATAAACTAGTTTGTGTCGATAAGCGCACCGATATATTACTTGTTACACCATGAACGATTGGTGGAGTTCCCGTTAAAATCGTTTCATATAATGGTCTCGATAAAGACGGTACTTCAGAACGAACCTCGAAACGTGAAGCCAAATTACGTTCTACTAAATGTTGCATAAATCCCATATGTGTACATGCTGTATCAAATCGAAGGGCATCAATGACAATGAGAGCGACTTTTTTATTTGGCATGAATTAATACCTGCTCTTGATACATTTGTGGAATTTGTTTTGTCGTTTCTTCCCACTGCTTTTGATCATTAACTGGTTGTGCATTTTTATACATTTCTGCAGGTAGTAATAAATCCTGTACTTGCTGTGATAACTTCACATTCTCACGAATTGGTCGTGCGTAACCTTTTGCTAAATTTTCTTGTCCAGCATCCGATAAAATATATTCTCGTGTTAACATGGCCGCATAAGGGTTTTTCGCATACTTATTTATTATCGTGGCATAGCCTGATGTTACAGAGCCTTCTGAAGGAATTACTACATCAAAGCGTTTTTCATCAATTTGATGACGATAGCCTAATGCATTAAAGTCCCATAAGATTGCTACATCAATTTCGCCTTTTTCTAAATTAGCGACTGATGGATCTCCCTGCAAACGCCCTTGTTGCGCTAATTCCGCAAAGAAATCAATACCTGGTTGAATATTCGATTCATCGCCTCCGAAAGCCATTGCTGCGGCTAAAATCGCAAATTGTGCTTGGTTTGCTGTTAAAGCATCCCCTATGCTGACATGATAATCTCCATTTTTAAGATCCTCCCAAGAGGTTGGTGCATTTTTCACATTGTTTATGTCTGTTAAAAATGAAATTGTGCCTGTATAGCCAACAATCCAATGGCCTTCATCATCTTTCGCCCATTCAGGAATATCATCCCAATACGATGTTTTGTATGGCAATGTTAAGCCTTTATCTTTGGCAATTGGTCCAAAGGCAATCCCTACATCCCCAATATCAGCAGTAGCATCATCTTTTTCAGCTTCAAATTTTGCTAGTTCTTCCGCACTCGACATATCTGTATCCTGATGCTTGATGGCATATTCACTATCAAGCTCTTGCCAAGTCTCTACCCAGTTTGCCCATGTATCTGGCATTCCGACTGAATGAACAGTTCCTTCTTGTTTCGCTTGTTCCGTAATTTCTTCAAGTGTTGCATCACTATTTACCTCATTTGAAGTAGAAGAACTGTCTGAGCAAGCCGCCAACATTGAAATTGCTAATGCACCGATAAAGCCTTTCTTCCATAACTTTTGAATTGTCATGAGTTGGACCCTCCATTTGTTTGTGTTTATTTTTATTTGCTTACAACAGTAATCTTATAAAACAAACATTAAGCAAGTATGGATGGCTTAAAAATATTTCGTAAACATTATTGAGAGATTATAAATATATGTGAAGTTTTTGAAGTATTAGAGGAATTGTAAAGATGATTGTATTCTTTTGATGTAAAAAGAGGAATCCAGTTGTGTATGCGCACGTTTGTTTAGTCTTTCAGACGTGCACACACCCCAGATAAATCAAGATAGTCCTAGAAAATCTGCATATGTATGCGGTTCATTTTCCTTTAAAATCGTTAAAAATGTAAAAGCAAGCTGAACAACCGACCACCATTTCATGTTGTAGGCTATTTCAAAACGGCTTGGTTCTAATGAAAAAACGTCCTGAAAGATATGAAGCGGCTCTATTTGTTCATCTTTTAAAATTGATAAGAAACCTAAAAAAAGTGTATGATCTTTCACTTCAATTACTTTACCATCAACAAGAGCGTCTATGTTTTCTGGCTGATGAAATTTACATTGAGTCGCAACATAACGTTCTAAATCTTGTGCACGCTGCCGTTCTTCACGTTCCTTTTTCTTCGCAATAAAATCAATGATATTATTCACGAACATCGCCTCTTTTTTTTCTTTTATTGTATCATTTTTCCCTTTAATTTTACCCGCGTACGCTCCCTATTAATCATTGATGAATTTTCACTATTAAAAATGTAAGTTGATTTCCGCCGCGTGTGACGCTTTCCGCGGGCACGACGTAAGCCGCAACCGTCGCTGTCGCGCCGCCTGTTCTGTCTACCATTACATGCGTTCCCGCAGGAGTCTGCGCGGATTTTTACTTAGTTAGTAATAGAATGCAAATCTAGAAATTGTTTTTGTACCTGACACAACATAAGGCATCAAGAGTGAAAAACTCTTCTTGATGCCTTTTATTTACATACTAAAAGCCACAATATTAAAATTGTGGCTTTAAGCAATCTTATTTACATAAATTCTTGCACAAGTGCATCGAATTGATTTTCACTCATTTTAATATCAATATCCGTTAGTGGTAACTCAGCGTAACCAGGAACTTTTTCTTGATAAGAAGTTGTTTCTTTATCTTGATAAATAATACCTGTTACTAAGCCTTCATGCTCCATTACTGTGCGCATTGCCATGCCACGGTCAGCATTATCATAACCTTCAATATCAGCAAGCTTTGTTAAGTTTTCTTTAAACCAATCATACGTATTCACTTTGTTGTATGTGACACATGGTGAAAATACGTTGATAAATGAAAAGCCTTTATGATTAATGCCCGCTTCTATTAAAGCTGTTAATTCTTTAATATCCGTTGAGAAACCTTGTGCCACAAATGTAGCGCCGCTTGTTAATGCGACTTCTAACGGTTTTAACGATGGCTCAATTGCACCACCTGGCGTAGATTTTGTAATAAATCCAGCGGCCGAGCGTGGAGATGTTTGACCTTTTGTTAAACCGTAAATTTGGTTATCCATAACAACATATGTGATGTCGATATTACGACGAATGGCATGAATTGTATGCCCCATACCAATCGCAAAACCATCTCCGTCACCACCAGAAGCGATAACATTTAGATCACGGTTCGCCATTTTTAATCCTTGTGCAATCGGTAATGCACGACCATGAATGCCATGGAAACCATATGAATTAATATAGCCCGAAATACGACCTGAACAACCAATACCAGAAATAACGGCTAGTTCGTTCGGCTCTATTCCTACATTTGCTGCTGCACGTTGAATGGCAGCCTGTACAGAGAAGTCGCCACAACCTGGGCACCAGTTTGGTTTCACTGTATTACGAAAATCCTTAAATGTTGCCATTAGCGAGTCAACTCCTTCACTCTATTTTCTAATTCACCTGGTAAAAACGGTGTTCCGTTATATTTTGTAATCATCTCAATCTTACCGTGACCACCAATATTCATTTTCATGATATTCGCTAATTGACCTGTGTAGTTGTTTTCTACAACGATTACTTTTTTCGCGTTCGCCACAAGAGGTGCCATATCAGCAGATGGGAATGGGTGAATTAAGCGAATATGTGCATGGTTCACCTTCATACCTTGAGCGTTTAAGCGCTCTTGTACTTCTTCAATAGCGCCACGTGTTGAGTTAAAGCCTACTAATAAAACATCTGCTTCTTCATGTGGTGCATTTTTATAAACAGGTGTATCGAATTTCAATGCTTCGAGCTTACGGAAGCGTTTGTCCATTTGTGTACGACGATTGCCAGTAGCTTCAGATGGCTTCCCTGTTTCATCATGCTCAACGCCTGTTACATGGTGGATACCGTTTAAATGACCTGGTAGTACGCGTGGCGAAATACCGTCTTCTGTATCTTCATAACGTTTGAAGTAAGCTTTATCTGCTGATGCTTCAAGATCGTCTGTAACAATTTTCCCACGACGAATTTCAATTTTGTTGTAATCGAATGGTTCAACCGTTTGTTTACCAAGTGATAACTGTAAGTCAGTCATTAAAATAACAGGCAATTGTAATTCCTCTGCAATATTAAACGCTTGGATTGTGTCAAAGAACGCTTCTTCCATCGTTGAAGGTGCAATGACAACTTTCGGAATTTCACCATGCGTACCGTAAAGCATTGCCATTAAATCTGATTGTTCTTGTTTCGTTGGTAAACCAGTAGATGGACCGCCACGTTGTGTGTCCACAACAACTAGTGGTTGCTCTGTCATACCAGAAAGCCCGATTGCTTCCATCATAAGAGAAAGACCAGGACCTGCTGACGCTGTAAATGAACGTACACCACCAAAATTTGCACCAATTGCCATAGTCGCTGCAGCAATCTCATCTTCTGTTTGAATAACCGCGCCACCAAATTTAGGTAATTTTTTAATTAAGTATTCCATAATTTCTGACGCAGGAGTAATCGGATATGCCGCCATAAAGCGTGTCCCGGCAGCTAATGCACCAAGCGCTACTGCATCATTCCCAATCATAAACATACGGCGTTTACCATCAGCTGGAGCTAATGCCCACTCACCAATACGATCGCCTAATAGTTCATTCATCATTTCATGACCGCGCGCGATTGCTTCCATGTTTTTCTGAACAACTTCTTCCCCTTTTTTGCCGAAGATGTCATCTACAACATTTTGGAACACAGCATCTTCTAGGTTTAGAAGAGATGCAGTCGCCCCGATAGCTACCATGTTTTTCATTAACGTAGTACCGAGCTCTGCCGCCACCTCTGTAAAAGGTACTGCAAATAATGGTGCTTTTGAATCCTCTGGTTTTACAGGTTCAAATTTTGCATCGGCTAAAATAATGCCCTTTTCTGTTAATTCTTTATAATTGACGTCGATTGTTTCTTGATCGAACGCCACTAAAATATCTAAATCATCCGCAATGGAACGTACTTCTGTTGGACGAACTGTAATTTTATTATTAGTGTGGCCACCTTTTATACGAGAAGAGAAGTGACGATAACCGTAAAGGAAATAACCTAAACGATTCATTGCCATCGAGAAAATCTCACCTGTACTCTCAATCCCTTCACCTTGCTGCCCACCGACTTTCCACGAAAGCTGATGTAACATCTCAACAACTCCTTAAATCCAATGTATACTATTATTTTTTTCCTTCATAAGTTTAACACGAAGAAACGGTCTACACTATTGTTATTCAATGAATTGGGCGAAATTCAGACCTTTGACTGAAAATGTTGTTCAAAATGTTGTAATTTTCAAACCAATAAAGTCTAAAAAATTAACTTGCTGATTTCAAGTGCATTAATGGACATTTATTTTTGGATTCAGGCAATGCTAATTGCATAATAACGGCTTCTTATAGCGTAAAAATCCACTCCGCTTTCCGCGGGCACGATGTAAGCCGCAACCGTCGCTAGCGCGCCGTCTGTTGCGTCTTACATTACGTGCGTTCCCGCAGGAGTCTGCGTGGATTTTTACTTAGATAGTTTGAATTGGCAAAGTGAAAATTGTTTGCGTGCCTGGCACTTTGGCTTAAATTGTTTATGTGCTTGTCACTATACCGTGGGCAACTGGCATATGCTCTGCTCCTATTTCGTAAAAATCCACTCTGCTTTCCGCGGGCACGACTTAAGCCGTAGCCGTCGCTGTCCCACCGTCTGTTCCCTCTTACATTGCGTGCGTTCCCGCAGGAGTCTGCGTGGATTTTTACTTAGTTAACACTACTGGCTTTGTCATGAAATTTCAGAATTGTTTCGGTGCCTGACACTAAGATAGGAACAAAGAAGCCCTATCACATTAACTCCTAGAAGAAAGAAGTAGTGATAGGGCTTGTACTTTTTAACATTCTTTATAGTGGAATAAAAATCACCACTGTCTAACTAATAATCGGTGGGGTCACCCCCCACCGATTAAAGTTCTACTTTATTATCGAACACGTTTTTCTACTAGCAGCTTTAAGGCTGTACGTTCTTCACCAGCAATTAAAATATCGGCAAACGCCGGTGCGCAAATTAAATCTGTGCCACTTGGCGCTACAAATCCGCGTGCGATGGCCACTGCTTTCACGGCTTGGTTAAGTGCACCTGCCCCAACTGCCTGCATTTCTGCTTGCCCTTTTTCTCTGATTACCGCGACTAATGCACCTGCAACTGAATTTGGATTAGAGCGTGATGATACTTTTAATGAATCCACAATTATTCCTCCCCGTTTCGCGAATAGTGTTTACGCTCAATAACTCGTGTCCCCCTTTTTGAACCTCAAGTTATTGTCCGTAGGTCATTTTATGCTCAGCAAAATGAAAATAGACTATTTTCATTTCTGATATATTGTAAACTAATGAAATACTTGATGTTTTTATTCGTTTAAATACATTTTGAATACTAATAAACTCATATTTAAAGCGGAGTAAACAGCAAATAAAAAAAAATACTGTGCATGAATTATGCACAGTATTTTTCATTACGCTTGGAACGGATAGTCCTCATTAATATATATTCTTTCACAATGAACAGCTTTCCCTGTCTTGTCATCAATATCAACATAAAAGCCACTTAACACATCGCGACCCTTTTTTGGTACTTCAAAACGAGATGGCATATTAGTTTGGAATTTGTAAATAACACTTTCCTTTGTCATCCCTAAGATTTCATCATACGGTCCTGTCATGCCGACGTCCGTAATATAAGCAGTACCATTCGGATAAATACGTGCATCAGCTGTTTGCACATGCGTATGTGTGCCAACAACTGCCGATGCCTTGCCATCTAAGTGCCAACCAAGTGCGATTTTTTCACTTGTCGCTTCTGCGTGGAAATCCACGAATACTAGTGGTGACGTTTTATGCGCTTCTTCGATTAATTTCTCTGCCATTGCAAACGGATCTTCATGCGGTGGTAAAAATACACGACCGTGTAAATTAATAACCGATAACGTTACACCATTTTTCGAAATTTGTACCATACCCTTACCTGGTGCCTCTGTTGAAAAGTTTGCTGGTCGAATTAAGTAATCTGCATCATCAATAAAATCAAAAATATCTTTATTATCCCAAGTGTGGTTACCCATTGTAATAACGTCTACACCCATTTGTAACAAATCATTATAAATATTGCGTGTAATCCCACGACCTGCTGCAGCGTTTTCACCATTTGCAATAACTACATTTGGATTATATTTCCTTTTCAATCGTGGTAAATATTTTTCTACCGCATCTCGGCCAATTGATCCGACGATGTCTCCAATAAATAGTACTTTCATTTTTACAAAACCACTCTTTCTATCAATAACACTCATTAGAGTTTACCATTTTTTCTTCGACAATCGCAAAAATAACAAGAAAAATTCGTTTCAAGGTTTATGTTCTATTTATTTGTTTTTAACAACAAAGCTAATACGTCCTTAACGATGATTGACCAAATGCTTTGTTTGGCTCAGTTTCATTTTATTATCTGATTTTTCTTTTGCATACACTTGACCAACTAAATAAGGACCGAATTTCCATTTATTGAGCAAAAATACGACACAAATGGAGCTTATCGTGCTGAGTAAAAATGTGCTGACGATAACAGTAAAAGGATTTAATATATCGATATATTTCACAAAAAAACCTTTTAACATGATGTTAAAAATGGGGTGTAGTAAATAAATGCCGAAAGAGTAACGACTAATGAAAATAATTAATTTAGGCATTGTTTTTATTTTACTGGCAATGAAAAACAATAGAAAAGCTACACTCAATGTGTAAAAAATAACATCAATCCTCTTTGAGTGAACTTCTGTAATTAAGCCAGACCATTGGCTAGTAAGTAACATAGCTAGCATGAGTAAACAAACAGTTGGTAATACATAACGCAGTCGATGGAGTAACGAAAGAAACTGTTCATAATTTTTCCCACAGTAATAAGCAACGACAAAATAGGCGATCCAAGCAGGAAATGGCATCTTATTCAATACAGTCCATTCCACTTCTATATAAGGTAGAAAATACAAATACTTAAATGGGTCAAAAAAATTGAAAACAGCAAGGTAAATAAAATTAATGAGACATGCTGTGACGATAACTTGGAAGGCTGAATATTTCGCAACAATAAATTTTACAAATAACGGATGCAAAAAATAAAACTGGAAAATGATGATAATAAAATAGCCGTGAAAATCCCCTTCAAAAAAATTTAATAACAGCTTTTTTTCAAAATCAACACTATTTATATGAATGGAATGAAGGGCCGCATCTACAATGCCAATAAAAATAAAAGGAAGAAAAATATAAGAAAAACGTTTTTTATAAAATCTTTTTGGCAATTCATCAGAATAGGAATACGCCATTACAAATTCTGAAATAAATATAAAGACAGGTGTCCCAAACATTAAAGCTAATTGAAGGGATGTCAGTACAAAAAATAAAGTATTTTCTTCTATATCGTATATGTCCAATACTAAAGTGACACTATGCATTAAAACAATTCCCAAACAGGCTACAAACCTTAGTAAAAATATTTCCTTAACTACTGGCTTCATTTTCCCACCTGCCATTTCTAAGCAATTCAACTTATTTTCTATTTGGTAATTTAGCTTATCTCACTTACTTAAAAACGAAGGAAAAGCTTTTAGTCGTTGGAAATGACACGCTTTACGTGCAGCAAAATTTCTCGCATCGTTGTAGGTTGGAAAATAAAATTTCCAACAAAAACAACAGTTATTGTCCAGATAGCAATACATATAGCTGCTAAAAACCATGTACTGATACTGACGATAGGTAGTTTGATAAAAAATAGAAATGGGGATGCTGCGATGAATGCCAAAACACTATTAAGTAAAATCTTTTTAACGGAAACGTATACTGAAGTTTTTAATATTTCTTTAGACGTATACAGCAGTAAGTCGCATGTACGATAGGCATAAGAACAAAGTGCACCAATTAAAATGCCTTCAACACCGATAAATTGTACTAGAACGAAAGAGACACTAAAGTTTATGGTCGCTTCAATAATGGCACGAATTTTCGTCTCTTTAAAATGCCCCGCCGAATTGACTAATGTATTTGCAGGAATTCGAATAGCATTGGCAATGCCTACAACTACAAAGAGTGCTGCTAACCATGGTCTTATATAGTTTGCATCCTCAATCCCCGCTGTATAAATTGTTATAAATGGCAAAATTAGAATAGCTGTACACGTATAGCCGAATGCAACGACTGCAAAAAAAACGTATTCGAAATGATGAAAATGTTTTTGCAATGTATCTCGATCTTCTTTTACAAGTATGTCTCCAAAGGCTGCTAACATCGCACCTGAAAAAGCTGAAATAAACAATGTAACAGCATTAAATACCATATTGTACACCGTAAATACACTAACTTCTGCAAGACCAAGAAAAATAGTAATTAATATAAACGGCGTATTAAATACAACTAATGAAGCAATTTGATGGATTAACGCATCCCACTTTTTTTTAATTGCTGGTGTATTTGGCTTTACGTTACTATTGAAATACGGATATTTTTTTTGGACATATACTTTTAAAAAAAGAATATCTAGTAGTAACAGCATGCTGGAACTACCAACCACAACAACAATGGAAAAACCGAGCGTTAATAAAACTAAAGATAAAATTGTACTAGCGATTAATAAGCATGTTTGTATACGAAAAATAATATAGCTTTTTTGATCTGCAGTTAATAGTACTAAATATTTTCCGATTAAAAAATACTCCCATACACCACTAATTCCTAAAATGAGTACCAAATAAAACGCTGTAAGTGGACTCACTTCTTTGCCAACAATTAATGGATAGAAAATAGCTAATAAGGCTACTAAAACTACAAATATAATACCTGACCGTCTGTAAAAATAATGGGTTGCTGATAGAATGCCATTTATTTGTTCTTTTTCCTTCATCGCCAAAGGTTTGTACAGCGCTGCAATGGAGGCACTACCTACTCCCGCTTCTACAATTTTTAAATAACTTAAAAATTGCTTAATAGACGTCACAAGCCCATTCGTCGCGGATCCATACGTTGACATAAATAATCGAGGCAAAATAAAATTAATGACCGCTGAAACGATTTGCAACATAACATTAGAAAATAAATTTAACATGATTTTCTTTGTTCTCATTCGCCACTTCTACTTCGTTTCATCTCAATCAATGTATAGAGTAATAAAATGTGTTGCTTCTTCAGTAACCAAATATAACATTTCACTTTGTATGGTAAATCATTTATACGAATTGTCTGTAATACCTCGTTAATATCTTTTTGTTTCATCATTTTTTTAATAAAGGCCCTTTTCTCACGCAAGCTCTTCTCATTTTTCGGATTAAATTCATTATTGACTCCAGCTATAACTAAATAGGTAAAATAATACTGTAGTTGATATGCAAAATTGGGGGCTGTTTTTTCATTACTACGTGTAAAATGTTTTAAATGTCCATATAATATGAGGATTTTTTCAAAAAAATTCTGATCATAGCTTGCTGTCATAGAAGAGGGATTTTGGCGATAATGATACAAATATTGTTTGTCTAATATATAAATACTGTTCGCATCAAGTAAGCTAGGATATGTACAAGCTACATCTTCGCCCATGCGAATTGTCTCATCCACATTCAATTGAAATTTTTGGATAAGCGTTTTTTTGAAAATTTTATTCGAGACAGAAGGAAATAATCCAAACTGATAATATTCACCTGCATATAGCATAATCGGATAGACTTCTTGTTCCATCCCGTTTTTCTCATACAACCCAGGTGCAACCATTTGTGTGCGTCTTACTTCTTGATTTGGATAATTTTCTACAATATCACAAATAACGATGTCTACATCATATTTATGTGCTGCGCCACATAATGATTGGTACATATCCGCTTCAATCCAATCATCACTATCCACGTAGCCAATATACTTGCCATGTGCGACCTTTAGACCCGCTTTTCGCGCACTGACAAGCCCTCCATTTTCTTTATGAATAACAACAATTCTTGGATCGTATTTGGCATAGTCGTCACATATTTTGGCACTATTATCCGTTGAACCATCATTCACCAATATGAGCTCAAAATCTTCATATTTTTGATTCAAAATGCTATCTAGACATTCTTTTAAATAGTGCTCGACATTATAAATTGGCACAATAATGCTTAAAAATGGCATTGCCTCACCCCCCAACCTTACTTAGCTCCTGATTTTTCTGAAGCGTTAACGCAAACATTATTAACATAATATGAAAAGGGAAATAATCCATTATGAAAGAGTCAAGTACTGTATTGGCAATTAGCATGATATAGAGCGGAATAGCGTTGACCGTTAATATTTGCAAATGTGTTTTTCCACTGTTACTAATGTTTTGGCGGAGAACTTTATGTAAGCTTAGAATATAAAGTAGTGCAAGAACAATTCCTACTAAGCCAAGATAATAAGGCGTTGATAAATACATCGTATGGGCCATTTTCGCATTGGAAAAACTTGTGCCAAACCCTGCCCCTATAACAAATATTTTCGTACTTTGCAAAATTTCCGCCGCAAACATATTCCAGCTACTTAATCGCCCCGTCGTAATAGCATCCGTTGATGTTCCTGCTCCAAAAAATCGAATCCAATAAATTTCGAATAACTTCTCGTAAAAAAAAAATAGGAGAACACTACAAATCGCTAGCATAAACGAAGCGAACTTGAATGCTGTTTTTATATTGGTTTTAACAAACATGATAAACGTCAATAAAATGAATGCAATAAAAGTGATAATAAACATTTTGGAATAAGTAAATACCCCAAATACCGCTAATACAATGATGAACATAATCGGCTTAACTTCCATTTTTTTATCGTAATAACAAAGTACTAATAAACAAGCAATTGCTATAAGAATTTGCAAACTGAAATAATTCGGATCTAAATCTAAACCAGTAAATCTTGTATTAATGGCACTTGTCGTCTTCACGGTATTGACAATTGTCATGGACTCAATAAAGCTATCAATCGCTGGAACAGAAAAACTAATCCAGCGAACGATTGCAGCAGTTAATAAGCCTAACGCATAAACATACGTATACCTTCTAAAATAAGTATTGTCATCGATGAACAAAACTGCAAAAAGGATAACGCTATAATTTAATACAAAGCCCAACACTTCGATTACATTGCCGCTATTAAGTAGCGTTCCAATGACAGCAAAGCATACAAAAAGCACATAGGTGATGACAAGCTGTGTTGACATACCTTTATTTTGCATAAAAAGCGTTAGGACACTTAACACAATATAAACAAAACTTAGCACAACAAAAAGGGAATAACTTGTTAAATCAAACTTAATGACGTACACCCATGAAATAAAAAACAATAAATAATCAATTCGATGTTGTTGTTTATCTAACAACATCGCCATAATTACTAGACTACTAAAGATCACAAGAAATAGATTACTACCTGTATACATTTTTAATACGACAAAAATACTGGAAATAATACAGATCAACATACTGAAATTTTTGTTTGTTAATTTCATATACGATCAAACTCCAATACTAATTGCTCTTGTGCTTTACGATTTGTATAGCGATTTTCTTCAATATATTTTTTCATCTGCTGGAGGCAATCCGCATTATTGATTACATTGGCAATGGCTACATACATATCTTCTACTTCTCCACTCGTTATCAAACCGTTGCAACCATCGTGTATTTGTTCATTCGCTGCCGCAAAATTCGTAGTAACAACAGGCGTCTCTAGTATTAATGCCTCCCCTACTACCATCGGATATCCTTCATATGCTGAGGTTACGATGAGTACATCGCTCTGTTTCATAAACGGATACGGATTATTACATTCACCGATAAATTCAACTACATCTTCTACACCTAATTCAAGCGCTAATCGTTTATTATGAAGTAAATCTGGCCCATCGCCAATAATTCGCCAATGAAAAGAATTAAATGATGACTCCTTTAACAGTTTACATATGTGCAAAATGAGATCGAACCTTTTAGTTGCATTATCCATTCGTCCAACAGATATTAAGTCCATTGGTCCTTTTTCAAATGGTATGTATTGCATTGCTAGTTCGGTTATTTCGGCTAGTGGAAAGAAATTATAGACTACTTGCATTTTTTGTTGATATTGTGGGAGAAATGTAAGCAAATTTTGCTTACATGCTTCAGAAACACATATTAATCTATCGAAATTTTGATAGGTTTTAACACATACTTCATAATTAAAGTTTGCTCTTAATGGATCTGTATGTATCCATGCAAATTTTTTATCCGCTCTTACAAATTTATCTACAAATAAATTTGTGCCTTGGTTAAAGTAACTAGTTGGTGCATCATTAAAATAAGAAATGGCTATATCATATTGTTTTGGATGGGAATGAATTTTAAAAAGTAATGTATAAAAGTTCGTTGATCCTATTAATCGTACAATCAACATACAAAATATTCGTAAGATGATATGCCACAAATTTTTACTTTGTCTTACAACATAAAATGGAGTAGCAATGAGCTGTAATAATAAGCCTCCAACATTGACATGTACATTAGGGGGGATGTCCGTAAAGAGTTCACCTTTACCGAACGTAAAAACATCTATTTCATATTGCTTATCCACACTAATTTCTTTCAACGTATTAATTAATGCTTTTTGAATACCACCCATTTGAAAATTTTGTGCAACAAATAATATCTTCATCTCTTTCAAGCCCCCCATAGAAATCCAATATTACTGTAAAATTTTCAAAAAGCTTCTCCAGCTATAAATGGCTGTACAATGTCACAATCCGATTTTCCATCTCATTCCAACTATAATGTGTGTCATATAATAACTTCATTTTTCTAGAAATTTCTGGCCATTCTTTTTTACGCTCTATTAGCTTTTCAATACCTTTTTGTAGGCTCTCTTGATTAAAATCAATTAGCTCCCCCAGGTCATGCTCTGCCACTACTTCCGACATACCTGTGTCTTTCACCATAATTAAAGGCTTTCCTAGCATAAGTGCCTCATAAAATTTATTGGGCGCAGCGTAATAATGGTTGGACACTTCAGGATCATAAATGGCAGTCATAATATCACAACTCTTTTCTAATGCTAAAGTTTTTTCATAAGGGATTTTTCCGTAAAAAAGTATGTTGTCATATTGCTGTGCTATTTGTGCCAATTCGTCTGCATACTCCCCAAACCCGCCAATATGCAATTCGTAAAGAGGATTATGTTTGACGATATCTACCAGTTCCTTAATAAGCCTTTCAGGTGCAAGTATACCGACATAGACGATTTTTACTTTATCTCGATTCAACTTTAAATCACTATTTAAATCAACATGTAGTGGTGTATTATAAATAACTTCAATTTTTTTAGGTGAGGCTTTAGCTATTTGCCCTCTTCGCTTTTCTGTACAAATAATGACCGCATCCACATTATTCAATAGTGCTATATCTACTTTTTCGACTATCTTCCCTATAATGGCGGGGCCATGGAAGGGCGCCGTAACGGAATCAAACATATCGTAAATGACTTTTTTACGAAGTATTTTCGCACAGACTGTACCTACAAACGCTGTATCAAAATCACAAGCATGAATAATATCATACGAATTTTTATGTTGAAGTAGCCATTTGAATAGCTTTAGCTGAAACCGTAGTAATGGAAAGAAATTTTTTTTAAATCCTCCACCAAATGTAGCAGGGATGCCAAACCTTGTAATTTTAATAGTGTGAGCTCGCTTTAGAAATTCCACTTTTGCTTTATATTTACTATCTCTATCCCATGCTAAAATTTGAACATCCCAGTTGTTTTTTCTTAGGCTGTCCACTTCTTTTTCAACTCTCGGATCTGGAGAAATTGGATTACTTCTCATAAAAACGACTCTCATCCCAAACTGTCCCCTTATATGTTTAATACCTACTGTCGTTATAGCATCTTTCCTACTACTTGCACGCTTGACGTCACAATTAAAATAACTTCCACCGTTTTTTTGTGAAGTTATTTTCTGGCTCATATATGATGAAAGGCTGATTATTAATGATTCGTTTATTATTTTCTAAAAAGGTATCTATCGCATGTAATTCTTTTTGCTTTTCTAAAAAACTAAGCCCTTTTTCAAATAGGAATGGTCGAGCTTGTAAATTATGCACATCCGAACCATATGTATGGACAAGGTTCGATCGAACTAACTTTAAAGAAAGCTGTTGAATGTCCTTGCCAAACAAACCAGCTAAACTTCCCGCTGTTATTTGTGCAAGTGCACCGTCACGTATGAGCTTCTCTAAGTGGCTTGGATTTGCTGCTATCGCTTTATTTCGTTCGGGATGCGCAATAATTGGCGTTATACCAGCTGTTAATAAGTTGTAAATAATTGTTTGTGTATAGGTAGGAATAAAACCAGAGGGAAGCTCTAGTAACAAGTAATTTGAATGTGCTAATGTAAGAAGCTGACCTTTTTGATAAAGCTCTAAAATATTCCCCGCTAAACGTACCTCTTGTCCTGGATATAGTGTTAGCGGCATGTTACGGTTGTCAATTTCTTGCTGCAATTGTGCAATTTGTTCATGTATCACTTGTGTATGGACATTATATTGAGGATGTAGCGCATGTGAAGTAGAAATAATTGCTGTAATCCCTTCCCTAACAGCTTGTTCAAATAACTGGAATGTCTCTTCTACTGTTTCGGGACCATCGTCTGCATTTACTAAAATATGACTATGCATATCTATCACAATGTTTCACTTCCCTATCTACGCCAATCATTATCGGTAATATTGATCATAATATTCGCCAAGTGGTAATTTATAATTATTCAAAACGACTCCTAAAATATTCGCCTTTGATGCTTCAAGGCTTACTTTCGCTTTAAGTACACTTGCATTTTCTACTACACCACTATTCACAATGAGTAGTGTTCCTTGGCATTTATTTGATAAAACTTGCGCATCAGTTACAGATAACAATGGTGGTGCGTCAAAAATTATGATGTCAAAGTCTGCTATCAGTTGCATCATCACACTATCCATTGTTTTAGAAGAAAGCAATTCCGCTGGGTTAGGTGGAATGGGCCCACTCGTCAGAACAAAAAGATTAGGAATATCTGTACTATTTAAAACCTCTGACATCTCATATTGTCTTGTCAGTAAATTTGATAGACCCTTTATATTTTGTAATCGAAAGGTATAATGCATTGTTGGCTTACGTAAATCGGCATCGACAATTAAAATTTTTTTCCCTTCTTGTGCAAATACCACGCCTAAATTGGCGACATTTGTAGACTTCCCTTCACCTGGCGTCGCCGAAGTGACTAAAATGGTTTTTATATCTTGGTCTGGCATCGCGAAAGTAATGTTTGTTCGTATTGTACGAAATTGCTCAGAAACAATTGAATTACTATTGCCAATGGTCACAAGCTTTCTACCCATTTTTACTAGTTTTTTTTTATTAGTTCTTTTATGTTGAAACACGGTGACTCCCTCCTTCTGTTACGGGATTTCATTATATGTTTTTATAGTTCGTACTATTAATTTTGCTGATTATGCCTATAATAGGTAATCCGATGATTTCTTCAATATCCTGCTCTGTCTTAACCGTTGTATCTAAGCACTCTAACAATAAAGCAACACCAGCGCTTAGTATGAACCCAATCATTGCAGCCGCTACTATATATAAATTTTTATTTGGAGCTACTGGCTCAGGCTTGTCATCTAATTTCGCGACGGACAAAATATTAATATTGTCAATTGTCATTAACACTTGTATTTCCTCTTGAAATACGCCTGCTACTGTATTGGCAATTTCGACTGCTGTTTCTGGCTTTTTATCGCGGACAGCAATATTGACAACTTGAGAATTACTGGCGTTCGATACAGTAATCTGTTCTTTAAGTTTTTCAGGCGTACTATCTAAATGAAGTTGGCTAATCACTTTAGATAATATAGCAGGGCTTTGAATAATAACATTATACGTATTAATTAAGCGTAAGTTTGTTTCTACTTGCTGTACCCCTAATAGCGCTTGATCGGTATTTTTTTGATTGACTAAAAGCTGTGTCTGCGCCTCATAGGTTGGCTTTATAATAAAGTAACTGAGAAACGCCGTGACTAATGCTAAGAAAAGTGCAAAACTGATAATATAGAGCAGTTGCTTTCGCACTATTTTTAATACATCCTGTAATGTGATAGTTTCTTGCAACGACTTTCACCCCTCGACATAACATAGGCTAGCTAATCTATATTCCCTAGTTACAGTAAAAATTTATTCAAAAAGTTTTATGGCCTATTATATTATCGATATCGCTCTTTTATTCATGGTTGATAAAGAGACATAGTTGTTATTTAAGCTTATAACTTCTGTGCGTAATAGGCGGTTTTCAAAAACAAAAAGCGTATCCATTTTTTAGGGGATTCGCTTCATAAATGAACTATTAATTTTACTTAAATGACTATTAGTATAAGACCACAATTGGAATGACATATTTTTTATGTACATACGTCCCAAGTATAATCTTGCATGACGACAAATATAAAAAGACTCCCCTTGATAAAAATCAAGAGGAGCCTCTTATTTTATTATTTTGCATACTCCACTGCACGTGTTTCGCGGATAACAGTTACTTTAATATGACCTGGATAATCTAGTTCTTCTTCAATACGCTTACGAATATCACGTGCAAGACGATGAGATGCTAAATCGTCAATTTTTTCTGGTTGTACAATAATACGAATTTCACGTCCCGCTTGGATGGCATAAGATTTTTCAACACCATCATAGCTTTCAGAAATCTCTTCTAATTTTTCTAGTCTGCGAATATAGTTTTCCAGTGTTTCACTACGAGCACCTGGACGCGCTGCTGATAATGCGTCTGCTGCAGCTACTAATACTGCAATAACAGATGTCGCTTCTGTATCACCATGGTGAGAAGCAATACTATTAATAACAACAGGATGTTCTTTATATTTCGTAGCTAATTCCACGCCGATTTCAACATGGCTTCCTTCAACTTCATGGTCGATTGCTTTTCCTATATCATGCAATAAGCCTGCACGACGAGCTAATGCTACATCTTCACCAAGCTCAGCAGCTAGTAAGCCTGCCAAATGTGCAACCTCCACAGAATGTTTTAGGACGTTTTGCCCGTAGCTAGTACGGTATTTCATGCGGCCCAAAATCTTCATTAAGTCTGGATGTAGATTGTGAATGCCGATTTCAAATGTCGTTTGTTCCCCTGTTTCACGAATTTGTTCATCCACCTCACGACGAGATTTTTCAACCATTTCTTCGATGCGAGCAGGGTGAATACGACCATCCTGTACTAGCTTTTCAAGTGCAAGTCGAGCCGTTTCTCGACGAATTGGATCAAAACCAGATAAAATTACTGCTTCTGGCGTATCATCGATAATTAAATCAATACCTGTTAACGTTTCGAGTGTACGGATATTACGACCCTCTCTACCAATAATACGACCTTTCATTTCATCATTTGGCAAGTTCACAACAGAGACTGTTGTTTCTGCAACGTGGTCTGCAGCAAAGCGTTGCAGTGCCAATGATAGAATTTCACGTGCCTTTTTATCAGATTCCTCTTTCACACGCATTTCAGATTCCTTCGTCATTACAGCAATATCAGTCGCTAGCTCTTTCTCTACTTCACTTAAGATAATAGTTTTAGCTTCATCTCTTGTTAATGCAGAAATGCGCTCTAGTTCTGTTTTTTGCGCTGCAACGAGCTCGTCCACTTTGCTTTCCATCTGTTCAATATGCTGTTGTCTTTCAGCTAGAGCTTGTTCCTTACGCTCTAAGCCGGCTTCTCTCTTATTCAGAGCATCATCCTTGCGATCAAGATTCTCTTCTCTTTGCAATAAACGGTTCTCTTGTTTTTGAAGTTCTAAACGACGATCACGAATGTCATTTTCTGCTTCAGTGCGAAATTTGTGAGTTTCATCTTTGGCTTCAAGTAGTGCTTCTTTCTTTAATGCCTCCGCTTCTCGTTTTCCTTCTTCAACGATTGTTTCAGCGACATGCTTAGCACCAGTGATTTTTGAGTCATTCACTTTTTTCATGTAGATATAGCTAACAGCGGCACCAACGATGAGTCCAAGCAAAGCGGAGATGATAGTAATTCCATCCATATGAACACCTCCTCTTGCTATTTGGGTAATACAGGTTCAGTCGGCGCATACAAAAATTGTACTGCCTATTTTAAAGTCATAATTCAGAAATTATACATATTTAATTGTATAGCTAGCCTCAAGCTCTGTCAAGGATAGACGGGCATCTGTTCGCCTATCCACAAGAAAAAAAGTAAGTCATATCCATTAGATGTATATATTAACTATTACTTTTGAGCTAGAAAAAATACCTTCTTAGATGAAAATTCTTTTTATCAGGACGAAGGTTATAATACAATTATTACCACAATCACTGTCATCTTAATACAATTATTTTAACTTTCTTTACAAATAAACATATAGTTTATTTCTAAGCTAGTAATCAGTCACTTTTTTACAAAATTCTACATATAAAATTCTATAATGACGTTCACTAACTAATTAATTAAACGCTCACTTCATTCTATTTATCTAGTAATGAAGACAAAAAAATCGTTCTCACTCTAAAAGAGTGAGAACGATTTAGCTTATAGAGAACGTCCATCATTCATTTTTACTGCGTACGGACGCTTTCCGCGTAAGCCACAACCTTCTCTTATCGGTAGTAAATTACGTCTTACGTGCGTGCGTTCCCTGAGAAGTTGCCGCCCTCAGAATCATTCTAACGTTTGTTAGAAGAAAGAACGATGTCTATTATTTTTCATCTTCAAGAAGAAGCATTAACTCTTCATCCATTTCTTCATCATCATGTGCTGCAATTGTATACGATTGTGCTGCAATGCCATAAGAAGAGCGAATTTTATTTGCAATTTCTTCTAAAACTGCAGGGTTTTCTTTTAAATATTGTTTTGCATTTTCTCGACCTTGGCCAAGACGTTCATCACCGTAAGCGTACCAAGAGCCACTTTTTTGAACGATGTCTAATTCAACACCTAAGTCGACAGTTTCGCCTTCTTTTGAGATACCTTCACCGTACATAATATCTACTTCTGCTGTACGGAATGGTGGGGCTACTTTGTTTTTTACAATTTTAATTTTTGTACGGTTACCCATAATGTCATTACCTTGTTTTATCGCTTCTGCACGACGAACTTCTAAACGGACAGAGCTGTAGAATTTCAGCGCACGACCACCAGGTGTTGTTTCTGGATTACCGAACATAACACCAATTTTTTCACGAATTTGGTTAATGAAAATAGCGATTGTTTTTGATTTATTGATAGCACCTGAAAGCTTACGTAATGCTTGAGACATTAAACGAGCTTGTAAACCAACGTGAGAGTCACCCATGTCACCTTCAATTTCAGCTTTTGGTACTAATGCTGCAACAGAGTCAATAACGATAATATCAATAGCACCACTACGTACTAAAGCTTCTGCAATTTCAAGCGCTTGCTCACCAGTATCTGGTTGTGATAATAAAAGCTCATCAATATTAACGCCTAATTTTTGAGCATAAATCGGATCTAATGCATGCTCAGCATCTATAAATGCTGCTTGTCCACCTTTAGCTTGTACTTCCGCAATAGCATGTAGCGCAACTGTTGTTTTACCTGATGATTCTGGACCATATACTTCAATAATACGTCCACGTGGATATCCACCAACACCCAATGCTGCATCAAGCGCTAGCGAACCACTAGAAGAAGTAGCAATTTCTAAATCTGTTTTTTCGCCTAGCTTCATGATAGAGCCTTTACCGAAATTCTTCTCAATTTGTTTTAACGCCTGTTCTAAGGCTGCTTTACGATCACTCATTTATTTTCCTCCTTCGAAAAACTGTTCACTGTTATTGTCTATCTCTACTATACTTGTTTTTTTGAGAACACGCAAGAAAAAAGCGAACATTTATTCGATTTTAATCAAAAATAAAAATTTGGATAAGTTTTTCCTACCCAAATTCCCATTTTCAACTATAAACAATTATGCTAATCATAATTGCGCTACATGTTTTCAATCATACATACTGCTCAGTAATAGTTGCATCTTAGTCCTGAACTACATGCATTTTTTATATCATTCTTGCTGCGGCTAATTAAAAGCGTTTTATATAACCTCGTTCTTCTAATTGCTGCATTAAATAATGGAATGTAAATTTAACTGCACGTAAACGATTTGTATTGCGCATACCTGATAAATGCAGTAAATATGTTATTGGCTCTTCATCACCTATAGCAATCCCAATCCAGACAGTTCCAACTGGCTGATGGTCATGTGCTGTAGGACCAGCCGCTCCTGTTAACCCAATACCAATATTCGTGCCGAATCTTTCCCGCACGGCGCTAGCCATTGCCGCAGCACATTCACTGCTTACAATACCATAAGTATCTAATAGTTGTTGGTCGATACCTAGCTGCTTTACTTTAGCATCTTCTGTATAGGTAACTACGCCTCCGATAAGTGAATTTCCAACACCTGGAATCTCAGCTAGCTCTGATTGAAATAAGCCTGCTGTTAAGCTTTCGGCTGCAGAAATCGTTAAATTATTATCTTGCAACATTTCTACCGTTTTTGAGGCAAGTGAATCATCATTAATGCCATATTGGAAGTCTCCTACAATAGCACGAATCTCCGACACTTTACCAGCAATCAGCTGTTGAGCTTCCTGTTCTGATTGCGCCTTAGCTGTGACACGTAAAGTTACTTCTCCATCAGCAGCCAGTGGAGCAACTGTCGGATTTGTTTGTGAATCTAATATATCCTGCACACGCACTTCTAGCTCGGCTTCTCCAATGCCATAAAAGCGCATTACATGAGACACGATGACTCCGCCATCATTTAACATTGTGCCAAGCTTTGGCTTTGCTTCGAATTGGAACATTGGCTCCAGTTCTTTTGGCGGCCCAGGAAGTAAAATGTAGGTACGTTTATCCTTTGTCAATATCATCCCTGGAGCCATACCATGATGATTAGCTAGCACCTCACTACCTGCTAATACTAGCGCCTGCTTACGATTATTTTCTGTCATTGCGATGCCTCGTTTAGCAAAAAATTGCTCAATGTATGACAATGCAACTTGATCGATAACAAGATCTAGCCCAAGATGACGAGCAATGGTCTCCTTCGTTAAATCATCCTTTGTAGGACCTAAACCACCTGAAAAAATGATAAGATCAGCGCGCGATTCCGCTATAGTAATTGCTTCCTCTAAACGTTTTGAATTATCCCCAACAACCGTATGATAATAGACATTGATGCCTAATTCAGAAAGCTGATTAGAAATAAATTTCGCATTTGTATTTGAAATTTGTCCAAGTAATAACTCTGAGCCAACTGCAAGGATTTCAGCATTCATGATTCACAAGACCTTTCTTATTTAGACTCAAGTAATACACGTCGATTTAGATAGAAATAATCCCATCCAGACCAAAGTGTAAAGAACAATGCAATATATAGCATTATTGTATCAAATGGGATACCGAAAATCACAAAAATTGTATTGTGTAAAAGAGCAGCTGCAATAGCTACAATTTGTGCCCATGTTTTAATCTTACCAAGTTGATTCGCCGCTACGACTTCTCCGCCACCTGCAAGAATTAAACGTAAACCAGTTACCGCAAATTCACGGCTAATAATAACAATAATCACCCAAGCTGGTGCCATACCAAGCTCTACCATTAAAATAAACGCTGCAGAGACAAGTAATTTATCCGCTAAAGGATCTAAAAATTTACCAAATGTCGTTACAAGATTATACTTTCTCGCATAGTAACCATCTACCCAATCCGTCGTTGATGCAATGATAAAAATAAGAGCTCCTACAAAATGATGGACTGGCATTTCTGCACTAAATAAGTTCATTGTTCCCCAGCCGAAATCAAACATCATAACAATTACAAAGAACGGAATAAGTAAGATACGTGAAATGGTAATTTTATTTGGAATGTTCATTTTTCTAACACCTTTCATGATGAAAGAAAGTAGTCATCGATAGGATGACTACTGTTCTTTATTGAAATTGACGACAATATTTTGCGTTACGATTTGCTGTGCGTACGTTAAAAGTTCGTCATTAATATAAACCTTAGCTTGAGTTGAATTGCCTAAACGAATACGCGCATAGTTTTGTGCTGTTGCATCAAACTCAACAACTTCACCTGCGTTATAAACACGCGTATCTGCTAGTAATTCTTGTTGTTGTTGGTCGCGAATACCAATAAAAGTAGGACCTGATACTTCAATGCGAATTTTAAATGTATCAGCACCTGTTAACGTATAAGATGTTGTAGCACCATCTGATTCGATTGTTCCTGCTGAAACCGTTTGCTTAACTTCTTCTTCAGTTTTATCAGTTTTATCTTCATCTGATGTTTCATCTGTTTGATCTTTCGTCGCATCTGCTTGTGCCTTTTTATCTTCTTCGGCTTTATCTTTTTCACTATCAATTGGTTTTGGTTTTTTATCGTACTCCACTACTGGTGTTGTATCATCATATTCATTTGTTCCTGTTTTACTTTTTGATTGTAAAAGAACCCAAATTGCAACAATGATTACGATAATAAATAAACCGACAATGACTTTGGGCATAGCCTCCATCATTTTATTTGAAGGGCTTTTTGAAACTTTTCTTCTAGTTGAAGTTTGAGTCATCGATTGGCTTACTTGGTCGTTCTTTGTGCCTGGTAGTTCGCTTTTATACGTCTCTAAAATTTCCTCTGGATTTAACCCAACAGCTTCAGCATATTGTTTAATAAATGCTCGTACATAAAACGAGCCTGGCATAATGGAATAATTGCCTTCTTCAATACCTACTAAATAACGTTTTTGAATTTTTGTTATTTCTTGTAAATCGTCTAAGCTGTAGCCTTTAGACAGTCTCGCCTCTTTCAGTCGAGTACCTAATTCTGCCACTCATAACACCTACTTTAATATCAAATTAAAAATTAAATCCTCCAAATGAATCGGATTCGGACATCATATGATTTTTTTCCATTATTTCATAAGTAATTTCTTCATCTGGGTGATGACGTAGTTCAATGATATAATCAAAATCCTCAATCTTATATTCAGAATGCTGAACAAACATATCAGGATGCTCTACTACTTTAATAGATGGCATATTCATCATTTCACGTACTAGTTGCAAATGTCGCTCATCCTCGGAACGCCTTGTAACAATACCGTCCAAAATAAAAATATTATTGTCACTGAATTCATCGCCTGCGAGTTTATTACGAATAGTTTGCTTAATCATTGTAGACGATAAGAAAATCCATTTTTTATTGGCACAAACACTTGCCGCAACAATAGATTCTGTTTTACCAACCCGAGGCATCCCACGTATTCCAATGAGCTTATGACCTTCCTTTTTAAAGAGTTCTGCCATAAAGTCCACTAAAATCCCTAGTTCATCTCGTACAAAGCGGAAAGTATTTTTTTCGTCTGCATCTCGTGGAATATAATGACCATGCCTGATAGCTAAACGATCACGGAGTTTTGGTTGTCGAAATTTAGTAACGTGGATATGTTCCATTGTCGAAACAATTGTACGAAAACGTTCAATTGCTTCATCATTGTCTGTATGCACTAACATACCACGTCGATCTTCATCGACACCATTTATTGATATAATATTGACTCGAAGCATCCCTAAAAGTGAAGCAATATCTCCTAATAATCCAGGGCGATTCACCTGAATTTCATATTCAAAGTACCAATCGCTCAAACACACTCGTTCCCTTCCTATTAGTTAACGTAAAAAATCTTTTATAAGTTCCATCATAGCTGATTTTTTATGTAATGGAAAGTTAGAATACATGGAATTATAGCGTTATTTTTAAATTCTTACTAATTTTTTTTGGTAGTATTGGAAATAGACTTACATACGTTCCCTTTTCCGTACTAATATCGATTTTTAATAGAAAAAAGAGGAGATTAGCTCTCCTCTTTTTTTATTGCACATGTTTATTTTGCACAAGTTTTACGACACAATTCGCCAATGCATGTTTTTCATCATCAGAGGCAACGCCCCATAAATCCGACAGCACTCGCTCTTGTTCATTTTTAGGATCGACATTAGTCGCCAAATACTCACCGATTTGGACAGCAGCCTGTTGAATCATTTTCTTCGGCATACCGCTTGATTCAGCTTGCATTACGTTTTGTCCTAAAAAAGATGTCCATTTTTGCCAGTTTTCTAAAATGGTCATATGTTTCCTCCTCCTTTACACATGTAGTATGTGCAAAAAGAAATATTATATGTACCAGCCACCATTTAATCGGATGATTTGTCCTGTCACATAGTCTGCTTTACCTGATAGATAAAACCGAACCATCTCCGCTACATCCTTTGTTTGACCGACAAATCCTAAAGGAATCTCGTCTAAAATATATTGCATTTCTTCTTCACTTAAATGGCTATTCATTGAAGTATTAATAAAACCTGGCGCAATAGCATTCACACGAATGCGAGACAATGCAGCCTCTTTAGCATAGGACTTCACAAAAGCATGCTGTGCGCCTTTTACCGTTGCATATAGTGCTTCACCTGCAGAACCTGCCTCGCCCCAAATAGAGCCGATAAAAAGTACATAGCTCACATCATGGGTACGTAGTTTCGGAGATAATAAAGCCGTTAAATGCATTGGATTTTGCACATGAACTCGCCATAGTGCATCCATATCTTCTACAGTTGTGTCTTCCAGCAAGGAATAATGCGCTTGACCATTAGCAAAAACTATTGCCTGTACGCTAAATATTTGGGCAGCTAACGCTTGCGCCGCTGTTATACTTGTAAAATCACCTTGTACAAGCATAAATTCCTGCGCAGGAAAATGGCCTATAAGGGAATCACATAATGTTTGAGCCATTTGCTCATTGTTTGAATAATGCACATAGAGAGACCAGCCGTCCTCTGCCAAGCTGTGGCAAATAGCACGACCGATCTCACCTGATGCACCTAATATAAGGGCAAACTTTTTCACTAGGCGCCCTTCTCTGTTGGTAAAACTTTAAATACAGTTTGTTGAGACTCACCTTGAATAGACGCAAACGCTTTCGTTAAGTCTTCAATTGTTAGCTCTTCTAAAACAGGTACTACATCAAATAAATTCATTTCATTAAACGAGTAACGCGTAAATTGGTTCGCAATAAATTCAATTGAATTTAATGCACGTAAGAAGAAGCCTATTTTTTTACGCTTAATGCGTTCTAAGTCTTCACTTGCAAATTGTGCGTTTTTTTCGTATTTTTCTAATTCGGCTTTAATCGCTTTCTCCAATACATCTGGTTCTGTAGAATCTGAACCAATTAACGCAAAGCCAAAACCTTTTTCTAAAGTAAAATCAAATGCATACGATTCATCAATCAAGCCTTCATCATATACATGCTCATAAAAATTAGAAGTTCGCCCAAAAATAAGCTCTAAAGCAATTTGAACTGATAGCTCATGTTTTAACATTTCACGACCAGATAAATTCGTTTCTCTCGCCTTCAAACCGATATACACCTTTGGTTTTTGAACATCCATGTGTAATGTACGGTCTTTAATGGCAACATCTGTTGGCTCTTCATCAAAGAAGCGTTGTATAGGTGTTGGCTCTGGAAACTCCTTTTTACCTTGGTTCTCGCGAATGAACGCCATCATCTCTTCTGGATCAACAGCACCAATTGCAAATAACAACATATTAGACGGATGATAAAACGTATTGTAGCACGTGTATAAATGATCAGCCGTAATGCCGTCAATAGATTCGATTGTGCCCGCAATATCAATTTTTACAGGGTGATGATGATACATATTTTCAATCGTACCAAAGTATAGACGCCAATCAGGTTGGTCATCATACATTGTAATTTCCTGACCAATAATCCCTTTTTCCTTATTTACAGTAGCTTCAGTAAAGTAAGGTTCTTGGACAAAATTTAATAACGTTTCGGTGCTTTTATAGATATTATCTGTGGATGAAAATAAATATGCAGTTCGAGTGAAGGAAGTAAATGCATTGGCTGATGCACCGTATTCACTAAATTTTTGGAATACATCTCCGTCTTCCTTTTCAAACATTTTATGCTCTAAAAAGTGTGCAATTCCATCTGGCACAGTAACGCTATCCGTTTCACCAAGTGGGACAAATGTACGGTCGACTGAGCCGTACTTCGTTGTGAACGTGACAAATGTTTTTGAAAATCCTTTTTTCGGCAGAATATAAACATCTAGTCCGTTTTCTAATTTTTCATAGTAAAGTGTTTCATCTAATTGTTTGAATTCAATTGTTTTCATTGTGCAGCTTGCTCCTTTCCTGATAAGAAATAGACCGCTTCTAACTGCACTTGCTTCGCCATTTCGATTACATCTTCTTTTGTGACAGCACGCCATTTAGTTGCCCATGCTTCAACAGAGAACTCCTCAGGCAAATCTTTATATTGGTCAAAAATTTCAATTTGACCACGCGCTGAATCAAGGGATTCTTTTAACTGGTTCGTTAACATCGCCTTTGTTTGTTCTAATTCTAAATCTGTAATTTCCCCTGCTTGCATCACAGCAAGTTGCTCTTTAATTAGATTGAGTGCCTTTTCTTCATTTTTCGCCTCAATACCTGACACAACGAATAATAAGCCGTAATGTGATGCATAGGAGCTAGAAGCATAGTACGCAAGACTTTCTTTTTCTCGAACATTCATAAATAACTTGGCATGCGGATAGCCACCGAAAATACCGTTAAAAATCTGCATTTTCGCAAAATCTGCATCACCAAATCGAACTGGAGTACTAAATCCTATATGCAGCTTACCTTGTTTCATTTCTTGCTGTTCACGAACATAATCATTTTGTGGGTGTTGTTGTGGCGATACAGCTGGGATTTCCTCAGGAATACGGTCCTTAAAAGGCAGCGCCTCTTTTAATTTTGCAACAAGTTCATCCTCATTGATGTCACCTGCAACATAAATATCAATTTTGTCCGTCGTTAGCATTGATTCGTAGGCTGCCAACAGCGAGGACGGTGTGATATGATGAATGTCTTCTACTGTACCGTTTGCTGAAATAGAAGCTGGCTCATTTGGGCGTAATATTTCTTGCAGACGCATTTGTGCATAACGAGATTTGTCGTCAAAAATGGATTCAATACGTTGGATAACCATTTTCTTTTCACGTTCTACGATTGATTCTTTAAATACACCATTTTCTAAATTTGGCTCAAATATTGCCGCATGCATGACACCGAGCACGTCATTTAAGACACTTGTATTAGCCAAATATTGATCATTTACGGTTTCCATATTCATCAATACCGTATGCTCGTTACCGCGCTTCGATGTATCAAAATACAATACTGTCCCGTATAGGTCATCTAAAAAACTACGAAATGCGGCAGTTGTTGTATATTTTGCATTGCTGTGTTGCAATACATTTGTTAACACCGTACGCTCAGACGCACATTTGGCCGTTAATGCTCTTCTCCATTTAATTGAGAAATTTACTGTTTTAAATTGGGTCGTTTGTCGGATATGCAAATTGACACCTTTTGCAAAAGGTATTGTTTTAAACATATGAAACCCTCCTATCTTTCTTAATATAACAATGTACTACAAATACTATACATGTCTATTGTCTATAATTGCAAAAAGAATCCAAAGTATGTATTAGGAAAGTGAAAATAAGCTTGTCAATTGTTATTTGTATAAGGCAAAAGACTGGGCTTGATTGCCCAGTCTTTTGTTTACTCGTTTCATTTCTTTCGACTTTGTCTAGTAATTCGACGAATAAACATGCTGTCTTAGACTTATCGTTTGCCTTTAATATATGGTTGACCACTTGCTTTTGGTGCATTTGCTTTACCAATAAATCCTGCTAACGCAAAAATCGTTAACACGTAAGGTAATATTTGTAAATACACTGCTGGGATTTCTTGCACATATGGAATTTGGTTCCCTGCAATACTTAATGTTTGCGCTAAACCAAAGAACAATGCTGCCCCAAGTGCACCGATTGGATGCCATTTACCAAAGATCATTGCTGCAAGTGACATAAACCCTTGACCAGCAATTGTTGCGTGAGAAAAATCATGTGTAATTGTTTGCGCATAAACCGCACCACCAAGACCACCAAGTGCTCCTGAAATAACTACGGCAATATAACGCATTTTATTTACTTTAACACCCATTGTATCTGCAGCCATTGGATGTTCCCCTACTGCACGTAAGCGTAGTCCAAATGGTGTTTTATAAATAACAAACCAAGCACCTATTGCCACAGCAAAGGCTAAAATCGATGTGCTATAGACATCATGGAATAATAAACGTCCAAAGAACGGAATATCCTCTAAATATGGAATGCCAAATCGACGGATCGGTTGGTCAATCATATCTGTTTGACCTTTATCATAAATCAATTTTACTAAGAATACAGTAACAGCTAAACCAAGTAAGTTGATTGCTACCCCTGATACCGTTTGATCGGCACGGAAAGAGATAGATGCCACCGCATGTAGCAAGGAGAAGATTCCACCTACAATAACAGCTGCCAGCATAGCTACCCATACTGTTGCAGAACCTAATTGTGCTGCAAACTCTAAATTGACAAAAATACCAACAAATGCGCCGACAATCATTAAACCTTCTAGCCCGATGTTAACAACACCTGAACGCTCAGAGAATACACCACCAATAGCAGTGAAAATTAATGGTGTCGCATAAAGGATTGCAGAAGGGATGATGAAATATAACATTTCTAAAAAGCTCATGTTATTGTCCCTCCTTTTTCTTACTTAACTTTTGTAATCCAACCCGAATGACGTAACCTGATGCTACAAAGAAGATAATTAAGGCAATAATGATAGACACAATTTCCTCTGGAATTCCTGCAGCATTCGGCATGTTAAGAGCACCGTATTTTAATGAGCCAAATAAAGAAGCCCCAAATACTACGCCAAGTGGTGTATTGGCACCAAGTAAGGCAACGGCAATACCGTCAAAACCAATCCCTGTAAAGCCAGCTTTAATAGATGCATTTTGGAATGTACCAAGCGCCTCCATCGCACCGCCAAGACCTGCAAACATACCTGAAATTGTCATAGCTAAAATGACATTTTTATTGACACTCATACCAGCATAATCTGCTGCATTTTGGTTAAAGCCTACTGCTTTAAGCTCATAACCACGTGTTGTTTTTTCTAAAATGAACCACATTACAACTACCATAAGAAGTGCAACTAGGATCCCATAGTGAAGACTTGAGTTGTCTGTAAGCTCTCTTAAAAACGGAGAACGTAATGAAGCGGATTCAAGAACACGTTCTGTTTTAAAGCTTCCATCTGACAATTTTTTAATTACAGCGTTTGCAATATAAAGCGCTGTATAGTTTAACATAATTGTCGCAATTACTTCATGAACTTTAAATTTCGCTTTTAAGAAACCTGCAATAAAGGCCCAAAATGCACCCGCCGCCGCCGCTGCTAGCAACGCTAATGGTAAGTGAATAATTTTTGGTAAATCAAAAGCATAGCCTACCCATGCTGCTGCAAGCCAACCTAAAATTAATTGACCTTCAACACCGATATTGAATAACCCTGTACGGAAGGCAAATGCTACCGCAAGACCTGCCAAGATATATGGTGTGATTTGACGGATCGTGTTCCCTATTGAATATGAATCTCCAAAAATACCTGTCCAAAGTGCACTATATCCTAATATAGGATCATAGCCGCTGACTACCATTACGATAGCACCTACAATTAAACCGATAATAATAGAGATGATAGGAACGAGTATATTAATGACACGATTTGACATTAGTCGTTCCCCTCCTTCGCTATATTTGTGCTATTTTTTTTACTTTGTCCCGCCATTAATAGACCAAGCTCTTGCTCTGTTGTTTCTTTTGGATTTAATTCATCCACAATTTGACCATCATAAATAACAGCGATACGGTCGGAAACATTCATTACTTCATCTAATTCAAATGAAATTAATAATACGGCTTTTCCTTTATCACGTTGCTCGATTAGACGAGAGTGAATAAATTCAATTGCCCCTACGTCAAGTCCACGTGTCGGTAGTGCAGCAATTAATAAGTCAGGATCTCGGTCAATTTCACGACCAATAATCGCTTTTTGCTGGTTACCACCTGATAGCGCCCGTGCAGGCGTCATTTCGCCATTACCTGTACGCACATCGTATTCTTTAATAATTTGATTCGCTTTTTCTGAAACTTTCTTATAATCCATAACAATGCCTTTTGCAATTGGCGATTGGTAATATGTTTGAAGTACAATATTATGACCAATTGGGAAGTCTAATACTAAACCATGCTTATGACGGTCTTGTGGGATATGTCCAACACCCTGTTCAGTAATTTTACGTGGTTTCATGTTTGTTACATCTTTGCCGTTAAACTTCACGAGACCGCTTTTCACTTTACGCAAGCCTGTAATAGCCTCGATTAACTCCGATTGACCATTGCCATCGATACCAGCGATACCAACAATTTCACCTTTACGTACATTGAGGTTAAGACCTTTTACTTTATCGATATTACGATAGTCAGTTACGACTAAATTCTCAATTGTCAGTACTTCATCAGTTGGATTCGCATCGATTTTTTCTGTTTTAAACTCAACTTGACGTCCAACCATTAACTCAGCTAAGTGATTAGGGTTTGTCTCTTCTGTAACAACCGTCCCAATGCCTTCACCTTTACGAATAATTGTTACGCGGTCAGAAACATCCATAATTTCTTTAAGCTTATGCGTAATTAATATAATCGATTTACCTTCAGCGATTAGTCGACGCATTATTTGAATTAGCTCTGTAATTTCTTGTGGTGTTAAAGAAGCAGTTGGTTCATCGAAAATTAATATTTCTGCACCACGATATAGTGTTTTTAAAATCTCCACACGTTGCTGCATACCAACTGTAATATCTTCGATTTTAGCATTTGGATCTACATCTAAACCATATTTCTCAGAAAGCGCTTGCACCTTTTTAGCTGCGTCTTTAATATTGACTACGCCCATCTTAGTAGGCTCTGAACCTAAAATAATGTTTTCTGTTACTGTAAAGTTTTCCACCAACATAAAGTGTTGATGCACCATGCCAATCCCTAAATCATTGGCAACATTCGGGTTTGTAATTTTAACAGCTTTCCCACGAACACAAATTTCTCCACCTTCTGGCTGATACAGACCAAAAAGGACGTTCATTAAAGTCGATTTACCCGCACCATTTTCTCCTAATAGCGCATGGATTTCGCCTTTTTTTAGTTGGAGGGTGATATTATTATTTGCTACGAAATCACCAAACTCTTTGCGGATTCCAAGCATTTCAATCACGTATTCCAATATTGTCACTCCCTTATAGGCAATTTTCTCTAAAACATTGTACTCTAGTGTATTTCTACCTGCCTCTATTGCAATACAGCCTAAGGTTTAGCATAGTTCAAAAGCGTTGCAATTTCTTAAAATAAAAAAACACCTGTATTGAACCCCACCTAAAGGTAAGGCATTTTCTAACAGAAATATAAATTAATACAGGAAAGGTCATCGTTAGAAACCTTTCTTCTATTAACTTGGTACCATCATTATCTTAAGCTTACGATAATATAATAATCTTATTTTAAAAATACTATAAAAATAAAATGTATCCAACAGAGTATTACAAATAGTCTAAATATAACGATAGATTGAAAAATCATCATAAGGGCAGTTGTAAAGCCCTTATGATGATTCAGAGATGAATTATTTTTCCACTTTTTCTGGAACTACGATTTCACCGCTAGCAATTTTTTCTTTATATTCGTCAATAACAGCTTGTACGTCTGCTGGAATTGCACCACGAGAGTCAGCAAGTTTAACGCCGTCTTCAGCTAGACCGTAAACAACTGTTGTACCACCTGGGAATTCACCATTTTTCGCTTTGTTAGAAATATCTACTACTGCTTCGTTAACACCTTTTAACATAGAAGTTAAAGTAATGTTTGTTTTATCATCTACTTTACCTTCATCGTATTGGTCAGCGTCTACACCGATTACCCAAACATTGGCATTAGGATCTTTTGCTTTACGTTCTTTAGCTTCAGAGAATACACCGTTACCAGTTGCACCTGCAGCGTGGAAGATAATATCTACGCCTGAAGAGTACATGCTGTTTGCAGCGATTTTACCAAGATCCGCTTTGTCAAATGCACCTGTATAGTTGCGTTGAATTTCGATATCAGGGTTAACAGCTTTAGCACCTTCAACGAAACCAGCTTCAAAACGATTGATTACTGGAATATCTACGCCACCTACGAAACCGATTTTACCTGATTTAGACATTTTAGCAGCAGCTACACCCGCTAAGAATGCGCCTTCTTGCTCTTTGAAAAGAACAGATACAACGTTTTCGTCTTTTACTTCAGCATCGATTAATGCAAAATGATTGTCTGGGTTTTCTGTTGCTACTGCTTCAATTGCATCAGCCATCATGAAACCAATACCGAATACTAAGTTAAAGTCACGACGAATTAAGTTGTTTAAGTTTGTTTCATAGTCAGCGTCAGAAGCTGATTGTAAGTAGTCGAATCCATCACCTTTTTTCAGGTTGTGCTCTTTACCATAAGCTTGAACACCTTCCCAAGCAGATTGGTTAAATGATTTGTCATCAACGCCACCTACGTCAGTAACCATACCTACTGAGAAAGTTTCCTCAGTGTTTTTGTCTCCTGATGCCGCATTGTCTTTTGCAGGTTTTTCTTCGTCTTTCGCACCACATGCACCTAAAATTGCACTTGCAGCTAAAACTGAAGATAATACTAAACCAAATTTACGTTTTTTCATTTTGTTAACCCCCCGAGGTATTGTAATTAGCAGGAAAATAATTTAGAAATGTTCTACACCCGTTTACGTACTACATGGAAGCTGAATTTATCAGCTCGGAAATAATTTTTTGAATACAGCACTACTTGATCATTATCATCATAATGGAGCTGTTTCAATACTAAAAGAGCAGTTTCACGACCACAATTTAATATCGGTGATGCTTGTTCATGATACCCAACTGGATCAATATAAGTTACAGCATAGGCAACATGAATTTTACCCGATTGTTCAAGTGCAGAGAAAAGTGAAACTTCTTTTTTGTCAACAAAGTCAGTAGGCAGGAAGCTGGCTGGTAATTTGTCTATACAATAAACTACTGGCTCACCATCCGCAGTTCTGACACGTTCAATCGTGAGTATTTTATCCTCGCCATCACATTGGAAGCGTTTTAAATCTTCATCAGAAGGGATATTCTCCGTTGCCTTTAAAAAACGAGACCCTGGTTCCATACCTGCTGTTTCGATCATAGAAGAAATACTGGATAAATGCTCGATGCCTGAAGTAAACAACGGCTTAGGATTTACAAAAGTACCAACCCCATGTCGACGCACAATCACATTTTCCTCTTCCAACAGTCGAAGCGCTTCCCTAAGTGTTGCTCGACTTACCCCTAGTGATTTCGATAATTCAAACTCTGAAGGAAGTTTTTCATTTTCTTTAAAAACGCCCGTCTCAATGTCAGACTTTAAACGATCAATTACTTGAAGATAGAGATGACGATGATCTGCTTTTATAGTCACATAAATCACCACCAAAATCAGAGATCAGACATCTGATGTACAACATTCCTACTAATCGTTCATAAATATAACATTTTTGCAGAATGAAATAAACTATTTTAAGCAAAATCAATTATAGAAATCATTTTTTCCTTCTTTTTGTTGCAAACATTTGGACATAAATACTGAAAAAAATGATTATTTTTCCTTTTTCAGGAATTAGTTATCGTACTGATGGATAAGTACTTGGCGAGGCTTACTGCCCTCTGGAGGCCCGACAATACCGCGTTGTTCCATCTGATCGACTATGCGAGCAGCGCGAGAATAGCCAATACGGAAGCGACGCTGTAACATGGACACCGAAGCTGTCTGCATATTGACAACTAATTGGACTGCCTCGTCAAATAATTCATCTGTTTCTTCTAAAATTGTTTCTTCTTCACTCGGAATCATCTCTTCTTGATACTGCGCTTTTTGTTGTTCTATAACAAAATCAACAACTGCTTCAACTTCCTGATCAGATAAAAATGCCCCTTGTACTCGTTTAGGTTTAGAAGCACCCGCAGGTAAAAATAACATATCGCCACGGCCAAGCAAACGTTCTGCCCCACCCATATCTAAAATTGTTCTCGAATCAATCGCTGATGACACAGCAAATGCTATTCGTGAAGGAATGTTTGCCTTAATAACCCCCGTTAAAACATCGACGCTTGGTCTTTGAGTCGCTAAAATTAAATGAATACCTGCTGCACGAGCCATCTGCGCTAAACGTGTAATGGAATCCTCGACGTCATTTGAGGCTACCATCATTAAATCTGCTAACTCATCGACGATCACAACAATATACGGCAACTTCGGATGCTTTTCTTCTGTTTGCTCATTTACTTTTTGGACATGGCCATTATAGCCTTCAATATTTCGAGTACCCGTATGTGAAAATAAATCATAGCGTCGTTCCATTTCCGATACTACTTTTTTAAGTGCTTGTGACGCTTTTCGAGCATCAGTTACAACTGGCGCTAACAAATGTGGAATCCCGTTATAAACATTCAATTCCACCATTTTAGGGTCAATCATCATCAGTTTCACTTCATGTGGCTTTGTTCGCATTAGTATGGATACCACAATGCCATTTATACACACACTTTTCCCACTGCCCGTTGAACCCGCTACAAGTAAGTGCGGCATTTTATTAAGCTCTGCTAACACGGCTTGTCCAGTAATATCACGGCCAAGCGCTACTTGTAACAATGCATCTGGTTTCGCTCCATCCTTTGATTCCAGCACTTCTCGCAATGTCACAATTGCTACCTCACTATTTGGTACTTCAATACCTATTGCTGATTTACCAGGAATAGGTGCCTCCATACGAATATCCTTCGCTGCAAGTGCTAAAGCTAGGTCGTCCTGAAGGTTAACTATTTTACTTACTTTTACGCCGATATCTGGCAATATTTCATATTTCGTAACTGCAGGTCCTAAATGGACTTGCGTCACTTTTGCCTTTACTCCGAAACTTTGCAATGTTTGCTCTAACTTTTTCGCATTTGCCTGAATTACGGAATATTCACCACTCTGGTCATGCTGAGGAGGCATTTGTAAAAGATTAAATGAGGGAAGCTGATAATCTGCATTTTCTACAGCATCTGCACTGCCAATATGGACGTCATCCATGCTTTCTCCCTCTTCCACTTCCACGTGCTCAGCTATTGGCATCGTCTCTTCTCGTTCATGTGATACATTTTGTGTAAAGGCTGAGATGATGGGCTCATGAGAAATTTCTTCTTCTTCATGTACATCATGGGCATGGTCAACAGCCGCAACTTCGTCGGCCGTACTTTCTGCTCTTGAACGGCGACGTTTTGGTTTCTTTGGCGTATTTTTTTTCTTTTCTTTATGTTTTTTTTGCCATTTCCCAAAAAGTACAGGCATTTTTTCAGCTAAATATGGAACGAGTGCCTTGCCCGTCACTAAAATTAAGCCGATAAAGAAAATAACCCAAGCAACTACTTTCGCACCTGTCGCTTCAAATAATACATGGAGGCCACTAAATAGCAAGGCGCCTACCATTCCGCCACCAAGGGCATCACTGCGATGAATCACACCCTCTGAATTAATTAATATTCGCCACGACTCTCTCAAAACCGACTCAGATAATAAGCCACCTGATTTGGATAATTGCTCAAATAAAATCCCATGACTAAAAATAGTTAAGCTCATGACAATTAACAGCATCCCTAAAATTAGTCGATCCTTCATGCTTACTTTTTTCTGCCCAATCATTAGTAGCAATGCAACAAATATCAGCATAAATGGCACTGCAAAATGTAAATTCCCTAAAAGGAACATGGCAATTGTTTGTAAAATACGTCCAATCATGCCATATTCAAAAATCATAATGACCGCAATTGCGATTAAGATGAGCCCTAAAATTTCGTACATGAGTGGATGCATTTCTTTTTTGTCAGATGTTGGTTTTGATTTTGTTGTTTTTCTTCTTTTACTACTTGCCATCTTTTTCACCTTCTTTTGCAATCCATTCTATATATGTAGCGAATAATATCATGTAGAACCCGATTATTTCAAAAAAAGGATTTTCCACCGTTTTTATCGGCTAGAAAATCCTTTCTCCTTCGCTACTTTTCCATACCTTGCTCTAAAAACAACTTTCACCAGTGGGCAAGACCTTTTTCAAAGGTTACTTGCATAGGTAATGTCGTATTTTCATATTAGACATTCAGCAAACCTTTTGAAAATTCAATCGGCAATGCTACGTAAATGTCACGTTATTAGCAACGTGCGTAAAGATAGTCATTTAAAATTTTAATATTCCATAATGATTGGGATAATCATTGGGCGGCGCTTCGTTTTTTGGAATAAATAAGTATTCAATGTATCTCGAATTTCTTGCTTAATGTTTGTCCATTCAAATGTATCTTTTCCAACGTATTTTTCAATGACGTTTTTCGCAATTTCCGATGCTTCCACCATCAGTTGCTCTGATTCACGTACATAGACAAAACCTCGCGATAAGATTTCGGGACCTGATGCGATTTTCTTTTGTGCGCGGTTTAATGTAACAACAACAATGAATATACCATCTTGTGATAGTAATTTACGATCACGTAACACAATGTTTCCAACATCGCCTACACCAATACCGTCAATTAATACATTGCCAGCTTGTACACGACCACTCATGCGCATTTTACCATTTTTATATTCTACAATATCACCTTTATCGGCGATGAAAATTTGTGATTTTTGCATCCCTAATTGTTGAGCTAGCTTAGAGTGTGCAATAAGCATACGATATTCACCTTGAACAGGGATAAAGTACTTTGGCTGCATTAAATTCAGCATTAGCTTTAAATCTTCTTGGCTGCCGTGCCCAGAAACATGGACATTTTTGCTTGATGTTAAAATTTCAGCTCCTGCTTTTGCAATGGAGTTCATTGTGTTAGCCATTTGTACTTCCATGCCTGGAGACGGAGTAAACGTAATGAGTACTGTATCATTTTGTTTAATCTTAATATCTCGGTGATGCTTGCGAACGATTTTTTCAAGCGCATCTAGCGGTTCGCCTCTATTACCTGTTGCGATAATAATAATTTCTTCTTCTTGATATTTTTGTATCTCAGAGATAGGAATAATAGTATCTTCTTCAACCGTTAAATAACCTAACTGTACACCTAAATCAACAGCTTTTTCTAAAGGTTTTCCTACAATCGCCACTTTACGGAATGATTTTTGAGCTTGCGTTAATACTTGTTGAATACGAATGAAGTTCGATGCGTATACAGCTACTAAAATACGACCTGGTGCTGAATGGAAAGTTTTTGATAGTTGTTCCTCAATCACAATTTCAGATGTCGTATAGCCTGGTCGCTCTGCTTCACAAGACTCAGAAAGTAAAATAAATACGCCTTCTTCACCTAACTGCGCCATTTTTGCTAAATCTGGCTTGAACTTACCTGTCGCAGATTGGTCGAATTTAAACTCTCCTGTATGAACAATCGCCCCTTCAGAAGTATGGAACACAACCCCTAATGAATCGGGAATACTATGTGTTGTATGGAAGAATGTTACATACGTAGAATTAAAATTCATACGGCTTCGGTTTGTTACTTCAAAGAACTTCACCTGATGTGGTGCAGGTAGTTCCTTTAAATGTTCTTTTGCTAGTGCAATCGTTAATTTTGATCCGTACACTGGCGCTTTCACTTTTTGTAAAATATAAGCAATCGAGCCAATAGCATCCTCGTGACCATGTGTTAAGAAAATCCCTTTCACACGCTCTTTGTTTTCTTCTAAATACGTAATATCAGGAATTACGATGTCAATGCCCAGCATCTCGTCTTCTGGGAACATTAAACCGCTATCTACTACAAATAGCTCTTCGTCAATTTCTACTACGCACATTGCTTTTCCGATTTCGCCCACGCCACCTAGTGGAATGATGCGAATAAGTTCATTTTTCTTTTTTGTCAATTTGTTTCCTCCTAAAAAATATCCCGAACAGCAACCACTTATTTTCATTATACGGTTTGCAAAGCTTTTGCACAAATTAAAAATGTAGGTTTTACTTAGAAACGTAGTGCCAGTCACTCAAACAATTCTGAATTCTGACAATTTATATATTTAATATCAAGTAAAAATCCACGAAAACTCCTCCGTGCCCACGGAAAGCGAAGTGGATTTTTACGTAGTGAATGGCATCGCAATGTTAAAAAAACTATAGACAAACTCATATTGCTGAGTTTGTCTATAGTATCATCTATCACTATCTAAAACTTTTTGCTTTTTCTTGATAGGTTTCCCATACTAAATCAAAGTTTGCTTTTTCTTCATCTGTCATTTCTACCATTGGTAGACGAACATTTAATGTATCAAAGCCTAATTTAGTCATTGCGTATTTTACTGGTGAAGGATTTGGTTGTGCAAACAATGCACGTACTAATGGTAATAATGCTCTATGAATTTTTGCAGCTTGTTGATGGTTACCTTCTTCAAACAATTTAATCATTAGCTGCATATCATTTCCAACAACATGCGACGCTACTGAAATTACACCAGCGCCACCTATTGCAAGCAAAGGTAATGTTAATCCGTCATCTCCACTATATACAAAGAAATTATCAACAGCTTCAACGTTTTCTATAATATCGCCCATTTGATCTAAATTCCCGCTCGCCTCTTTAATCCAAGAGATATTAGGAATTTTACTTAAATCAACTGACGTCTCATATGCTACGTTTACACCTGTGCGTCCCGGTACATTATAAAGCATTACAGGTAGCCTAGTTTCTTTTGCAATAGTTTCAAAGTGCGCGTAAATCCCTCGTTGATTTGGTTTATTATAATATGGTGCAACTAACATAATACCATCAGCACCATTTTCTTCGGCTTTATGCGTCATCGCAATAGAATAAGCCGTTTCATTATCACCTGTACCTGCAATAACTGGTACACGACCTGCTACTTTCTCTACTGTAAATCTTACAACTTCAATTTTTTCTTCTGTGGTCATAGTTGGGTTTTCGGAGGTTGTGCCACATGCAACAATGCAATCAGTGCCATTATCTATTAAGTAATTAATAATACGTTCTAGTTCTGGATAATTAATCGTACCATCTTCCTTAAACGGCGTTATCATTGCCGTTCCAATTCGACCTAAATTCATCCTTACACCCCTCTTATAGTAAGTTATCCTCAAGCATTGCTTCTGCAATTTGGATAGAGTTCAATGCAGCGCCTTTTAATAAATTATCTGATACGATCCATAGATGGAATCCCTTTTTATTGTCTAAGTCTTGACGGATACGTCCTACAAAGGTAGCATCTTCCCCTTCAGCGTAAATTGGCATTGGGTAAGTTTGTGTTGCGATATCATCCTGTAAAACAATTCCAGGTGCATGACGTAATACTTCGAAAATCCCTTCAACTGTTGTATCTTTTTCTACTTCAATATAAACAGATTCAGAATGTCCTGAAACGACTGGTACACGTACGCAAGTAGCAGCCACTTTTAACTCTGGTGCATGCATAATTTTTTTCGTTTCATTAATCATTTTCATTTCTTCGTATGTAAAGCCATTGTCTGTAAATTTATCGATTTGTGGAATGACATTACGAGCAATTGGGAAATGACGTTTGTCGCCACCACTTGGTAAAATATTTGCTTCTACATCTTTACCTGCATCCCAGTTTGCGCTTTGTGCTTTTAATTCTTCAATTGCAGAAATCCCTGCACCAGAAACTGCTTGGTATGTTGATACTAATACCTTCGTTAAGCCAAATGTCGCACGAATTGGTTCAAGTGCTGCAACCATTTGAATTGTAGAGCAGTTTGGATTGGCGATAATCCCATTATGTTTAGCAAGATCGCCGCGATTCACTTCAGGTACAACTAGCGGTACCTCTGGATCCATACGGAAATGGCTCGTATTGTCAATAACTACTGCCCCGCGTTTTGCCGCTTCAGGCGCTAGTACTGCCGATACAGAACCACCCGCAGAGAATAAAGCGACATTGACGCCTTCAAAAGCTTCTGGTGTCGCTTCTTCAATTGTATATGTCTTACCATTAAATTCGATTGGTTTTCCTGCAGAACGTGCAGAAGCTAAAAATTTAATGTGTCCTATTGGAAATTTTCGTTTAATTAGCTGTTCCATCATTTTTGAACCTACTGCTCCTGTTGCCCCTACAACTGCAACTGTTAACTGCTTAGTCATCTGTCATCTCTCCTTGAATACAAGTTCCATAATGTGTGCTATTGTATCATAAAAATACTGAAAATTGTGTGCAATTAATGATTTATTTGAAATATTGTATCAACAATGGCTGTAATTGTTTTTTATGCGTAATTGCTGCATCAACCGTCTCGACCATTTGAGTAAAATCAGCTATTAAAGAATTCGGTTTTCCATGTGGAGAATCCTGACCGAATGGGATAAAGTAGATATTTTTTGAATTGAGCAATTTCATAATATTGATGCCGTTAAGTCCAAGCGCATCGTTTGTGGAAATGCCTAGAACGACAGGCGAACCATTTCGTAACGTTGCCTTTGCCGCCATCAACACAGGGCTATCTGTCGCTGCATTGGCAAATTTGCTAATACTATTACCTGTCATTGGCGCTATAACCATTGCATCCAATGGATTGGATGGTCCAAATGGTTCTGCTTCTTTTATAGAAGAAATAACTTTTTCTCCTGTCAGTGCCTCAATTTTTTCTATCCATTCTTCTCCTGTACCGAAACGTGTCGCGGCATGTAATACCGAATGGGTAATAATCGGGATAACTGTAGCCCCTGCATTAATAAAGTTTTGAATTTTGGGTACAACATCCTCATACGTGCAATGTGAAGCCGTAATACCTAAACCAATTCGTTTACCCGTCAGCAATTTTCTTCCTCCTCTATTGCCTTGCACAAAATTTCTGCCGCATTATGTGCAAAGTATTTCCCAGGTAATGATGGCAATAGTACATATGTCTGTAACTGGTCAGCATCAATATCTAAGCAGCCTGGCTCTGATGCTAAATCATATAACACGGCAGGCACATAATCTTGAAACGATTCTGTAATCCACTTAGCAGGAATCGTATTGATGAAAATACCATCATGTACCGACCATTTGCGATCATCTAAATCAGACGCTTTATAGCCATAAGCTTTCGCTTCACTCACTTGTACCACTGAACGCGCAACAATATGGACATTAGCACCCATTTTTACTAGTAAAGAAGCGAGCATTTTGGCGATGCGCCCAAAGCCTGCGATAGTAAAGTTTTGTCCGTAAATACATTTCTGCTCGAGTCCGTAAAACGTTGCGATAAATCCCTCCGCTGTCAACCTTGCATTTTGCCAAATAAAGGACTCTTGCTGTAAATAACAATTGGTCTCATTTTTTTCAAGCAATTGTTTCCAATGCATTGTCAATCGCCCAGTATAAAACTTAACTTGTGATATGCCATATAATTGTTCTACTTCTATCTTCAAAGGAAGTATAGGCAGAATAATTTTATTGGGCTGAAACTCTAAAACAAGTTTATTTAACTCCTCATTCCAAACAGAAGTTCTTTTATAGAATACTGTACGTGAAGGACTACGTAGCATCGTTGCTAATTCTTTCAATCTTGAGTCCTCGCCGATCACCAGCCATTTTTCGTTTTCCAAAAGCTCACCTCACTGTAAAAATTCGGACTGTACCGTCGTTGTTTTGTTAAATAAAATACGATCTTCCCCAATTAATATAATTTCATGCCATGGAATCATTTCGCTAACTTTCACTTTCTTCTTTTGGAATGGTAATTTTTCTTTAATAATCTCAAATCCATGTATCTTTCCTGTTTGCACATCTAATAGGCATTCTGTGTGGGCCAGTATGCCAAAATGTACACCACCTTCAACTTGAATTAACTCTTTATCCACCATTTCAGATAATAGCATGCCTCATCTCCCTCCTTGAGCCGTTAACCCAATATATGCCGAGTTTTTGCAAATCGTGCCCGATATTGAAAGTACTTCAATGTTGCAACTTTCGACCGAACTGTGTATAGTGTGTATATACAGTTTTAGAGAAATAAGAGGTGAAGATTTGTGCATATCCATTTAAGTAATGCGAGTGATAAACCAATTTACGAGCAAATTACTATACAGCTAAAAGAGGCAATTTTAGCTAATAAATTACAAGCTGGCGATGCACTCCCCTCTATTCGTGCACTCGCAAAGGATCTTAAAATTAGCGTTATGACAACAAAACGGGCATATGCAGATTTGGAGCGAGATGGCTTCATTGAAACGGTCGCTGGGAAGGGCAGTTTTGTCACTGAACGCAACCAAGACTTTCTTCGTGAGGAATTATTGCGTCAAGTAGAGGAGTATTTGCACAAAGCCGTAAGAACAGCTAAAACTGCAGGGCTTACAAAAGAGGAATTAGCAGACTTACTTTCGTTAATTGTAGAGGAGGACCACTAAATGAATGCCATCGAAATTCACGATGTACACAAAAGCTTTGCAGGTTTCTCATTAAAGGATATTAGTTTTTCAGTACCTCAAGGAACTGTTATGGGCTTTGTTGGAGAGAACGGTGCAGGTAAGTCAACTACCATTAAATGCATACTCAATTTATTAAAAAAAGAATATGGCGAAATTTTTCTTTTCGGCAAAGATATTGTCGAACATGAGCTTGCGATAAAAAACGACATCGGTGTCGTTTTCGACGACTTGCACATACCTGAAACGCTTAATGCGACGCAGCTCGACAAATTCATGAAAAAAGTATTTAAAACATGGGATTCTACCTATTATTTTGAGCGACTGGCTCAATTTAAAGTACCTGAGCGAAAAAAAGTAAAGAAGTTATCCCGTGGAATGAGGATGAAGCTGTCGATTGCATTAGCGTTATCGCATCATCCAAAATTATTAATTTTAGATGAACCGACAAGTGGACTAGATCCAATTATACGTGATGAAATTCTCGACTTATTTTTAGATTTTATGCAGGACGAAACACATAGCATTTTATTTTCATCACATATAACGAGTGATCTGGAAAAGATAGCGGATTATATAACATTCATTCATAATGGAGAAATTTTATTTAGTGAAAGCAAGGATATTTTGCTGTATGACTACGCTATTTTCAAAGGCAATAAAGAGGAAGTAAGCGATTTACCTGAGCAAGCCATTATCCGCAAACGTAATGGCGCTTTCGGGCTAGAGGTACTTGTTCTAAAAAACGAAATAAGTGAAGCATTTACCGTTGAAAGGCCTACTATTGAAGATATCATGCTATTTTACGTGAAAGGTAGTGTTCAATTATGACTGCTCTTCTAGTGAAAGATTTAATGACCATTCAACGGCAATTAAAGACACAAGTCCTTTTTCTTTTACCTATTCTTTTTATATCCTTTGTATTTGGGCAAGGATATTTTATTTTTCCCTTTCTTTTATTTATCCTAATTATTCAAGCAGTCACTGCTCTTACTTATGATGAACTATGTGATTTTGATAAATATGCCAATACATTACCCATTTCAAAGAGCGAAATTGTTCTTAGTAAATACATGCTCGGCCTATTACTGATGTTTATTGGTTTGATTATTGCGTTACCTATAGTTTTGATAATTAATCACTTCACCAACAATTGGGAAACAGTTAATTATTTCCTTACATTTAACCTTATTATTGCGGCAGCATTATGTATGCTTGCTTTATTATTACCAATCTATATAAAATTCGGCTCTATAAAAGGAAGATACGTTCTTATTTTCCTATGCTTTATTCCAGGCTTGATTATCGGTATGTTAGATGAGTACTTTGCGAATATTTTGCTAGTTGTTTCTAAACTACAACATTTGAGCTATCTCGCACCTTTTATCGGACTTTTTATTTTATGGATATCTTCTCTTATTTCAACAGCAATCTATAAACGTAAGGAATTTTAGGAGGGAGGTTGTATGTACTATGGAAGCTTTAGTATGGCATAGATTGTCTATGCAAAAGTGGTATATTTTAATCGTGCTAACTATTAGTGTGACCATTACTTTCGTAAACGTCCGTTTTTTCAGTAACTCTTCTATCGTCATGTTTGCGTTAATTTTTTCTGTGACGATAGTCGAAAGCATGTATACGCAAGATCATAAAGCGAAGTGGGAACTGTTTGTTAATAGTCTTCCTTTAACGAAAAAGATGCAGTTACAAGCGGATTACCTTTATTGTTATGGCTTAATTGCACTACTTTTTATCACATCTGCTCCTATTTATTTTTCACCGTTTTTCGTACATAGCGATAGCTACGAACATTTCGCTATTTATTTCGCAAATATTAGCTGCGCTATTTTGCTTGTTTGTGCGCAATTTTATTCACATCATATAGAGGAAACTAAAGGGATGCGGTCCTTTAGAATGATCATTTATGTATTACTTATTTTTTCTATCAATTTTCCGATCCATTATTATTTATCAATGGTAGCTGCTAATTTGTCAGTCATGTTAATACCAACAGTCATTAGCGCCATCATCAGTATTTTCGTTTTTCGAAAATGCCATGTGCTGTATAGAGCAAAAGAGATCTATTAAATATAACAAGCCCCACCACGAAAAGAAAAGTGGTGGGGCTTACGATGTACATATAAGGTGCAAGCTATTTTGTTTACGGGTTGCCGCTCCGAGTAGACACTTTTCGCGGGCATGGCTTCACTTTAGCTACACCTTGTAGCAAGTCATTAAAAATTATTTTTTATCAATTACTACATGTTTTAATGTATCAGTAGTTACATCAATATCAAACGCTTTACCAAAGCCGACAACGTAACGACCTTCCAATGGCGTTAGCTCAAATAACGAAAAATCAAGTGTACGTAACAGTTGCATCATTTTTGCATTATGCACTTCATCGAATAATGCAAATACTTCTTCATAGCCTTCATTACCTAATAAAGTTGGTGTACATTGCCAACGTGCACGTTCTGTAGCAAATGGGTTCGCTGTCACGGCCTCATCTGCCACACAAATTAAATCAACAAATTGAGACTGCTCCATTAATTTAAAATGCTCAGCGATTCGACTAATGTAAACATAGAATTTCCCGTTTAGTCGCACAAATGGTGTAGTACTGCTGAACGGCTTACCTTCTGCATCTACAAGACTAAGCACACAACTTTTTTTACCTTGTAAAAACGTTTCATAATCTTGTTTAATTTGGTCCATGTTCATTTCTTTTTGCATCCTATTTCCTCCTATGCCTTCACAGTACTTTTTAATTGAATTCGTGGAGCAGAATCCCATGATACATATTGTATTTCCGCTTCCATCCGATAAATTTGCTGAATCATTTGTTCTGTCATCACATCTTCAGGTGTACCAATTTGTGCTCGGTATCCGTCCTTTACAACGACAATTTGGTCGCTATAACTAGATGCTTGATTTAGATCATGGAGCACCATGACAACCGTCATCCCCATTTCACGATTAAGCTCTCGTACTAATTCCAGTACTTCATGTTGATGGGCAATATCTAAATAGGTCGTAGGCTCATCCAATAATAAAATTTGTGGTCGCTGTGTCAATGCCATCGCAATCCATGCGCGTTGCGATTCTCCACCAGATAACGCTGCTATAGGTTGATCTCGATAATGCATTAATTGCGTTTTCTCTAATGCCCAATCAATGATTGCTTCATCTTCAGCATTTAAACGTTCAAACCATTTTTTATGTGGGTAACGACCATATGCGACTAAATTACGAACTGAAATATCTGCTGGTGCTTGATTTCGCTGACTAAGTATGCACATTTTCTGTGCAATTTCCTTAGACGAAAGTCGACGTATGTTTTCGCCATCGAAGGTAATTGTCCCACCACTATAAGGCTGCAACCGTGCAATGGCCTTTAGTATTGTAGACTTTCCAGAGCCATTCGGACCGATAATGGATAGGACCTCTCCTTTTTTGACATCAAATGAAAAATTATGGACAACTTCTTTTTGCTCATAACGGACAGATAGCTCTTCAATTTTTAACAATTAAAACGCCTTCTTTCGCATTAAATATAAGAAATATGGTCCACCAATAACAGCCATAATTATCCCCGCTGGAATATCTAGTGGGGCAAATAATGTCCGACCACCTGTATCTGCAATAAGTAATACAATTGCTCCCATCGCCATACTCATTGGTAGCATGTACTTATAGTCTGAGCCTACAAGCATGCGTGCCATATGTGGAACGATTAAGCCGACAAAACCAATCATGCCGATTGCCGCTACTGAAATAGCAGCTAAAAATACAGCTAAAATTGATAACATAATGCGAATACGTGTTACATTTTCACCGAGGTTCACAGCAACTTGGTCCCCTAGGCGGATAATATTCGCCTTTCGGATAGCAAAGATTGATATAATCCAACCGATAATCGCGTAAGGATAAATCATATGGAGCGAAGCATTTCCCTTCGCGGCAAGACTACCATTTAACCATTGCACAGCAGATGGAAGACGATCGCTATACATAATGGAAAGGAAACCAATGATTCCGCCACCTAGCGCATTAACAGCCACACCTGACAAAATAATGGTAATTGGAGAAATACCTGAACGACGCCAAGCTAATGCATAGACAATTGTTGCTGCAAGTAAGCCTCCTACAAATGCTGCTATCGGAATATAGTTTGTGAATTCTGGATTTGCTAACATAATTAGTAACACAAAGGCAGCAGCACCACTTGTTACACCTGTCAATCCTGGGTCAGCTAGTGGATTTCCCATTACCGCCTGCAATAGCGCCCCTGAAATTGCAATATTTGCGCCAATAATCAATGCTAGTAACACACGCGGCAGTCGAATATCCCAGATTATCGTTGTATACACACCTTCATTTGTTCGGCCATTTAATATCGTCGATAGTATTTCTGGAATTGTAATATGGACACTTCCAAGTCCAATGGCAACAATTGCTGCTATTAATGTCAGCACAAAGGTAGCAATTACGATTATGCGACTTCTCGTTGTACTAATCATAGTTAAACCTCATTCTTACTTGTAGAAATAATCTGCAATTGTTGTAAGTGCTGTTTCTACATTGGCAATAGATGTTACACCAAATGTACTATAATCAAGCATATAGATTTTGTCATTTTTATAAGCTGACAATTGCGTCCATGCACTATTTTTTTCAATTTCTTGCTTAAATTTATCTTCATTTGCTCCGTGATCACCTGATGCTAATACAAAAATCATATCTGGATCAGCTACTACAATGTCTTCTAAGTTCATTGGTGAATATGTTGATTCTGCTTTTAACACTGATTGTGCAATATTATCAGCACCTAAACGCTCAACTAAACTACCTAAATAAGATTTTTCGTTCATTACCATGAATGAATCCGATGTACCAATGACTAACATTACAGATGGAAGTTCCTTGCCTTTCCCCTGTTCTTCTAGTTCATTTTCTTTCGCTACAATACTTTGTAGCACTTCATTCATTTTTTCTTCTTTCCCAAAGTATGTACCTAGTACTTTGAAACTTAATTTTAAATCGTCATATGACTCTGTCGGTAAATATGCTGATGGAATATTCATACCTGTAAGTGCTTGATCTAATGAGCTTTGAAGAGCTGATGCCCCAATAATTAACTCTGTTTGTAAACTTGAAATTACTTCTAAATCAGGTGCCATCGGTGAGCCAATCTTCGTAATTGCTTCAAAATCTTTAGGAAGTGGATTTGTCGATGTTGGAACTCCCACTGGTGTAATACCTAATAGGTTAAGCATTTCTGTTAATGGGACAGATGTTGTGACGATCTTTTCAGGCACCTCTGTCGGGAAACTTGCTAACGCTTTTTGAAATGCTTCCTCATCTACGCCGTCGTCAAATGCCTTTGATGATGCATCCTCTTTTACATCTGCTGTTACATCTTGTTGTTTATCTGTTTCTTTTTCTACACTTTTTTCTTCTTGCTTCGCACATCCTGCTAATGCACATACAATTACTAAAAGACTAATCCATATCCACTTTTTCATTTTTCTATCTCCCTACTAATTGATAATGATATTCAATATCGTTTATAATATCAGACTTCATTGATAATATCAACGCCTAATTGATAATATAATTTCCAATTGGAAATTATACCTAGCTTTTTGGACACCCTCCATAATTGTTTGAGTGCCAGGCACTTTGTCGCTAAATAGGTTTATTTTCATCTCAATAATTAGTTGATTCTGTGCCCGTGCAAAGCGACCACACGTAGCTGAAATCAACTGAAATAGTTTAATGCTATACGTTTTAGCCACTCTTTATGAAAGGCGAGATAGGTTATTTTCACTTCAACATTTAACACGCAAGTCAGATTATCTAATCAATTTGAGGACGCCAAACTAAAACGAGGCATCCAACGATTGAACGTTAGATGCCTCGTAATAAAATATGAATTTTTTGTGACCGCTCTTTAGACTCTTTTAAGCTTCAGGTCCGATTATAGCAATTGCCGGCTCTGCTTTTAAAATTTTGGCAATGAGTCGATCTATTGAATCCATCGTAACAGCATCAATTGACGCCAATACTTCATCTACTGTACGATGGCGTCGATGAACTAATTCACTTGTCCCATTCCGATTCATACGCGCACCCGTTCCTTCAAGACCAAGCACAAAGCTTCCTTTTAGCTGTTCCTTAGCATTATCTAACTCTTCCTCAGTCACGCCTCCCGCTACAATATCTAGCAATGTAGCATCAATTGTATGCTGCAATTGCGCTAGTTGTTGGCGACTTGCACTGCCATAAATCGTAAATGCCCCAACGTCTGCATAGCATGATTGATAGGAGAAAATTGTATAAGCTAAGCCACGCTCTTCACGTACTTCTTGGAACAGACGGGAGCTCATGTTACCACCTATAATATTATTTAAGGCAATAAAACTATACATATCTGGATCTTTGACCCCAATTGCAGGATAGGAAATCGCTAAATGAGCCTGTTCCGTATCACGCGTTTTCATAATTTCTCCTGGTTGGAACTGTGGATTTGTCAAGACAGGTACCACAGCATGCGGTGAAGCCTCATATTGTCCAAATAAGTTTTCAATTGTCGTTAATAGTGACGGTGAAATATTGCCAGCCACGGAAATGACAATCGACTCTGGCCCATAATGTTTAGCCATATACTGTCGAATCACATCTGCAGTAAATGTTTTTAATGTAGCAGCAGTCCCTAAAATTGGACGGCCTAGTGCATCATTTGGATACATTACTTCCCAAAGCTTTTCATGCACATCATCATCAGGAGCATCTTCACTCATGAATATTTCCTCTAGTACTACTTGACGCTCTTTCTCCAATTCTTCTTCCGTAAAAGTCGAATGAAAGAACATATCAGCAAGAATTGTTATGGCAAGCTCCGCATGATGATCTAAAACTTTTGCATAATAGCATGTATTTTCCTTTGAAGTAAAGGCATTTAGCTCCCCACCAATACGATCAAATTCTTCTGCTATTTGGCGAGCAGTTCGCGTTTTTGTCCCTTTAAAAAGCATATGTTCGATAAAGTGTGTAATCCCATTCTCTTCTGGAAGTTCATAGCGAGAACCCGCATTGACAAATATGCCCAGCGCAACAGATCTTACATGATCAATTTGCTCGGACACAATACGCACACCGTTTTGACATGTATGTACTTGTACCAAATAATTTCCTCCTTTTTAACCGTTTTATTTGAAAAAGGCTGCGCATCATACGCAGCCTTTAATTTATAAAATTATTTACCTTGTTCTGCGCGTTCTTTTTCCTCTTGAATAACTACTTTACGAGATAAGTTTACACGACCTTGCTTGTCGATTTCAATTACTTTCACAAGTAATTGATCGCCTAGCTTTAATACATCTTCTACTTGCTTAGTACGCTCTTCTTGAATTTCAGAAATGTGTAATAAGCCATCTTTACCTGGGAAGATTTCACAGAAAGCACCGAATTTCTCGATACGTTTAACAGTTGATAAGTAGTATTCACCTACTTTTGCTTCACGTACGATATCTTCAATAATTTGTTTTGCACGTGCGTTCATTTCTTCGTCTGCTGAAGAAATATAAATTGTACCATCTTGCTCTGTATCAATTTTTACGCCTGTTTCTTCAATAATTTTGTTAATTTGCTTACCACCTGGTCCAATGACATCGCGGATTTTATCTGGATTAATACGCACAATTACGATTTTCGGTGCATAAGCAGATAGTTTCTCACGTGGTTGTGCAAGTGTTGCAAGCATAGATTCTAAAATATGCATACGTCCAATTTTTGCTTGAGTTAATGCTTCTTCTAAAATATTGCGAGATAAACCGTCAATTTTAATATCCATTTGAAGTGCTGTAACACCTTTAGCTGTACCAGCTACTTTAAAGTCCATATCACCAAGATGATCTTCCATACCTTGGATATCCGTTAAAATTGAGTAATGCTCACCTTTTTTAATAAGTCCCATTGCAATACCAGCAACAGGTGCTTTTAACGGAACACCAGCATCCATCATAGCTAAAGTAGAAGCACAGATTGAAGCTTGTGAAGTTGAGCCGTTTGATTCAAGTACTTCTGATACACAACGAATTGTATATGGGAATACAGATTCATCAGGAATTACTGCTTCGAGTGCACGCTCACCTAAAGCACCGTGACCGATTTCACGACGACCTGGACCACGAATTGGACCAGTTTCCCCTACAGAGAATTGAGGGAAATTGTAGTGATGCATAAAGCGTTTAGATTCTTCTACACCTAAACCGTCGATAATTTGTACATCGCCAAGTGCACCTAAAGTACAAATTGACAGTGCTTGAGTTTGTCCACGTGTAAATAATGCCGAACCATGCGTACGTTGTAATAGACCTGTTTCTGAAGAAAGTGGGCGAATTTCATCGAGTTTACGACCATCTGGACGGATTTTATCTTCTGTAATTTGGCGACGAACTTCGTCTTTCACCATTTTATCTAAAATTGTATGCACTTGTTTCATTGTTGTGTCATCAGCTTCTTGTTCTTCATAAGAAGCGATAATACGGTCTTTCACTGCTTTGATAGCTTCATCACGTGCATGTTTTTCAGCAGTTTGAATCGCATCATGCATTTCCGTTTCACACGCTGCTTTAATATCAGCTTGAATCGCTTCATCAATTTCAAACAATGTTACAGGTATTTTTTCTTTCCCTACTTCAGCAATAATTTGCTCTTGGAAAGCAATAATTTTTTTAATTTCTTCATGACCGAACATAATAGCTTCTAACATTACTTCTTCTGGTACTTCTAAAGCGCCTGCTTCAACCATGTTAATAGCATCTTTGTTTCCAGCGACAGATAAATGAACTGTTGAAATTTTAGACTGCTCAACTGTTGGGTTCACGATGAATTCACCGTCAATATATCCAACTTGTACACCAGCAATTGGGCCACCGAATGGAATATCAGAAATTGCTAATGCTAATGATGAACCGACCATAGCTGCCATTTCAGACGTGCAATCAGGATCATTAGACATAACCATTGAAATTACTTGTACTTCATTACGGAAACCATCTGGGAACATTGGGCGAATTGGACGGTCAATTAAGCGGCTTGCTAAAATCGCTTTTTCCGATGGACGTCCTTCACGTTTAATAAAGCCGCCAGGAATTTTACCCGCTGCATATAAACGTTCTTCGTAGTTTACTGTTAATGGGAAGAAATCTAGTGGTTTTGGTGATTTTGACATTGTTGCTGTTGCAAGTACAGAAGTATCACCATAGCGTACTAATGCTGCTCCATTTGCTTGTTTTGCTAACTGTCCTACTTCAATTACAAGTGGACGGCCAGCCCATTCGTAGGAATAGACTTTCTTTTCGTTCATTCAATGAACCCCTCTCTATTATAAAAACACTTACTCGTCTGTATGTACTAATAGTAAGTGTACCAAAAATGCTTGTTCTATGCTAAATATTTCATGAAATAATCATACATTTAAATTCAGTTATTGCCAATTTATTTAGGATTTATTTCTTAATTTGGTTTTAATGGCGTTTTAGCTTGCTTTTGTGCTTATATTTGTATTATATTTGGCTAATTTTTTCTATTCATGATAATAGTTGCCAACATCTACACGATGTTTCGTTTCATTTGCACTTCGTCATGCGCTTTCCATTTGGAAGTACCAAACTAAATGAATACTTTAAATAGCTTAAAAGTTTTATAAACATAAAGAAAAAGCGGGAATAATCCCGCTTTTCGATTGTCAATTAGCGACGTAAGCCTAAACGATTGATTAGTTCACGGTAACGTTGAACGTCAGTTTCACGTAGATATTTAAGTAAGTGACGACGACGACCTACCATTTTAAGAAGACCACGCTCAGAGTGGAAATCTTTTTTGTGTGTACGTAAGTGAGTGTTTAAAGCGTTGATTTCAGCTGTTAAAACTGCAACTTGTACTTCTGGAGAACCAGTGTCACTTTCGTGAGTACGGTACTCAGCGATAATTTCGTTTTTACGTTCTTTTGTAATAGCCATTTGTATTGACCTCCTAAATAATTGTTTAATCCCCATTAGCACAGTAAACGTTGGAGTCTTCGGTATACCGAGCTAAGGTTAAGCACTTTATGCACTTATGAATGTTACCATAAAATAAAGGGGCAAGCAAGTAATAACGTAGTCCTGCCAAACATGGCAACGTCTATTCTATTACGTTAAAAAAGTGAATAGCCTCTTGCTTGTCTTTTTCTATTTGTGTTTTTAACGCTTCGATGCCATCAAATTTACGCTCACTTCGAATACGTTTATACCAAGCAACATGTACTTCTTCGCCATAAATATTTTTATCGAAGTTTAAAATATGAACTTCAATAGACAGTTGCTTGTCATTAGGATCTTTAAATGTTGGTTTATAGCCTACATTACATACACCATCATACCAATTATTTTGTACAAGTAATCGAACAGCATACACACCACTTGCTGGAATATAAGTACCTTCTAATGCTTGCACATTAGCGGTAGGGAAGCCTATTGTACGTCCACGTTTATCACCATGCACGACTATTCCTTTGATGTCAAAAGGTCGCCCTAGAAGCATTCTTGCTGCCTCCATATCCCCTTCTTGCAATAACTTACGAATACGCGTGGAGCTAATTTTCTCAGTCGCATCGGTTTTCTTATCGACAACTGTTACACCATACTCCCCATTACTTAATGCGCGCATATCTTCCATTGTGCCTTTTCCAAATGCACCAAATGAAAAATCAAAGCCAGCTGTAACGTGTTGAATGTTTAATCCTCGAATAAATGTATCAATAAAAGCAGCAGGTGACAGCTTTGCAAAGTCCGATGTGAAATGTACAACAAATACAGTATCTACACCTTGTTCTTCAAACAACTGCAATTTCTGCTGTAATAATGTAATATAAAATACTTTTTCATTTCGTCCGCCTAGCACTAAAGATGGATGCGGATCAAATGTCATAACGGCAGTTGAGATTTGTCGCTTTTCCGCCTCTTGCTTGGCCGCATCAATAACCGCCTGATGTCCAATATGTACACCATCAAAAAAGCCAATAGCCAATGAGTAAGGCGGTATGCTTTCTCGTTGCTGTAATTGGTGTGGGTATTTTAAATGAATAACCTCCATACAAAAAATCCTCCTACTCTATCGTCGGAAACATTTTATGTGGTTTCATGTACCCTTCCTTAGTCGGATGGGCTTGATAAACCGCAAATGCTTTCCCTTTGATTCCAAACACAATTTTATCATGCACCTTTAATAATGCATCTGCTGGAAGCACTTGTCCATTGAAAATTTCTTTTTCATTAGCGGAAGTTATTTCAATATATGGATAGTCAGATAAGGCATATTCTACAGGTAGAATACATGTATTAATTTGTTCAGTTTCCATTAATTCGGCAACTTGTGCTAGTGTAAAGCAATTGTCTTGCGTAAAAGTACCTGACGCTGTTCGAACAAGTGCTTGCATATGTGCAGGATAACCAAGTGCTTCACCAATTTGCACAGCAAGTGTACGAATATATGTCCCTTTGCTACATGAAATCCTTACAGGGAACGTAATGTCCTGCCCTTCGTATACTTCCTGATCGTCTAGTAACTCTAAAGCATAAATTGTTACCTGTCTTGTTGGTCTTTCAACAGTCTCACCTTTACGTGCATATTCATATAAACGTTTACCATTTACTTTGACAGCTGAAAACATCGGTGGTGTTTGATTAATGATACCAGTTAAAGACGCTAATACATCGAGTATTTCTGCACGTGTAAACGACTTAATTGTGTTATCTTCTGCAACTGTTTCTCCTTCGGCATCTTCAGTTGTCGTTGTTCGCCCAATTGAAATTACTGCCTCATAAGTCTTCCCTGCATCTGTTAAATATTCTGCGATGCGGGTTGCCTGTCCGATACAAATTGGAAGAACACCTTCCACTCCTGGATCTAATGTGCCCGTATGGCCAACTTTTTTTGTACGCAATATTTTTCGTAATTTAAATACGCAATCATGACTTGTCATGCCACGTTCTTTCCAAAGCGGTAAAATACCGTTCATAAAAATCCCCCTTAAACAAAATTGCATAAAAAAAGTCTGCCTGCATGAAAATGCATGTGGCAGACTTTTACTGATTTGCTTATTCTTTGTGTAAACCACGTAACAATGAATCAATACGGTTACCGTATTCAATCGATGAATCGAATTCAAAGATTAACTCTGGTGTTCGACGTAAACGGATACGAGAACCAATTTCTGAACGGATAAAGCCAGCAGCTTTTACTAAAGCTTTTAACGTTTCCTCACGTTCGCGTTCATTGCCTAAAGATGTAATATAAATCGTCGCTTGTTGTAAATCACCAGTTACATCTACACCAGTAACAGTAACGAAGCCAACACGCGGATCTTTAATTTTACGGCCAATAATATCACCAAGCTCTTTTTTCATTTGCTCAGCAACACGGTTTGAGCGTAGAGACATAATTAGTCACCTCAATTTCGATGTTCAAATATTTGCGCTAAAGGTGCTGTTAGCGTTTGTTGATACGCTCCACAGACATCCTGCATTCGCAAATATTTTTACTGCTTATAAATAGTCTCGCCACACATTAAGCTGTTCCCATGAAGGATTTGACTCTAAATAATGTAATGCATGATTGATTTCACGCTCCGCTGCTTCTTTCGAGGAAGAAACAGCAACTAGCGCTAATTTCGTACGTTGCCATACATTTTGGTGGTCAATTTCTGCAATGGAAACATTAAACTTTTGTTTTGTGCGAGTAATCATACGCTGTAAAACAGCGCGCTTTTCCTTTAACGAATGGGCAGTTTGAATAATGAATTCTACCTCAACGTATACAATCATTATGCACGTTTAACTTCTTCCATAATGTAGGCTTCAATAATGTCGCCTTCTTTAATGTCATTGAAGTTTGTAATTGTAATACCACATTCGTATCCTCTTGCAACTTCTTTTACTTCGTCTTTGAAACGTTTTAATGTATCTAATTCGCCTTCAAAAATCACGACGTTATCACGGATGACACGAACGCCTGAGTCACGTGTTACTTTACCTTCTGTAACATAAGAACCAGCAATTGTACCCACTTTTGATACTTTAATTGTTTGACGAACTTCCGCTTGACCAATAATTTTTTCTTCAAATTCTGGGTCTAGCATACCTTTCATCGCTTGCTCGATTTCTTCGATTACTTTATAAATAACACGGTGTAGACGAATATCTACGCCTTCTTCTTCCGCTGCACGTTTAGCGTTAATATCAGGTCGTACGTTGAAACCGATAACGATTGCATTCGATGCTGCTGCAAGAGAAATATCTGATTCTGTAATTGCGCCAGCGCCTGTATGAATAATTTTCACATTTACGCCTTCAACATCAATCTTCATAAGTGAAGCAGCCATCGCTTCTACAGTACCTTGAACGTCAGCTTTAACGATTAAGTTTAACTCTTTCATTTCGCCTTGGCTCATTTGTTCGAATAAGTTATCAAGCGTTACACGTTGTTTTTCAGAACGTTGTGCTTGAATAGCTGTCATTGCACGTGTTTCCCCAACTTGACGAGCTGTTTTTTCATCTTCGAATACAACGAAGCGGTCACCAGCTTGTGGCACATCGTTTAATCCTGTAATTTCAACTGGCGTTGATGGGCCAGCTTCTTTCACGCGACGACCTTTATCGTTGACCATTGCACGTACGCGACCATAAGCGTGACCAACTACGATAGGGTCTCCAACTTTTAACGTACCATCTTGCACTAATAGTGTTGCAACAGAACCACGACCTTTATCAAGTTGTGCTTCGATTACAGTACCAAGTGCTAAACGATCTGGATTTGCTTTTAACTCTCCAACTTCAGCAACAAGTAATACCATTTCTAACAATGTGTCAATACCTTCACCTTTTAATGCTGAAATAGGGACGAAAATTGTATCGCCACCCCAAGCCTCAGGTACAAGTGCATGCTCAGTTAATTCTTGCATTACACGATCAGGGTTTGCTGATGGTTTATCCATTTTGTTAACAGCAACAATAATTGGCACTTCTGCTGCTTTAGCATGGTTAATTGCTTCAACTGTTTGAGGCATTACACCATCATCAGCCGCTACTACTAAAATTGTTAAGTCTGTTACTTTCGCACCGCGCGCACGCATTGTTGTGAAGGCAGCATGCCCAGGTGTATCAAGGAAAGTAATCTTTTTGTCGCCTTCAGTTACTTGGTATGCACCGATATGTTGTGTAATACCACCTGCTTCTCCAGCAGTTACTTTTGTATGACGGATTGAGTCAAGTAACGTTGTTTTACCATGGTCAACGTGACCCATAATAGTTACTACAGGAGGACGTTCTGATAATTCAGCTTCATTTGCTTCCTCTGTTTGTTCGAAGTGCGTTTCTAAATCCGTAATATCTACACGAATTTCTTCTTCAACTTCTACACCGTAGTCTGCGCAAATTAACTCGATTGCATCCTTATCTAATTCTTGGTTAATTGTAGCCATTACACCAAGCATAAATAATTTTTTAATGATTTCAGATGGCTCACGGTATAATTTTTTTGCTAATTCAGCTACAGAAAGTGATTCTACAAATGTAATTTTTTCTGGTAATTCTTTTTGTTTCATTGGAATTGATGGTTGATGCGTTTTTGGATGACGGCGTTTACCGCCGTGAATTCCTGGTTTTGGACGTTGGTTGTATCCACCGCCGCCTCTACGATTATTATTATTATTGTTATTATTATTATTTTGTGTCATATTTCGATTTTGATTACCTTTTGTATTCTTAGATTTTTCGTTAGACGAATTTGAGTTTTGTTGCGTTTGTTGATTGTAATTATTCGCTTTCGGCTTAGAAGTAGCAGACTGCTGCTTTTGTCCATCTTGCTTTTTCACCGATTGCTGTGGTTTTTGTTGTCCATTCGCTTGAGATCGTTGTGTTACATTTTGAGTAGGTTGTTTTGCGTCTCTTTTATCTGTTGGTGCTTTAAATGATTGGTTTAACTTCACCACTGTATCGTTCTCCAACATAGACATATGATTTGTTACACTCACATTTAATTTACTTAGCGCTTCAATAACCTCTTTACTCGATTTATTCACTTGTTTGGCATATTCATGAACTCTGATTTTGGTCATCTGCTCACCCCCGATTATTTTTCGTTGAGTAGACTAGACAATTTACTTGCAAAACCTTTATCGGTAATAGCTAAAGCCACTCGGGCCTCCTTACCTGTAGCATGTCCTAGATCATAACGATCGCCAATTACATGATACTCAACGTTGTAATAAGTGCATTTATCTTGAATTTTTTTATTAGAGTTTTTAGAAGCATCGTTTGCGAGTAATACTAGCTTAGCATTACCATTGCGAACTTCCTTTACTACTAACTCTTCACCTGAAATAACTTTACGGGCTCTAGCCGCTATACCAAGCAAATTAAACACTGCTTGATTGGTCATAAAATAGCCTCCCGACGAATGAGCATTAAAAGCTCTTCGTAAATCTCTTCAGGAATTTTTGCTTCAAGCTGATGCCCTAATACATTTTTCTTACGCGCGATGTCAACAGCCTGCTCAGACTTGGAAACATAGGCGCCACGACCAGGTTTTTTCCCTGAAACATCAACGCTTACCTCGCCCTCTTTCGAGCGAACAACACGAATCATTGCTTTTTTTGGTAGCATTTCTCCAGTAGCTACGCATTTTCGAAGTGGTACTTTTTTACTAATCGCCATAAGAATCACCTTTCCTCTCTGAAGCTTCGTAAGAGGTGGACTAGCCATAACCAATACAGCAAGGTGGCATTTTGTGATTTGCCCATTGTGGAGTACAATCACGCATCTCAAAATCCTGAACCTTTGCCTCAGCTTCTGGCTTTATTCAGTCGGCCTGGGAACGCCCACTGAATAAAGCCAGGTGACCAGTCACACGGGCTTTCTTACTTATTCTTCGTCGTCTTGATATAAGTCAACTGCAGCTTCTTCGTAGTCGCTATCTTCAGCAGGTACGAATGTGCTTGTTGCAGATGGATAAATACCTAACTCACGTGCATCTGTTTCACTTTTAATATCAATTTTCCAGCCAGTTAATTTTGCAGCTAAACGAGCATTTTGACCACGTTTACCTATTGCTAACGATAATTGGTAATCTGGCACTACAACAGTTGTTGATTTTTCTTCTTCATTTACTTGCACATCTAATACTTTTGAAGGGCTTAGTGCATTTGCTACAAATACAACAGGATCTTCTGACCATTCAACGATATCGATTTTCTCGCCGTTAAGTTCATTGACAATTGTTTGTACACGCGCACCTTTGGCACCAACACATGAGCCTACAGGATCCACTTCTTCGTTATGTGCATGGACGGAAATTTTAGAGCGATCCCCTGCTTCACGAGCAATAGATTTGATTTCGACAATGCCCTCATAAATCTCAGGCACTTCCATTTCAAATAGACGACGTAATAAGCCTGGGTGTGTACGTGAAACGATTACTTGTGGTCCACGCGTCGTACGTTCAACTTTTGTAATATAAACTTTAATACGATCATGTGGGTTGTACGTTTCACCTTGAATTTGTTCGTTTTGAGGTAATGCAGCTTCTACTTTACCAAGACCTACGTAAATGTTACGTGCATCTAAACGTTCTACAACGCCTGTTACGATATCATCTTCTCGATCTACGTATTGCTCATAAATTAAACCGCGTTCTGCTTCACGAACACGTTGTGTAACAACTTGCTTCGCTGTTTGTGCAGCAATACGTCCAAAATTACGAGGTGTTACTTCTTGTTCAACAATATCTTCTAATTGATAAGCAGGGTTGATAGCCTTTGCATCTTCTATTGCAATTTGTAAACGGTCATCGTCAACTTCTTCAACAACATCTTTACGTGAAAACACACGAATTGAGCCTTTGTCTAAATTTAAGTCTACACGAACATTCTGAGCTTGGTTAAAGTTACGCTTGTAAGCTGTTACTAATGCAGCCTCAATTGCTTCAATTAACACATCTCTTGAAATTCCTTTTTGTTCTTCCAGCGCCGTTAGCGCATCTAACAAATCACTACTCATTTTATTTTCACTCCTAAATATGCATTATGCTGAAAAATCGATGGCAAGTCGTGCCAAAGCGATTTTTTCTTGTTCAATGGTTACTGTAATTTTTCGGGTTTTAACGGGTACTTCCATCACTAATGTATGTTCATCATAAGATGTTAAGTAGCCTTGGAATTCCTTCATGTCCTTAATAGGCTCATAAGTCTTCACATAAATATACTTGCCAACGGCTTTTTTAAAATCAGTATCTTTTTTTAATGGACGTTCTGCACCTGGTGAAGATACCTCTAAATAATAATTTTGTGTAATAGGATCTTTTTCATCCAACAGTAAACATAGTCGTTCACTAACTTGAGCACATTGGCCAATGTCAATTCCACCCTCGGGTGTATCTACATAAACACGTAAAAACCAGTTACGTCCTTCTTTCACAAACTCAACATCCACCAACTCAAGATTTAACTCTTCGACAATCGGCGTAGCAAGTTCTTCAATTAAAGATGGTACTTTGCTCATTGTTTCCTCCTGCGTTTTTCAATTTCAGGCGTAATAAAACAGAAATTCCACCAGTAGGGTTGGTGAAATTTGACGGTCTTACCTGCTGTTAGTCTAAAAAATTTGCTTTGCTTCGGTATAACAACAGAAAAGAGCGGGAATGCCCCACTCTTTTGCTGGAAAACTATCAACAAATTATTACCATAAGAATAGCACAATTCACGCTACAATGCAAATGAGCTTAATTTACGTTTCGAGCGCTTCCTAGAAAAGCGATAACTGATTCGCATCAGGCATGCCTTCCAGACAACCTAATTGATCCATATACTCAATTAATGTTTTCGACACACGACCTCGTTGTTGTAAATCTTCTTTCGATAAAAACTCGCCATTCTCACGTGCAGCTACAATTGTTTTGGCAACGTTCGTTCCAAGTCCTGGAATCGCATCAAAAGGTGGGATTAAGGAATTGCCATCAATAATAAACTCACTAGCTTGCGAACGATATAAATCAACCTTTTGGAAGTTCATGCCTCGCTCACACATTTCTAGTGCAAGCTCCATTACCGTCAGTAAGTTTTTCTCTTTTGTAGAAGCATCTAGGCCTTTGATGTTAATTTCATCTATTTTTGCACGAATCATTTGTGAACCTTGTGTCATCGAAATTAAATCAAAATCATCTGCTCTTACTGTGAAGTAGGCAGCATAATATAAGATTGGAAAATGCACTTTAAACCAAGCAATACGTACTGCCATTAAAACGTAGGCAGCGGCATGGGCTTTAGGGAACATATATTTTATCTTTTTACAAGATTCGATATACCATCCAGGTACTTTATTTGCTAGCATTTCTGCTTCAAATTCTTCTGATAAGCCTTTCCCTTTACGAACTGACTCCATAATTTTAAAGGCTAAAGACGGTTCAAGTCCTTGGTATATTAGATATACCATAATGTCATCACGACAGCCGATTACTTCTTTTAATACGCATGTTCCATTTTGGATAAGCTCCTGCGCATTACCTAGCCATACATCCGTACCGTGCGAAAGTCCTGAAATTTGGACAAGCTCTGAGAATGTAGATGGCTTTGTATCTTCTAGCATTTGACGGACAAATCGTGTACCGAATTCTGGAATACCTAATGTACCTGTCTTACACCCAATTTGTTTTTCTGTCACCCCTAGAGATTCAGGCGAGCTAAAAATTTTCATAACGAACGGATCATCTGTTGGGATTGTTTTTGGGTCAATTCCAGATAAATCTTGTAACATCCGAATTACGGTCGGGTCATCGTGCCCAAGAATATCGAGCTTTAAAATATTGTCATGAATAGAGTGGAAATCAAAGTGCGTTGTTTTCCATTCTGAATCCTGTGCGTCTGCTGGGAACTGTACTGGCGAGAAATCATAAATATCCATATAATCTGGTACTACAATAATCCCACCTGGATGTTGCCCTGTTGTCCGTTTAACGCCTGTACAGCCCTGTACTAAACGGTCTACTTCAGCACCACGGAAATGCAGATTGTTGTCGCTCGCATAACCTTTCACATAGCCGTATGCTGTTTTTTCCGCAACAGTACCTATCGTTCCTGCACGGAATACATAATCTTCACCAAACAAAACCTTCGTATAGTTGTGGGCTTGCGGTTGGTATTCGCCTGAGAAGTTCAAATCGATATCAGGAACTTTATCCCCTTTAAAACCAAGGAACGTTTCAAACGGAATATCTTGCCCATCTTTTTTATATGGTGTGCCACATTCAGTACAATCTTTGTTTGGCAAGTCATAGCCCGAGCTAACCGAACCGTCATTGAAAAACTCGGAATGCTTACAATTTGGACAAATATAATGTGGTGGTAATGGGTTTACCTCTGTAATTTCCATAAAGGTTGCTACTAATGAAGAACCTACCGAACCACGCGAACCTACTAAGTAACCGTCAGCAAGAGATTTTTTTACGAGCTTTGCGGAAATTAAGTAAATAACACCAAATCCATGGCCTAAAATCGACTTTAATTCTTTTTCAATACGTGCTTTTACGATTTCAGGTAATTCCTCACCATATATACGATGTGCCATTTCATACGTTAAATTTGTTACTTCATCATCGGAGCCTTCAATTTTTGGCGTATATAAATCGTCCTTAATCGGCTTGACATCGCCAATCATATCAGCGACTTTTTGCGTATTTGTCACAACTATTTCTTTCGCAAGATCAGGACCTAAAAAGTCAAAGTCCTTCAGCATCTCATCAGTCGTTCTAAAGTGTACTTCAGGAAGCTTGGATTTATTTAATATATTGGCGCCCCCTTGAGAACCAATTAATATTTGTCTAAACATGCCATCGTTTGGATCTAAATAATGAACATTGCCAGTAGCGACTACAGGCTTATTCATTTTTTTCCCCAATTTAACAAGCTTGCGTATTATATCTTCAATTGTCCACTCATCACGAACGACATTACGTTCAATTAAAGGTGCATAAACAGCCTTTGGTTGCACTTCGATATAATCGTAAAATCTTGCAACTTTTTCCGCTTCCTCTGGGGATTTATTCATCATTGTCTCAAACACTTCACCGTTACTACAGCCTGAACCAATTAATAGCCCCTCTCTATACTGTTCCAGTGTAGAGCGTGTTACCCGAGGGACACGGTAGAACGTTTTTGTGTGAGAATGGGATACGATTTTAAATAAATTTTTCAAACCGTCATTATTGACTGCTAAAATCGTACAATGCATCGGACGCGCCTTTTTATATGCATCGCCACCACCAACATGCTTATTGAAATCATCGTGATATTTTATGCCTAGTTCATCGGCTTCTTTTAACAGATGCAGCAATAAATAGCCTGTCGCTTCCGTATCATAGATCGCACGGTGATGCTGCGTTAATTCAATACCGAATTTTTTACAAAGTGTATTTAAACGGTGATTTTTCATTGTTGGATGGAGCAAACGGGCAAGTTCTAGTGTATCAATTACTGGGTGAATTGTGTCTTCAAGTCCGTATTTTTTATAACCAGTATATAAGAAGCCCATATCGAAAGATGCATTGTGTGCCACAACGATAGCGTCCTCAATAAAAGCATGGAACTCATGGATAACTTGTTCCACTTCAGGTGCATTGCGTACCATATCATCTGTAATGCCCGTCAGTTCGATAGTCGTTGCTGACAGTGCATGATGTGGATTGGCAAAACTTTCGTATTTATCAATGACATGGCCACCTTTAATTTTTACTGCTGCGAGCTCAATAATTGTATCGTAGGCAGTAGAAAGACCTGTCGTTTCGACGTCAAAGACCACATAAGTTGCTTCGTCTAATGCACGATGCTCAGAAGCATATGCAATAGGTACACCGTCATCCACTAAATTTGCTTCCAAACCGTAAATAACTTTAATGCCATGTTTTTTCCCCGCTCCATATGCATCAGGGAAAGATTGCACTACAGCATGGTCTGTTATCGCAATCGCTGGATGGCCCCATTTAGCAGCCTGTGCCACTAATCTATCTACTGGCGTCACTGCGTCCATTTGGCTCATCGGTGTATGCAAATGTAACTCTACTCGTTTTTCACCTTCTGGCGCTTTATCTTGTCGTGTTTCTTTTTTTATTTCATTAATATCATTTGCCATCACAATTAAATCACGAATAAAGGTATCGGTTTGCACCGAGCCACGCACTTTTACCCACATACCTTTTTTCAAATGTTGCATCAGTTCTGCATCGTCATTATCACGCGAGAACATTTTGACAACGATTGAATCGGTATAGTCGGTAATTTTAATTTGAAGAAGTGAGCGGCCACTTTTTAACTCTCTGATTTCTGTATCAAAAACAAAGCCTTCAATAATGACGCGTCGTTCTTCTTCCACAATGCGCTTAATTTCCATAATTTCATCGTCTTTAATTTGCATACCAAGCTGGAATGGACGATCGCCAAGCGCTGCCAATGCTGGATTGTCCTTTTTCTCCTGCTCACGTTTTTGGAAGTCTTGCATCGCTTGCTGTGCCATTGCTGCTTCCTCTAAACGTTTTTGCTCGATAAAGGCTTGCTGCGCCTCACGCATCTCATCCGTTTCCTCTTGGAGCATAAAATCGAACGCTATTTGCGGAAAACCAAATTGACTGTAACTCATTGCAAGCTTTTCTGCATATTTTGTTTTCAGCATCATTAGCTCCATGTCCTGCTTGCAGGATACCATAATTTTTTGCCCATTCCACATTGGGATTTGCGAAACAAGGCAGTTTTTTAACGGTGGTGCCATATCGTCGATTTGCTCAATTACTGTTAGCCAATACGTTTGGATAAGTTCTTCCGTAACATTTTTTTCAACTGTTTCAAAGGTTGTTTCAATTTGCGCAATAGCAGCGAATTTTTCTGCTAGATGTGTACGAAATAGTTGATATAACGGAAATGGAAGTATGCCACGTAATTTAATATTAAAATGCCAGAGTCTGTTCTTTTTATGCACCGTTAGACGTGATAACTCGCCTTCTTCAAAAAAAGACATATATACATCATCTGTTAACTCTAGTTGTTGCAAGAGCATTCGTAATCTCTGTCTTGCTTCTTGTTGCTGTTCCAATCGGTCGACACCTACTTTCATTTAAAGAGAAGGAGGCAGCCCTAATAGCCTCTTGTTCTATTTTTATCTAGCGAATACTATTCAAATTTGAAGCAAAAAAATTCGCTCCCTTTCCACGGGCAAATCCGCAAATCTCACATTGTTTTGTTCAGTGAGATTTGCTTGGCTTCCCGTAGGAGTGTCGCGAATTCGTTTGCTTAATCCTCATTCTTCATTAAAAGATGCTATTCGTATAAGCATCTATATCTTTTGAGTTTAACCTTCCCAAAGGATATTAATTTTTACGGAAAAATTCATTTAAGCGATCAATGACCTCTTCTTTTTTCCATTCAAAAGTTTCGCCTGTTTGACGGAATTTTACTTCGACAACGCCTTCAGTTGCCTTTTTACCAACTGTTACACGAACTGGTAAGCCAATTAAATCTGCATCAGCAAACTTCACGCCTGCACGTTCAGCACGATCATCTAAAAGTACATCATAACGATATGATTTTAGTAAGCCATATAACTCATTTGCTAATGAAACTTGTGTTTCATCTTTCGTATTAACAGGCACTACATGAATATCATATGGCGCTAATTGTGTAGGCCAAGTGAAACCATTCTCATCTTGGAAATGTTCCGCTACAGCAGCTAAAATACGTGATACGCCAATACCATAGCATCCCATAATAAACGGCTGTGCCTTACCTTGCTCATCTAAAAATGTTCCATTCATTTTTTCAGAATATGTTGTACCTAATTTGAAAATATGACCAACTTCGATACCTTCTGCAAATTTAATGATACCTTGTCCATCAGGAGATGGGTCTCCTTCTTGAATAAAGCGAATATCTAAGTATTCATTAATGGCAAAATCTCGCTCTGGGTTAACATTAACTAGGTGGAAGCCGTCCTCATTTGCACCAGCTACACCGTTACGAATTGATTTAATGGCATGATCCGCAACAACTTTTACGTCTACTGGTAATTTTACAGGTCCGATAGAACCTACGCCACAGCCTAGTAACTGACGAATCGCCGCTTCATCAGCAAGCTCTACAGAACCAGCATTTAGCGCATTTTTTAATTTAATATCATTTATTTCATGATCACCACGAGCAAGGACAACAACTAATTCATCATCTATATTAAATACTAATGACTTAATAACATTTGATGGTGCTACTTGTAAAAATGCAGATACTTCTTCGATTGTTTTTTGATCTGGCGTTGCTACTTTTTCAAGGTCTTTTACTTCTTCGTTAGTTGGTTGATACTCTACAGTCACTTCTGCCATCTCGATATTTGCTGCATAATCTGAAGTATCAGAGTAAGCAATTGTATCTTCTCCAATTTCAGAAAGCACCATAAATTCATGGGTACCTTTACCACCGATTGAGCCAGCATCCGCAATTACTGCACGATAGTTTAAGCCTAAGCGTGAGAAAATATTAGAGTATGCACGATACATATCTTCATATGTTTCATCTAAGCTCTCACGTGAAGCGTGGAAAGAATATGCATCCTTCATAATAAACTCTCTTCCTCGCAATAAGCCGAAACGAGGACGTTTTTCATCACGGAATTTTGTTTGAATTTGATAGAGTGTTAATGGCAACTTTTTATATGATTTTATTTCATCACGCACTAAAGTAGTTATTACTTCTTCATGTGTTGGTCCTAAGGCAAAGTCACGATTATGACGATCTTTTAATCGCATAAGTTCTGGACCGTATTTTTCCCAACGGCCTGATTCTTGCCACAGTTCAGCAGATTGCAATGCAGGCATTAATAATTCGATTGAGTTAATGGCTTCCATCTCTTCACGAATAATATTTTCGATTTTTGTTAACACACGTTTTGCAAGCGGTAAATACGAATATACCCCACTTGTATTTTGACGAATAAACCCTGCACGTAATAATTGCTTATGTGATTTTACATCTGCATCCGCAGGTACTTCACGTAGCGTTGGGATAAATGTTTTACTTTGCTTCATTCAGTGTTCCACCTTTTTAATAAATAAATTTATACTCTAATTAGCATAAACAAATTTAGCTTTGAACGCAATGTTTCAAAAAAATTGCGTTCAAAGCTATTTTACAATTTAATTTCACTTTAGCAAAACCTTGTCTCAAGTTTATTTTGTATAAGCTTAAGACATTGGAAATACGAAAGCAAACTGTCGTTTAATTTTGCTAGAAGAAGAATCGTTGAATATCGTTCCATGTTACAACGACCATTAATATCATCAGCAATACGATGCCGACGAAGTGAACCATTCCCTCTTTTTGACGATCAATTGGTTTACCCCTTACAGCTTCAAAGCCAAAGAACAAGAGCCGTCCGCCATCTAACGCTGGAAGCGGTAAAAGGTTCATAATACCAAGGTTAATGCTTAACATAGCTGCGAAATTCATTAATGCGAAAATGCCCCACGCTGCAACTTCCTCAGTCGTTTTATAAATACCTACTGGTCCTGATAATGCATCAATTGTAAATTGCCCCGTAATAAGCATACCTAATAATTCAAAAATCCGAACTGTCATATTATACGTTTCTTGTGCTCCGTAAACGACAGCCTTTATAGGATTAAATACACGAGGACTTTCATACTTAACACCAATTTGCCCGACAGTCTCGCCGTTCTGCTTAACGCCTTTCACTGTCATGTTAAGATTTTCTACTTGTCCACCGCGCTCAACAGTTACATTAATATTTTGGTCAGGGCGCTTTTGTACAATGGCAGCTAAGTCTTGCCATTTTTCAACAGCTTGTCCATCGATAGATGTAACCTTATCCCCCGCAAGCATCCCTGCCTGTGCTGCTGGATCGTTTGCAACTACTTCTGTAATAATAGGCTCATATGTTGGGACACCATTTAACAAGCCAATTAGTATATAGATGAAAAAGGCTAGTATGAAGTTAAATAATGGTCCAGCAAAAATTGTCATTGCACGTTGACCAACTGTTTTTGCGTTAAACTGACGATCATATGGCGCAATTACTGTTTCTCTACCATTCTCTACAACTACACAATCTCTTGCCACACTATAACGAACTAAATTTTCCTCTTCATCATAGCCTTCAATAAATAACTCTCGTTCTAAGTCAGCACGTTCCACTTCTAAAAATAATAAATCTGGCAATTGTTTATTATTTTGATTAAAAATGATTTTATTCACGATATTATCTTCATTGACAATTATCCCTACACGGTAACCTGGCTGTAATTCAACACCATCCATGTCCTCTCCTGCCATGCGGACATATCCACCGATTGGCAATAAACGGACTGTATAAATTGTTTCACCATGCGTCTTACCATAGATTTTCGGACCCATACCAATTGCGAATTCACGAACCATAATTCCTGCACGCTTCGCAAAAAGGAAGTGACCAAGTTCATGGAAAAACACGAGCAAGCCAAATATTAAAATAAATGCAACGGCTGTTTGCATAATACCCCACCTCTTTTAAAACGAATAGTTAACGATAGCTTTCTGTCTTAATTATTTTACCATGTCTAACACTATTTTTCTTGTTTCTCTGTCCACATGTAAAATTGTTTGTAAATCTGGCACTAAAATATTATTGTGTCCCTGCATAATACGTTCAATTGTTTCATCAATTTCAAGGAAAGTTATTTTCCCTTGTAAAAATGCTTCGACTGCTGCTTCGTTTGCCGCATTCATCGCAGTTAAAATCGTACCTCCTGTACGCCCTGCTTCAAAGGCTAATCGCAAAGCTGGGTAGCGTTCAAAATCCATTTCTTTAAAATGAAGCTGACCAATTTGCGCTAAATTAAGTCGTTGACCATTATTAAGCGGTATACGGTCTGGATAACTTAAAGCGTACTGGATAGGGACACGCATATCTGGTGTACCAAGCTGAGCAATAACACTAGTATCATGATACTCAACTAGAGAGTGAATAATACTTTCTCTGTGTAAAAGTACATCAATTTTATCATAAGGCATATTAAACAAGACATGTGCTTCTATGACTTCAAGCCCTTTATTCATCATCGTAGCGGAATCTATTGTTATTTTCGCGCCCATCGACCAGTTTGGATGATTGAGTGCATCCGCAACCGTCACATGTTTTAACTCTTCACGCGTTTTGTCGCGGAAACTACCACCAGAAGCTGTAATAATTAAACGCTCAATATTTTTTGGATTTTCACCATTCATTGATTGGAAGATAGCAGAATGCTCACTATCAACGGGTAATATTGGAGCATTGTATTTTTTCGCTTCTGCCATCACTAAGTGTCCTGCCGTTACAAGCGTTTCCTTATTGGCAATGGCAATAGTTTTGCTCATGCGAATTGCAGCTAGTGTGGATTCAAGACCAACGCTACCGAGCACTGCATTGACAAGTATCGTCGAATCAGGATGTGTAGCAACCTCTACAAGCCCCTTTGCACCGAATGTGAAATGTACATGTGGGTAGTCTTTTGCTAGCAAACGTGCATCTTCCTCCAGCTGAACAGATACAAGTTCAGGCTGTAAGGTTTCAATCATTTCACGTGTTTTTTCTATGTTTTTTCCTGAAGAAAACGCTACAAGTTGAAATGCATCACGTTGTTCTTTTAAAATATCATAGGTTTGCCAACCGATAGATCCAGTTGCACCCAATAAACTAATTTTTTTCACGACAAAACGTCCCCTTTTTCTATCTAAGCGAATTAATGTCCTTATTCGCATATTCATCAATCACATTGAAATCATTTTTCATGAAATAAACTCAACTCAATTTGCTTATTTAGCTACCGAAGAGATGTAAAAAATGGAGTAAAGGCACTACGAATAGCAAACTGTCAAAGCGATCTAAAATCCCGCCGTGCCCTGGTAAAATATTGCCCGAATCTTTCACGTCAAAGTGTCGCTTTATAGCTGACTCCACTAAATCACCCATTTGTCCAATGATGGAAGCAAAAATCGTAATAAATATTAGTGAAACATATCCATTGGCAAATGGATAAATTGCTTGCATCGCAATCGCAAAAATAACTGCAATCACAATCCCACCAATAAAGCCTTCAATCGTTTTCTTCGGTGAAATTTCTGGCCATAGCTTATTTTTACCTAATTTTCTACCTACAAAATATGCGCCAGAATCTGTTGTCCATACAACAAGTAAACAATATACAACAAATTCAAGACCGTAGCTTCTCGTTTCAATTAAATAATGGAAGCCTAATCCTACATAAAACGCGCCAAGTAAAATAAAGCCAACTTCGTCAAATGTAATTTTATTTTTTACTAGGACAACATAAATCAGTAAAAGCATTACAAGTCCATAAATAACCATTAATACAGATGAGTAGCCAATTGCATGTACTACCTCATTTGCCCAGTTATTTGGTATTACGAGCATAATAAGGGTTAGTAAGCCAACCAACCCTGGTACAGAAAAAATCGAAATACTTTTCATCTTTAGTATTTCATAAAAGCCTACAACAGCCATTGCAAGCACAAGTAGTGTAAATGGCACTTTTCCATAAATGACAAATGGAATAAACAGTGCCGCTGCAATGATTGCTGTAATTATTCGCTGTTTCAAGATGTTTCTTCTCCCTTCAACCCACCGTAACGGCGATTACGTTTTTGATAGTTTTCCACCGCTTCCAGAAAGTTTTCCTCGCTAAAATCTGGCCACAATGTATCTGTAAACCAAAACTCTGTATAGGCGAGTTGCCATAACATAAAGTTACTTAATCGTACTTCACCACTTGTACGAATTAGTAAGTCAGGCTCTGGTAGATGAGCTGTCATTAAATGAGATGTCATACATTCCTCATTTATGTCTTGTATTGTTAATTGACCGTCTTGAATTTTTTGAAGCATCGCTTTCATGGCGCTCACCATTTCTGAGCGACTGCCATAATTCAAAGCAAAATTTAAAATTAACCCTGTATTATGCTTCGTCTCCTCCATAGCCTCATACAATGCTTTTTGTGTATGTGCTGGTAAGAGCGACGGATCCCCAATCATTTCAACACGCACATTGCGCTCCATCATTTCCGGTAAAAAAGAACCCAAAAATTCAACAGGTAAACGCATCAGAAAATCGACTTCTGGTTTTGGTCGTTTCCAATTTTCAGTAGAGAACGCATACACTGTTAATACTTTTATTCCAAGATCAGATGCAAATCTAGTTACCTTCCGTACCGTCTTCATACCTTCATGGTGCCCAGCAACACGTGGCATGGCGCGTTTTTTAGCCCAACGTCCATTTCCGTCCATAATAATCGCTACATGGGCAGGAATCGGCTCGCTTTTCGAAAGGGCAACACGTTCCTCCAATGATAGTATATCCATATTTACTTGTTTACCTAATAGCTTCTTAAACATGCTAACTCCCCCACTACAACTAATCGGACGTATACTAACCTATCATAACAAACAAAAGTGCCTTTTGTCTTTTTTTTCCCTCTAATTGACTATGTATGAACTACCTTATTTTAGAACAACATATATCTCAAAGAAAATCATGTCTTTCTACATTCAACAGCTGCTAGTAAGTCTGAAAAAACGGTAACTAGTTTACTAGTGTTACTTCAGTAAACCTTACAGCTCATACATTTCAAGTGAGAATTGTAGCATCGATAAGAATGAATACTTTTATAATAAAAGAGAAAAGACGTCCTGTAATATATAGGACGCCTTCATCTCATCAAAAAGTTCCATCTTAGAAATGTAAAGCGCCTGCTTACACTTCTAGAATTTCTTTTTCTTTTTCTTTCGCTACTTGATCTACTTTCACGATGAACTCATCTGTTAATTTTTGAATATCATCACCATATCCACGTAAATCGTCTTCTGTGATTTCGCCAGCTTTTTCAAGTTTTTTAAGATCATCATTTGCATCGCGACGAACATTACGTACTGCGATTTTTGCATCTTCTGCTTCTTTTTTCACTTGTTTTACAAGATCTTTACGACGTTCTTCTGTTAATGCAGGAATCATTAAACGAATAACAGAACCATCGTTAGTCGGTGTAATACCAATATCTGATTTCATAATTGCTTTTTCGATTTCACCTAAAATTGTTTTATCGTAAGGTGTAATCACTAGCAAACGAGCTTCTGGTACAGCAACACCCGCAAGTTGGTTAATCGGTGTTGGTGCTCCATAATAATCTACAGAAATACGATCTAGTAGAGATGCGTTTGCACGACCAGCTCGGATTGATGCTAATTCACGGGAAAAAGCAGCAATTGATTTATTCATTTTTTCTTTTGCTTGATCTAATACTTGTTTAGTCATTATGCATTCCTCCTAACAACTGTTCCAATTTTCTCGCCTTGTACGGCACGTTTAATATTACCTTGCTCCGTAATTGAGAAGACAATTAACGGAATATCGTTATCCATACATAATGTAGAAGCGGTAGAGTCCATTACTTGTAACCCTTGCTGAATAACGTCTAAGTATGTGAGTGTATCATATTTGATGGCAGTAGTATCGACTTTAGGATCTGCAGAATAGACACCATCTACATTATTTTTCGCCATTAAAATAGCATCTGCGTCAATTTCAGCTGCTCTTAATGCAGCTGTTGTATCTGTAGAGAAGAACGGGTTACCTGTACCTGCAGCAAAAATAACAACACGTTTTTTCTCTAAATGACGAACTGCTTTACGACGAATATATGGCTCTGCTACTTGTGTCATCACAATAGAAGATTGCACGCGTGTTTCGATACCTAATTTTTCAAGAGCATCTTGTAATGCTAATGAGTTCATTACCGTTGCTAGCATTCCCATATAGTCAGCTGCCGCACGGTCCATGCCCATTTCACTACCTATTTTTCCACGCCATATATTACCGCCACCTACAACAACAGCAACTTCTACATCAAGATCTACTACTTCTTTTACTTCTTCTGCAACAGACTTGATAATTTTTGGTGATAAACCGAAGCCAGCCTCTCCTGCTAACGCTTCACCACTTAGTTTAATAACTACTCGTTTATATTGTGGCACACTCATTGTAAACCTCCGTCAGACATTTATTTAAAACATTTCTTTTCCTTTTCCATTATAGTATATCTAACAATAATTGCTAGCTGTGAATAATGGTAATAGAAAATTCTTGCGTTTTCTCGCTCTTTTCGGAAAAATAGGGAACACGTTATGTTGTGTTCCCCATTTTTGTCTAGAAAATCTAGTTATTATTTGATTAGGATCAAATGTAAGCCAATCCATCAAGTGAACTAGTCTACAAATTAGTTACCTTTAACTTGGTTCATTACTTCTTCAGCGAAGTTATCTTCACGTTTTTCAATACCTTCACCAACAGCATAACGTACGAAGCCAGTTACAGTACCACCAGTTGTAGCAACGAAGTCACGTACTTTTTGGTCTGAGTTTTTAACGAATGATTGGTCAAGTAAGCAAACGTCTTCGAAGTATTTACCAAGACGACCTTCAACCATTTTTGCAACGATGTTTTCTGGTTTACCTTCGTTAAGAGCTTGTTCAGTTAACACTTTACGCTCACGTTCAACTTCTTCAGCAGAAACTTCTTCACGAGAAACGTAAGTTGGGTTAATAGCTGCGATATGCATAGCGATATCTTTTGCAGCTGCTGCATCTGTAGAACCTTCTAAAGATACTAATACACCAATACGTCCACCCATGTGTAGGTAAGAACCGAATGCATCTGCATCTGTTTTTGTTTTAATTTCGTAACGACGAAGTGTAATTTTTTCACCGATAGTTGCAACTGCTGTTGAAATTTGGTCAGAGATTTTTACACCTTCTGCATTTTCAAGCTCTAAAGCTGCTTCTACTGATGCTGGTTTAGCAGCAAGTAATTGCTCAGCTAAAGAAGAAACTAACACTTGGAATTTATCGTTTTTCGCAACGAAGTCAGTTTCAGCGTTTACTTCAAGAATAATTGCTTCGTTACCTTTTTCTAAAATATAAGTAGTACCTTCTGCAGCGATACGGTCAGCTTTTTTAGCAGCTGAAGAAAGACCTTTTTCACGTAGGAAATCGATTGCAGCTTCTAAGTCACCATCAGTTTGTACTAACGCTTTTTTACAATCCATCATACCAGCGCCAGTTTTTTCGCGTAATTCTTTTACTAATTGTGCAGTAATGTTTGCCATTTAGTGTTGCCTCCTCAAATTGGTTAAACTATTTTAGTGATAGGTTCTAAAAAAGGTGATAAGGGTTCTGAGCCACTTATCACCTTTTTGTAAACGTGAATTACTCAGCAGCAGCTTCTGTAGCTGGAGCTTCTTCTTCACCTTGTTTTGACTCGATTAAAGCGTCAGCCATTTTAGCAGTTAAAAGTTTAACAGCACGAATAGCATCGTCATTAGCAGGGATAACATAGTCGATTTCATCTGGATCACAGTTTGTATCAACAATACCTACTAGAGGGATGTTTAATTTACGAGCTTCTGCAACAGCGATACGTTCTTTGCGTGGGTCAACCACGAACATAACGTCTGGAAGATCGTGCATATCACGGATACCGCCTAAGAATTTAACTAGACGTTCGTGTTCTTTTTTAAGTTGGATTACTTCTTTTTTAGGAAGAACTTCGAAAGTTCCTTCTTCTTCCATTTTTTCGATAGCTTTCATACGTGCAACACGTTTTTGGATTGTACCGAAGTTTGTAAGAGTACCACCTAACCAACGTTGGTTGATGTAGTAGTTGCCTGAACGTTCAGCTTCGTCTTTGATCGCTTCTTGTGCTTGTTTTTTCGTACCAACGAAAAGAACTTTACCACCGTCTTGACCAACTTGACGCATGAAGTCATAAGCTTCCTCTAATTTTTTAACAGTTTTTTGTAAGTCGATGATGTAGATCCCGTTACGTTCAACGAAGATAAATTTCTTCATTTTTGGGTTCCAACGACGAGTTTGGTGACCGAAATGTACACCAGCTTCAAGTAATTGTTTCATAGAAATTACTGACATGTGAATTTCCTCCTAGAATGTTTGGTTTTTTTCCTCCGCATTTATCGTTTGCAACAAGCTACCCTAATCTTAGAGCACCACTTACTACATCAAAATGCGTGTGTAGTAATAACACCATTTGCAACTATATCACAGCTTTATAGCATTCGCAACTGTTTTAACTATGAAATTTCAATAATAGCTCGATTTCTGTCTTCCCTTTTTGAAGCTTTTTCGCAATTTCCTCCGCTGTTTTCCCTTGCTTTGCCATTTGCACAATTTGTTGTTCCAATGTTATCGGTTTTTGTTCTTCCTTTTGTACCGCAACTGGCGTCGAGGCAGTGGCTTGCATCGGTGTCCCTGCTCCTTGTTGTTGGCGTGAGTAAGCGTTTGCTACAATAGTTTTCGGCATTAAAATGCGTGGCTCGCTAACATCCTTTTGTACACTTTCCGCCTGTGTCAAAGGCTGTCCTTGATCTTTTTGCACAGTAAGCGGCTTTTGGTGTTGTCCTGTACCATTTGTTCTTTCGGGCTTTGGTACGACTTGTAACGCTTGAATAAGACGGTTATTTTCATCCTTCATTTCGGTTAAATATAGACTGATGGAGTCATCCATTTCCCGCATTAAACGTTCCTGCTTTTTTTCTAAATCTTTGAATTTCGCTAATTTCGTATTTAATATAATAATGAAATAAAATGATAGTAGCTGCAATACAAAGAGAACGACTATTAGTATGGTTGTCATAGTAAACTCCTATCCACTAAAATCTACGAAATTACCTTTGAAAGGATGCTGAGCTTGTTTTTCTAGTTTTTCGTTAGGATGATTTTTCTTTTTGCGAGTGCCTTTTATATATTCGCCACCCGCTTCTTCCTCTTCACTAATCTCAGCCATCCCTTCTGAAGTATTTACAGCTTTTTGCTTGCGCTCTATTTCCTTTTTTAGCGCTTCATTTGCGTGTGCTTGTTGAGCTAAAGTTTGTTGTTGTGCCTGATCTGCCATTTTACCCGCTTCAAACGTTTTTGGTAGAGCAATTTGTAATTCGACACCTTTTAAACTCATATTATTTCCTCCCTCAACAATACTTTCTAGAATGCTTACGCATTGATAATTTCACTAGATAATAGCTTACGTAACTTAAATAATGCCTTTGAGTGAATTTGTGAAATACGCGATGTCGACAATTCGAGCATTTCTCCAATTTCAGTTAAAGTTAATTCCTCCGTATAAAACAAACTCAGTACGAGCTGTTCTTTGTCGTTTAGCTTTTGTATATTTACCGCTAAATCATCGAGTAATTCTGATTTTATTACGACCTGCTCAGGGGTCTTTGTCGTATCGTCACGAATTACAAAGGACTTTCCCTCAGCTTCCTCCTGGTCTTGTTGCTCATTTATCGATAGTACATTCGAGAAGAAATGCTCCTGTACAGTTTGGTAAATATCATCCACAGGGAGCTCCATATGTTCTGCAAGCTCCTCAGGAGTCACATGACGCATAAATTGTTGCTCTAATTGTTCAATTTTGGCATCCAACTTTTTTGCCTTTTCTCGCGCAGAGCGTGGTAACCAATCTTCTTTCCGTAAGCCATCAATTATTGCGCCTCTCACTCTAAAAGAAGCATATGTATCAAATTTTAAGTCTCGATTTATATCAAATTTATTTAATGCATCAAAAAGACCTAACATACCTAAGCTTGTTAAATCGTCTCGAGATACACTCTTAGGTACACCTGCACCGATGCGTTGTACATGGTAGGTTACAAGAGATGTATATTTTTTTATTAGTAAATCGCCCGCATCTGGATCCCGTTCATTAATCCATCGATTCCACAGCTTTTGTTCATCGTTTAGATTTGGTTGTGTCATAAAATCCACCTCTCTTTTAAAAGCATGTTGCACCTGTTTGAACGGACTTTTGTGGCCCCTGAATGCTCCAAGGCGTGTTTATTGCCGTCGCTGTAGTAAGTGCTTTGCATTATGAAAAAACAGCATGTATATCAAAAGAATCATACTTATCCTATTTTGAGTAGTCTGCTTACAATGACTGACAAACGTAGATACAAACCTATACCATTCTTTCCTTTTATTATAACAAGATTCGACTATAATTTCATATGATTCTCTAACACTATTCTATTATTAACAGCTCTATCATTTTTGGGCATAAGAAAACTGCCCCTAATCATTAGTCTATTGCTAACGTTAGAGGCAGTTCAAAGTGTTTTTGCTTTATGCATTTACTTGTTGTTCATCTTCACGATTCAGCATCGTTCGGACAACTTGTGCAATATCTTCCGTGCTTTCATCTTGAAACTCAACCGTCGAGCTTGTAGAAGCCGTTTCTTCACTTTCCTCGTCCGAGTGGGTAGAACTTTTTTCTTCAAGATCGCTATCCGCTAGTGATTGATCAGCATTGGGCGTAAATAGCACATACGCAATTATAAACCTAACAATGTACATAACAAAAAATACGATAATTGCTACTACAGATGAACCTATGATGATACGCAATGGCGTTAATGGTTGTTGCAACGTCAAAAAGAAATAAATAGAAAAGGCAATTAACGCCCCCCACAGGTTATAAAAGATAGAACCAAACATTATATTTCACTCACTCCTTGGTTAACTGTTCGAATATGTAATATCGACGTAGCAGGATTAAACTCAATAGTTCGACCGCTATTACCGCCTGTATTTTCGGCAATTAAAGGAATTCCATGACGCTTTAATTCAAACTTGACTGCCTCTACATTCCGAGGGCCAATGCGCATTGAATCTTTGTCTGATGTAAATTGAAACATTTGCGCACCCCCAGCTATTTTAGCTTTTAGTTTAAATTTTTGAACACCCTCTAGTTTTAATAAATCTATCATGGCTGCAATGCCTGTATCCGCAAATTTCGCTACGTTTATCGACTCTGATCTCCCAAGACTAGAGTCAGGTAGCATCACATGTATTAAACCAGCTATTTTCTTTGACTCATCGTATAAAATAACGCCTACACAAGAACCAAGCCCTGAGGTTCTAATTGTGTTTGGCAATTTTGCTACATCCATTTGAGCAATTCCCACTTTTATAACTTGACCATTCGTGTTTGTGTTTAGCATAGGCTATGAAACTCCTAATGCTTTAAAAATAGCATCAAAAGAATCAGGATCAGGTAATAAGAAGAAGTGTCCTCTTACGGTTTCATGATCCTCTACACCGTCTTCAAAAATGGATGTATTTATTACGATAACATTATCACTGACATGTGATAATTCAATTAAGCCAATACTGATAATAGCCCCAAACATATCTACACTTAGACCTGGTACAGTAGGATAAATTTTTAAATTTGTAAAATCTGATAAAGCTGATAAATAAGAACCAGATAAAATATTCCCCATTTCCTGCATAGCAGATAAACCTAATTCAGAAACAGGTGTTTTTTTAAAGTCGAATGATTCATCCTGTATTAGACGACGGATAAAACGATTAGCTTGTTCGATAGGAAGAATGAAAAACATGCTCCCTTCAGCATCACCTTCGATGCGTAAAAAAATCCCAACAACGACGTTTTCAGAGCCACCAGCTAGTTCCATCATGTCGTTAAACGACACCATTTCAACCTTTGGTACACGCATATCGATTTTTTTACCAAGCAAATTGGAAAGTGCCGTTGCAGCATGTGCTGCACCAATATTTCCAATTTCTTTTAATACGTCTAAATGTAGTGATGTAATCTTTTGATTAAATGTCATAATCGTATCCCTACTTTAGTGGATTTAATACTTTCTCTAAATGCAATAAAATTAATAATCGCTTGTCGATTTTCGCTACACCTGAAATAAACTCTTCTTCTAGAGATCCTACTACTTCTGGTTGTGGCTCAATAGAGCTCGCTGGAATATCTAACACATCATTAGCTGAATCTACAACAAAGCCTACTTCCATGTCTTCTAATGAAATAATAATAATACGAGTCGTTTCTTCATGGTCAGAAATTGGTAACTCAAAACGTTCCCGTAAATCAATAATCGGCGTTACGACTCCTCGTAAGTTAATAACGCCTTTTACATATTTTTCTGTTTTAGGTACTCGTGTAATATGCATAAGTTTCTCGATACCTTGAACATGTGATACAGGAATCGCATATTCCTTATCTGCTAATTGGAAAACAATCACTTTTATATTTTCTTGTTCAACTGCATTTGTCATGGTTAACACCTCTCTTATTCATTCACCTTATTTAATTAGTGCATTGCAATCTACAATTAAGGCTACTTTACCGTTACCTAAAATTGTTGCACCTGAAATTGCAAAGATATTCGTTAAGTAGTTTCCTAAAGATTTCAGTACAATTTCTTGTTGGCCAATGAATGAATCTACAACTAAACCAGCAAGTTTCTCGCCTTTACGAACAATTACTACTGAATGGAATTCATCATCTTGTAGCTCTTTACGAGGAACCTCAAAGATTTCCTCTAAGAATACAAGTGGTACCACTTTGCCACGGAAGTCGATTACCTTTTGGTTATGAGCATTCATAATATCCGATGAACGGATAATTGAAGTTTCAATGATTGATGAAAGTGGTATTGCATAAATTTCCTTTTCGATTTCTACAAGCATTACCGAAATAATTGATAATGTTAGCGGCAATTGAATAGAGAAAATAGAGCCTACATCTTGTGTAGATTCAATCGAAATGTTTCCACCTAAAGATTCAATCGTTGTTTTTACAACATCCAATCCTACACCACGACCAGATACATCAGAAATAACATCTGCTGTAGAGAAACCTGAGGCTAAAATGAGCTCATTAATTTGATTATCTGTCATTGCAAGTGATTGTTCATGCGTAACGATTCCTTTTGAAATCGCTTTTGACAGCACTTTATCACGATTAATGCCCGCACCGTCATCCTCAATTTCGATAAAGACATAGTTACCGCTATGATAAGCACGTAATACTACTGTACCTTCTTCTGGTTTCCCCTTCGCACGGCGTGCAGTAGGGTTTTCTATACCATGATCGACAGAGTTACGGATTAAGTGCACAAGTGGATCTCCGATTTCGTCGATTACTGTACGATCAAGCTCTGTTTCGGCACCAATAATTTCAAGGTTAATTTTCTTATTAAGGTCACGAGATAGCTGACGAATCATTTTAGGGAAGCGATTGAATACCGTTTCAACAGGTACCATGCGCATCGTTAAAATGATTGTTTGTAAGTCACCCATAACTCGACTCATTCGTTCTACTGTTTCGTTTAGCTCACCATGATTTACTTCTGTCGAAATGGATTGTAGGCGTCCACGATCAATTACGAGCTCTTCAAATAAATTCATTAAAATATCAAGACGTTCGATATTCACACGAATTGTTTTGTTTCCTACAGGTGCATGACTTTTATCAGCTTTTGCAGGTGCTGTAGATTTTGCTGATGCAGGTTTTGCTGTTGTTGCATCTGTTGTTTCGACTGCTTCAACCGTCGCTATGGCAGTAGCTGCAGCTTCTTGGCTTGCCTCATATTGTTGTTTTTCACTGAATTGTATTTGATTAATTGTAGCAACGTTAACTTCCTCAACCTCAGAAACCTTCAGTAACTTCTTCTGCATATCTTCTGCTGATTCTTTTGTTACGAATGCTACATAAAACTGCTGATCGAATTGTTCATCTTCCAGCTTCTCAACGGATGGCGTTGATTTAATTACATCACCATCTTTTTCAAGTATCTCAAACACCATAAATACACGCGCTGCTTTTAATAGACAATCTTCGCGTAGGCTTACTGAAATTTCAAATGCATTAAATCCTTGTTCCGCAGATTGTGTAATAACCGTTTGCTCAAAACTGTCGTATTCTAGCACACTTGATACTTGTTGTTTATCTTCAGTTGCAACAGTTGCTACAACCTCAGGAGCTGCTTCCTCACCAGATTCAATACGCTTCAATTGCGCTACTGTGGAGGATACATCACGTTTACCATCTCCACCATTCGCAATATCCATTACCATTTCTTCTAAATGATCAACAGATTCAAATACGATATCTAAAATTTCTGGTGAAACATGGATCTTTTCATTTCGAATTGCATCTAGCACATTTTCCATTTTATGTGTCAAGTCTGCTAAGTCTTCAAAGCCCATAGTCGCTGACATCCCTTTTAATGTATGCGCTGAACGGAAAATTTCTCCTACGATTGCCAAATCATCAGGGTTTTTTTCTAGTTCTAATAAATGCTCACTACATGCTTGTAAATGCTCTTTACTTTCTTCGATAAACATCTCTAAATATTGATTGACTTCCATTAAGAGGACACCCCTTTTAAGGCAAATATTTCATAATTGTTTGTGCAATATCATCTACATCAGCGACTTCATCGACAAGCTGCGTTTCCACCGCAGCTTTCGGCATACCATACACTATGCAAGTTTCAGCTGACTCTGCAATAGCAATCACATTTCCAGTATTTTTTAAAGCTTTCAGTCCATTTGAACCGTCATAGCCCATACCCGTCATAATGACCGCTACCTTATCAAAATCTTTAAATTGACTTACATCTTCAAACATCACATCTACAGATGGGCGATGGCCAGAACGTGGTGGTTCTTGATTATCTAGAACGATGCCATACGAGATACCTACTTTTCTTAACCTTAAATGGTATCCTCCAGGAGCGATATACGCCACGCCATTTTGTAAAATATCGCCTTGCTCTGCTTCCTTAACTGTAATCTCGCTCAATTGATTTAGACGAGAAGCTAATGATTTAGTAAAACCAGCTGGCATATGTTGGACAATTAAAATCGGCGCTTGAATAGATTTTGGAATTTTTGTAATAACTTCCTGTAGCGCACGTGGTCCACCAGTAGATGTACCAATTAACACTATTTTTTTGCTTACTTTACTCCATTCACTATGAGGCTTCGTCACATGTGTTGCTGTTGAAGTCCCATTAAATGATGGCAATACTTTTCGTTCATTCAATAAATCTTTTCTTATAGTAGACGGTGATACATTTGGTTCTGGTTGTCTTTTACTACTCGAATGTTTTTTAAGTTTAGCAATAGGTACCAACGATGCTTGTTCCACTTTATGGACAAGTTCAGATTGGATTTTATGTAAATCAAGTGAAATTGTGCCGCTAGGCTTTGCAACAAAATCAACTGCTCCATACTCGATTGCAGTTAGTGCATTTTCAGCACCTCTTTGGGTTGTACTTGAAAGCATGACGACAGGCACGGGACAAATTGTCATAATTTCATTTAATGCATCGAGTCCATTCATTTCAGGCATTTCAATATCCATTGTTACGACTGTTGGTTTTAATGTTTGGATTTTCTTTATCGCATCTTTTCCGTTTCTTGCTGTTCCAACTACTTCAACCTTCGAGCTACCAACAAAAAAGTCACTAATTAGCTTTCTCATAAAAGCAGAATCATCGACAACTAACAGCTTGCTTTTATGTAAAAAGTCCAATTAATCACGCCCTTTCGAAAAAATATTTCTAAGTTTTGTTAAGAATTTACTTGCTGACTGTTCATGTGCATGCACTTCCTCCATACGTTGTTCCATAAAACGAGCCACTATCAGTTGAAGTGTCTTAGAAATAAGTGCTTCTGGATATGCGATTGAAAAAGGCACTTGCTCGCGTACAGCTTTACGCACAACAGGATCCTCTGGTAACGAGCCCAATATTGTAACCTCTTTATCAAGAAAACGTTTCATCGTAAGCCTTAAACGTTCAATCGTTTCGACTCCTTCTTCTTTAGAAAAAGCACGATTACAAAGTATATAGAATTGCTTCTCCATATCTCGTACATGAATATATTTCATCATCGAATAGGCATCTGTAATAGAAGTTGGCTCAGCTGTGGTAATGACAATAATTTCATCAATGGATGTCAGTAATTCTAATGACCAACTAGTTGCCCCCGCGCCCATATCAAACAAAATATAGTCGAAGTTTTTTTGGAGTTGTTCAAATGCATGAATTAATCTTTCAAACATCTCATCCGTCCACTCCAGTACACTCGACATACCAGAGCCCCCTGAAATACATTGTAAACCATGTGGACCTTCAAAAATTACCTCATCTAGTAATTTGTTTCCTTCTAAGTAATCTTTTAAACTATAAGAAACATTTTTTCCAATTAGAATATTAATATTTCCCATACCAATATCCATATCTACAATCGCTACTTTTTTGTCCTTACTCGCTAAACTAATTGCAAAGTTCATAGAAAAATTGCTTTTACCAACTCCACCCTTACCGCTCACTACAGCAATGGTTTTGCCTAATTCACCTTGCCGCTTAAGCATTTTCAAGCGTAATGTTTCTGCTTGGTCCCTCATTTTTCTTCACCTTGGAAAAACAAATTAAGCACTGCTTCTAACTCAGCTTCTTCAATATCTTCTGGTACTTCTTGACCATTCGTATAGTAAGCAAGTCCTTTATTATATTTAATCATTAAATTAATCATTGTGCCAATAGAATTTGTTTCATCGATCTTCGTAAAAATAAATTTTTCGATTGGTACGCTTTTAAATTGCTCAATAATATTGGTCATATCCTTCTCTTTTGCTGTCATAGCAAGCACTAGGAAAGATTCCGCCTGATCATCAAACTTAATAAGGCGCTGTAAATCATCTACATACTTTACTTCTTTATAATTGCGTCCAGCGGTATCGATAAAGACTAAATCTAAATGGGACAATCGTTGCACAGCTTGTTCAAAATCCGTCGAGTTATAGGCTATTTCGACAGGTGCTTGCAAAAGACCAGCATACGTTTTTAACTGCTCAATGGCAGCTATTCTGTAAGTATCTGTTGTTATAAAGCCAATTTTTTTCTTTTTTTCTAAAACCGCTCTTGCTGCCATTTTAGCAATTGTCGTTGTTTTGCCGACACCAGTTGGTCCGAGAACATTAATAAATTTACGTTCATACGATAGACCACCAATCGGCAATTCCTCTAGCTCTTTTCGTAACAAGTTTTTTGTAATTAACTTGCATTGTGAAAAATTAATATCTGAGGCTTCTCTAAAATGCGTAAAAAGCTCATCACCAATCGTTGTGATGAGCTCCTCATTTAGCTCTTGCTGTCTTAAGTATTCAATGAAGGGTAAGAGTTCATCCGGATATTGAGCTTGGCTAGCCTTCTTGTGCATTAATTGCATTAACGATTTTAAATCTGCAATTTCCTTCCGCAGTTCTTCAGACATACCTGTCTCATCTTTGGAAGATGGTTCATACTTAGGCTGAGCATGTTGAATTTTAGCTTGCACAGCATTTGTAATCTCTTGTAAACTAGCATTTTCTTTTTTAGCAGGTATTGTAGGCACATTAGCAGGAGCGGGAGCCGTATAACTCGGCTCCATGGAGTCAATCCCTGCAACTACCTCAAAATTTTTCTTCTTTACAAGCCCAAAAAGTTTCTTTGTAACTACTACTTTTGAATTCAAAATGACAGCGTCCTCGCCTAAATCAGCTCGTACTAGCTTCATTGCTTCAGGTATGGAAGATGCATAATATTTTTTCATTTTCACTCAACATTCACCACCCCAACACTTTGAATTTCAATAGAAGCATCTAGTTCATTATAAGATAGCACAGGAATCTGCGGGAAATAACGTTCTGTCAGTTGGCGTAAATACATACGAACGGCTGGAGAACATAGAATAATAGCAGATTGTTCCATAAAGGACACGCGTTCTACCTCAGATGCAATGGTCTCTAAAACAATTTGAGAATCTTGTGGATCCATCGCTAAATAATTTCCATGATCCGTTTGCTGAATACTATCAGCAATCATTTTCTCTACTTTACCCGATACAGTAATGACTTTCAATGACGAGCTGCCACCTACATATTGTGATGTAATCTGACGTGCTAATGATTGACGAACATACTCTGTTAATATATCGGTATCGCTAGTTAATTTTGCATAGTCTGCTAATGTTTCAAAAATAATTGGTAAATTACGTACTGAAACATTTTCTCGAAGAAGCTTGCCCAATACTTTTTGGATTTCACCTGTAGACAATGGAGCAGGTGTCAACTCCTCGACTAAAATTGGATGTGTTTCTCGTAAATGGTCGATTAATTGTTTTGTTTCTTGGCGTCCTAAAAGTTCATGCGCATTCGCTCGAATAATTTCAGTTAAATGAGTTGATACAACACTTGGTGGGTCAACAACTGTATAGCCCGACATTTCAGCGTCTTCTTTTACTTGTTCCGTAATCCATTTTGCAGGTAGACCAAATGATGGCTCAACAGTATCAATACCTTCTATTGAATCGTCATCTCCAGGGCTCATTGCTAAATAATGATCGAGTAAAAGCTCTCCCCGAGCCATTTCATTACCTTTAATTTTAATACGGTATTCATTTGGCTGTAATTGAATATTATCGCGAATACGAACAACTGGTATGACAATACCTAGCTCCAATGCTAGTTGACGACGAATCATAATAACGCGATCCAATAAGTCCCCACCTTGAGCAGCATCTACTAACGGTATTAACCCGTAGCCAAATTCAAATTCAATTGGGTCCACATTTAATAAATTCACAACATTTTCAGGGCTCTTCATGCCGTCTGTTGCCACTTCTTCCTCAATTTCAAGTAACTCTTCCTCATCCTCTGGTTTTTTACGATCCATCATGTAAGCACCTGCAATTAGTGAAATACCGATTGGTAACGTTACCCAGTTAGGAATTGGCGTGAATAAACCTAGTAAAATAATAGTACCCCCAGCAACATAAAGAAGCTTTGCTTGGGCGAATAATTGTCCTGTAATATCTTCTCCTAGACTTCCCTTTGAAGATGCACGCGTTACAACAATCCCTGTTGCTGTTGAAATAAGAAGTGCAGGGATTTGCGATACAATACCATCACCAACAGTAAGCTTAGAGAAATGGGTTGCCGCTTCTGCAAATGGTAAGCCCATTTGTACAACACCAATGATAATACCAAATAATAAGTTGATGATAACCATCACCATAGAGGCGATTGCATCCCCTTTTACGAATTTCGTAGCACCATCCATCGCTCCATAGAAATCCGCTTCACCCGCAACTTTATCACGTCGTTCACGCGCTTCTCGTTCAGAAATAACACCTGCATTTAAGTCTGCATCAATACTCATTTGTTTACCTGGCATCGCATCTAGAGTGAATCGAGCAGCTACCTCTGCAACACGTTCCGCCCCTTTAGTAATAACGATAAACTGAATTAATACAAGAATTAAAAACACTACTAAACCTACGAGAACATTCCCGCCAACTACGAAATCCCCAAAGGTTTCAACAACTGAACCAGCATCTCCATTCGCTAAAATTGCACGCGTTGTGGAAACACTCAATCCAAGTCGAAACAGGGTCAACAGTAATATAACGGAAGGGAATATAGAGAAATCTAATGCTTCCTTCATACTCATTGCTGTTAAAAGTACTATTAATCCTAATGTAATATTAATGACGATTAAGAAACTTAGCATCCACGGAGGAAGAGGGATGATGAGCATCGCAACGATTAAAATAACCGCACCTAAAACCCCTATATCGCGAACCTTCATTTGTGTCCCTCCTACAAAAAAGCTTTAAATTTTCCGCTTAATACGATAAACATAAGCGAGTACTTCTGCTATTGCTTTGAAAAACTCTTCTGGTACTTGATCGCCTATTTCTACCTGATCATACATGGCGCGGGCTAATGGTCTATTTTCTACCATTACGACATCATGTTCTTTAGCAATCAGTTTAATTTTTTGAGCTACAAAGTCTGTTCCCTTTGCCACTATACGTGGGGCATCCATACTTTCCTCATCATACTTCAGAGCGATTGCATAGTGCGTTGGGTTGGTAATAACGACATCTGCGTTCGGAACCTCTGACATCATTCGACGCATCGCCATTTCACGCTGACGTTGTTTGATTTTTGATTTAATGAGCGGATCGCCCTCACTATTTTTATATTCATCTTTAATGTCCTGCTTAGACATTTTAAGATTTTTTTCATACTCATGTTTTTGATACATCCAGTCCAATAAGGATACACATAGTAACACAAGAGAAGCCGCAATTCCCATAATGCCGACTAGTTTGCCAACTGTAATAAGGGTCATCCACGGACTTTTAAAGGATAATGCTAATACTTCATGTAAATTTGACCATATGATAATTGTTGTTACCCCACCAATAAAGGTGATTTTTAATACTGATTTTAAAAGCTCTACTATGGCTTTTACTGAAAAAATTTTCTTTAATCCTTTAATAGGATCCATCTTTTTTAAATCGAATTTCATCGGCTCTAATGTGAATAAAAAACCAAATTGTAGAAAGTTACCCGCCAATGCTCCTACGAAAGCAATCGCCATTATCGGTACGATAACATAAGCCATTTCTACTAATGTTTCGGTAAAGAGATGCATTACACTGTCTATCGTAAGTGTTTCTACACGTATGTTATGGATAAATGTTTGCCTAAAAAAAGATAAAAGCTCGTCTCGCAATGATCCCGCGAAGAAAAAAAGAAAGATAAACACCATGAGCATAACAATCGCACTAGATATGTCCTGACTCTTTACGACCTGCCCTTTTTTTCTAGCATCTTGTCGTTTTTTAGGTGTCGCCTTTTCCGTTTTTTCACCTGCAAAAAACTGTAAATCTAAGTCCAGTAGTAGCAACATGTTATCCACCACCTAATATTGCCATTAAATCGCGCATACCGTAAATCATAATCGTAATCAACTTTTGTATGACTTGTATCATAACCGCCATCATCGTGAATAACACTAAAAAACTAACTCCAATTTTAATGGGAAAACCGACAACAAAGATGTTAAGCTGTGGGACAGTTTTCGCCGTAATCCCTAGTGCTAAATCAACTAAAAACAACGTTGCTACAACAGGTGCTGCCATTTGAAAAGCTATGGCGAAGACTGCAGTAAAGGTTGTTATAACAAACTGGATATAGTCATCTTTCGCGAAATCTGGAAATCCTTGATCTATAGGTAAAAATTGATAACTATAGTAAATTCCATCTAGAATCATATGATGGCCATCTATTGCTAATAGAAATAGTAACGCCAATGTATTAAAAAATTGACCAATAAGTGGACTTTGTGCCCCTGTTTGCGGATCAATAATATTGGCGATGGCAAATCCCATTTGGAAATCGATAAAGCTTCCGGCAATTTGAATTGCCGACATGATGATATAGCCTACTAGACCTAGTAACAATCCAATAAGGGCTTCTTTCATCACTAAAAGTATGTAATCACCATTAAAAAGAAATGGCTCTACGTCGATTGTATAATACATCATCCAAGCTAAAACGAATGCGAGGGCAATACGTACTTGCTGCGGAATCGTTTTATATGAAAAGAAAGGTACTGTAACGAAAAAAGCCGTTACACGCACAAGTACTAATAAGAATACCGTTATTTGGGGGACTAGTTCATTCATGCACTCACCCTATATAACGCGTTAAATTCTCAAAAATATCTCTCGCATAGCTTGTTACTTGAGATAACATCCATGGACCAAAGAAAACGATGCCCACTAATACTGCGACGATTTTTGGAACGAATGCTAATGTTTGCTCTTGAATTGATGTTGTTGCTTGAAATATACTTACCGCTAGACCTGAGATTAAAGCAATTAATAATAGCGGTCCGCTTGTTAGAAGGATAATCATAATGGCACGCTCTGCAATTGAAATAACCATTTCACCTGTCATACTGTATCATCCCCTAAAAACTTTGTAGTAATGATTTCATTACGAGGTACCAGCCATCGACGAGTACAAATAATAAAATCTTAAACGGTAATGAGATCATAACCGGTGGTAACATCATCATCCCCATCGACATCAATGTACTTGCGACAATCATATCGATTACTAGGAATGGAATAAAAATCATAAAACCAATTTGGAAAGCTGTTTTAATTTCGCTTAATGCAAAGGCAGGTACAAGCATAGTTAGAGGAATTTCCTCCACCGATGCTGGTTTTTCTGCTTGATTGTATTGTAAAAACAAATCTAAATCTTTTTGCCTCGTTTGTTTACTCATAAATTCTTTAAAGGGCACACTAGCTTTCTCGTATGCTTCTTCTAGCCCTATTTCTTCAGCGAATAATGGCTGTAATGCCTCTTTATTGACCTCTTGAAAAGTAGGAGCCATGATAAAAAACGTTAAAAACAAAGCAAGACCAACAATAACCTGATTTGGTGGCATTTGTTGTGTCGCTAAAGCTGTACGTACAAACGAGAGCACAATGACAATCCTTGCAAAGGACGTCATTAAAATTAATATGCTCGGTGCAAGTGACAGAACGGTTAATAATAATAGGAGCTTAACAGAGGTTGAGACATTTGTCGGATCGCTGTTGGAAAAATAATTGACTATATCATTCATTTATCATCATTCTCCTTTTGCTTCCATCTCTCTAGTTCTTCACTGCGCTCCTGTTTAATTTCGGAAATTTTCTTTTCAAAAAGTTCACCAAATGAATCTTGGTTTTGAACTTTTGAAGCATTTTGGTTATTTTTTCTCTTAAACTTTGAAAATACTTCTGCTATATAAGGTGATGTTGCCGCATATTCCTGTTTTTCGTTATATAGTGAAAGGAGTGCTTCAACTTCCTGCGGATCGGTAATCTCACGTAAAAGTTGGACATCATCACCGACACCAACTAAATAAAGTGATTTTCCTATTTGCAAAAGTTGAACAGACTTTTGTGCACCTAACGATAAACCGCCTAAATTTTGTACCATTTGATTTCGTTGAAAAGTTAAATTTCTTTTATTAAGAAATTTCATCAACCCATAAAATAAAGCTACAACAAAAATAAGCGCCAAAACCATTTTTATGTATTCCCATGCAGAAACATCTCCAGCTGCTGAAACAACCGTATCTTCCTTCGCAGCTGGATCTGTATTATCCTTACATTCCTCTGGTTTTTTCATACAATACTCAATACTATTTGTATCAGAGTCAGCATAAACAGAAACTGTTGGCGGGTACACAAATAGGAAGGTTAATAGAAATGCGAAAATCATCGTTACACGAAATGATTTTAACATTTGCATGAAATCATCCTAGTGCTTTTTGAATCGCTTCAATTACACGATCTGCTTGGAAAGGCTTAACAATAAAGTCCTTCGCACCAGCTTGAATTGCATCGATTACCATCGCTTGTTGTCCCATTGCTGAACACATGATTACAGTTGCACTTGGATCAGTACCTTTAATAGCTTTAAGAGCTGCAATACCATCCATTTCAGGCATTGTAATATCCATTGTTACTAAATCTGGCTTTAACTCGTTGTATTTTTCAACAGCCTGTAGACCATCGGCAGCTTCTCCTACAACTTCAAATCCGTTTTTCGACAAAATATCCTTGATCATCATGCGCATAAATGCAGCATCGTCTACAATCAAAATTCTTTTAGACATGGTTAACTCCTCCAATTGAAACTATCTTAAATTATTTAAACGCTCTGCTTGACTTAAAACATCTGTAATGCGTACGCCGAAGTTTTCATCGATAACAACAACTTCGCCCTTTGCAATTAAACGACTATTTACTAGAATATCAACTGGTTCCCCTGCTAACTTATCTAATTCAATAATCGATCCACTAGCTAGTTCTAAAATCTCTTTAACAGAACGTTTCGTACGTCCTAACTCTACAGTAACTTGCAATGGAATATCAAGTAGCATATTTAAATTTCTAGCCTCAGATTGAGAGATTACATTTGGATCAAAGCTAGCAAACTGTGCCTGTTGAACATTTACAGGTTGTACTGGTCTTTGTTGCGTATGAATTTGTTGCTGCTCTTGATACATTGGTTGTTGCTGTTCTTGATACATCGGCTGTTGTTGCACTGGCACTGCTGGCTGTTGATATACAGGTTGCTGTGCTGGTGGCGGTGTAGGTTGAACAGGCGGTGGTGCGATAGGCGCTTCTGGAGCAATTGTTGCTGCAACTGGCTCTTCAATCGCCTCTGTTTCTCCTAATAATGACTTAACAATGTTTTGACTAAACTTAAGCGGTAATAATTGCATTAAGTTTGAATCGATTAAATTACCAATTCGAAGTCGGAAAGAAACTTTTACAAGTAAATCATCTTCTGGAATATTATCTCGACCTTCATTTTGAGAAATATTCATTAAGTCAATCGTCGGTGGCGAAATATCCACCTTTTTGTTGAATACTGTCGACATCGATGTAGCAGCTGAACCCATCATTTGGTTCATTGCTTCTTGCACTGCGCTTAGCTGAATTTCGCCTAAGTCAGGTTTAGGATTTAAGCCGTCCCCACCTAACATTAAATCAGCAATAATGGCAGCATCTGATTGTTTAATAACAAGTAAATTCATACCTGTTAAACCGATTGTATATTCAACTTGTACCGCTACATATGGATGAGGAAATTCCTCTTCTAATTTATTGCGGTTAATCATTGAAATACTAGGAGTAGTAATATCTACTTTTTGGCCTAATAATGCAGATAGAGCAGTAGCTGAACTTCCGAAAGATATATTTCCTACTTCACCTAGTGCGTCTTGAGCAAACGAATCAAGGTAATCCTCTACTCGTATTTCATTTGTTTCTTCTTTTGTAGAAGCTTCGCTGTCGTTTATTCTATCCTCCAACGTTTCGCCCCTTAATAACGCTTCAATTTCTTCTTGGGAGAGCATTTCATCACTCATCTTCGTCTCCTCCTTTCAAAGGGTCGATAATCTGGATTGCTAATTTTTTACCCTGTTTACCAGGTTGTACTGTGAATTTAGGCAATGTACCTACTTTCAGCAGTAATGGATCATCAATTTTTTGTTCTAATTGAATAACATCACCAATTTGCATCATTAGGAAGTCTTCAATAGTAATGTCTGTAATACCTAACTCTACTGAAAGAGGTAATCTTGCTTGTTTCACACGTGTTTCGAGCATTTTTGTTTGCTCAGGTGACATCTCTTTCGTATTTGTTTGCATCCAATAACGTACAGATAGATTCGGTACGATTGGCTCCAATACAACATGCGGGATACAAATATTAATCATACCGCTTGTCTCACCAATAATTGTATTCAATGAAATAACGACTACCGTTTCATTTGGTGAAATCATTTGTAAAAATTGAGGATTTACCTCAAGTTCTACTAGAATTGGGTCAATTTCAGCAACATTTTCCCATGCTTCGCGTAAATTGTCGAATGAACGTTCGAAGAGGTTTGTCATAATTTTTGTTTCAATCTCAGTTAAGTTATCAACATTACTATGACTCGCTCCACTACCGCCCATTAAACGATCCAACATCGAATAGGCAATGTTTGGGTTTATTTCCATCAATATATTACCATCAAGTGGTGGCACTTCAAACACATTAATGAGCGTCATATTCGGAATTGAACGAACAAACTCTTCAAAGGGTATTTGGTCTACTGATGCTACTGTAATTTGCACGTAGCTTCTTAACTGTGCAGAAAAGAAGGTCGTTAGTAATCGCGCAAAATTTTCATGTATTCGGGTCAAACTTCGGATTTGATCTTTAGAGAAGCGCAACGCTCGCTTAAAGTCATAAACTTTAACCTTTCGTACCTCGTCCTCTTTCTTCATGTCATCCGCTGACATTTCTCCGGTCGAGATTGCGGAAAGTAGCGCATCTATCTCCGATTGGGATAACACATCTCCTGCCATTTGCCCACCTCCGTTTCAAGCAGTTTCTAATTTTTATTGAAAGATGTAGGAGGTAATATATACTTGTTGAATTTCTCCCTCTTGCATCAATTCATTTAACTGTGTTTTTAATGCCTTTTCAAACATTACTTTTCCTGCCTTGCCATCTAAATCTTTCTGTTCCATTTCTGAAAGCTCTTGAATAATTAAATTATTCGTTTGGAAATCACGCTTCTTTAACTCTTCGGCAGCGTCCTTGCTAGAAGTTTGGATTTTCAGCGTCATGCGCACTACCCTTTTATCAGCAAGATTAGTCATAATTTCAGGAACATCAACAGATGCTTCGACAATATCGTCTATTGATGGTTCAAGTGATGCTGCAGGCTTATTGAATTGGGTAAATAATACAAACGCAATAACTCCAATAAGTATAATCGCCACTAGTACGATGATGATCATCGTTAACACTTTATTATTCTTCATCTTCTTCACCTCGTAGATGCGGGTTTGATAGTACTTGTATATTGTTATAAAAGGCAGTTACCTTTTGTCGCACCTCATCTTCACTCTGTAACACAATAATTTTTGTTCCAGTTGTTAAAGTAATTGTCGTATCTGGAAAAGATTCAACTGTTTCTATGTATAAAGCATTCAGTGTAAATGCTTTGCCATTTAGTCTTGTTAGTTCAATCATTGAAATAGGGCCGGTCTAGCGTGAGAGCCGGCCCGACCCTCCCTCATATTGAAAATTATGTTTTAGAACGCATCCATTGTGGATTCGCTATAATCACACTAGCATACATTGAGAAGTTACATATATTAGCGTGTAAAACTTATATATTCTTGCTTTTATAACTAGAAGAAACTTATTACTAGCGTTTTAAGTTTACTAGTTCTTGTAGTACTTCATCTGAAGTCGTAATAATACGCGTATTCGCTTGGAAACCACGCTGTGCAACAATCATCTCAGTAAATTCTTCTGAAAGATCGACATTGGACATTTCAAGCGCCCCTGCCGTAATTGAACCCATACCAGCAACTGTCGCTACTTGGCCATATGGTTGACCTGAGTTTGCTGTTGCTTGGAAGTAGTTACTTCCTACTTTTTCAAGTCCACCAGCATTCGGGAACTTAACCATGACAATTTGACCTGCATATTGTCTATATCCGTTTGCATCTACATATTCAACCGTTCCGTCTTGACCGATACTTATAGATTTAGCTGTTGTTGGGATTTTGATTGGGTTATTATCTTCAAAAGTAAATGTATCATTTTCCCCTAATAAATCCTCAGTTTCACCATTCAGCGGACTTGCTTCTTTATCTCCCTCAGCATTACTTTCAGTAGAATCTGTTTCATACAATGTATCATTTGCATGACCTACTAAATACTTCCCTTCTGCATTGACTAAATAACCTTCGCTGTCCATGTAGAAATTACCTGCACGTGTATATACAACGTTTGTATAGCCTTCTGCAACGCCATCAGTATTTGATACAGAGTCAGCTACCATAAAGAAGCCTTCACCTTGAACAGCAAGGTCCAATGGGCGATCTGTCGTTTGACGTGAACCAGAACCGTGAACCGTATCAATTGCAGCAAGTGTAGAACCAAGACCTACTTGCAATGGGTTTGTACCACCACGAGTAGTAGTTGCAGCTGAAGCACCTGCGCTTGTTTGAGATAGGATGTCTTTGAAAATAACACGTCCTTTTTTAAATCCATACGTGTTAACATTGGCAATATTATTCCCAATAACATCTAGCTTTGTTTGGAAGTTTTTAAGACCTGAAATACCTGAATACATAGAACGTAACATAAGTTGTCGTTCTCCCTTCATTTTTTGAATTGTGTGCCTCTATCAGTCAGCAACACATAGGCTTCCTTACATAAAGAAGGTCCAGCCTTAAAGCACGATTGTGCCATCAATATTAGTAAACAGTTGTTGTTTTGCTTCCGTGCGATCCATTGCTGTAATGACAGTAGCATTTTTAGCACTGACAATTAGAGCCGCTTGATCCATCAAGACTAATGGTTGTTTGACACCTTTTGAATGTGCCTCAAATACCTTGTCAGATACAACCCGCCATTCCTGTTCAGAAATCGCAATATTACGCTCTTTAATGCGTTCATTTGCATGCTTACTTACTTTTAGCTCCTGTTGATTCGTTGCTTCCTGTAAATGAGCACTAAACGATTGCTGTGTATTAATAGGTGTAGGCTGCGTTTGGCGAATAGTTGGATACAATGGGACACGATGAATCGAAAATTTATCCATCTTTCTCCACCACCTTTATTCGCTTATTACTGTAAATTCTTTCCCTGCAAGTTTTTTACCATTATCTAATTCGTAATAAATATTGCCATCTTTGTTTGATACAGAGACAATTCGTCCTTGCACATCTTGCTCTCCGTCATTGTAAGTGACATTTTTGCCGATTAACTTACTTGCTTGTACAAGAGGCGATTCAGTTGATGTATTACTTTCACCCGTGCTTGTTTCTTTATTACCTAAAATTGCAGAAATGTTTCCAGGATAGATTTCCTTACCATCAGCTAAAATGAATACGGCTTCTCCATCAACAAATTTTAATGATTGGATAACACCCGTACCTTCATTTATAACTGGCTTATTATCTGCATCTACTTCCTCTGTCAGTTCATGCCATTTTACTTCTTTTCCAACAAATGATGTATAGTTCATAAGCTGCGTTTGCTGTTGAGACATCAGTAATGACTCCATAGCCTTCGTCATATTTTGCATTTGCTCTAAAGATGAGAACTGCGCCATTTGTGCAATGAAATCACGGTCATCCATAGGATTTGTTGGATCCTGATGTTGTAATTGTGTAATCAGTAATTTTAAGAATGCATCTTTACCAAGTTCACTATTGCCAGTTTGTTTTGTTGGTGCAGAGTAGTTGGAATAGTAAAGGTCATTTGTAATTTTATCTGCCACGTTTACACCTCCTCATTTTCTAAAAAATCATTAAAGGACAATCCGTCTTCGCTGTCCTCATTTGCTTGTTCTTGCTCTTCTTGCTGTTGTTGTCTAAAGAAGTTATTAAAGAAGTTTTGATCACGTTGTTGTCTATCAGCATCTTGCAATGATTGCGCAATATCTAGTCGATCAACTTGGATGTTTTGCTGGACAAAAGCTTGTTTTAATTGATGCGCTTGACTGTCAAGAAGCTCTCGCCCATGGGCAGTCGAAGCAAGTAAACGAGCTGTTAAAACACCGTCATTTTGTACAAGTTCGATTCGAATGGTACCTAGATTTTCAGGATACAATTTTAACGTTAAACGCGTAATCCCTTGTGCATTTGAAATTTGAGCTTTATTGATGATAGCTTGCATTTCTTTTAGTAAAGCTTCTGATTGTGCGGGTTTAGCCGCCGGTAAAGTAACTTGGAATGTGTCGGCTTTTGTTTGTACTGTATTAGCAGTCACCATTTCATTTGCACTTGTATCCGATTGTTTTGTCACTTGCACTTGCTGAATTACTTGCTGGAAGCCTTGCAACGGTAATGTAACGGTCGTTTTTGTAGTAACTTGCTGTGCAGTTTGAATAGTTTCAACTTGTGTTTGTAACGCTGTTAAAAAATTATTTACGTTTGACAGTGCGTTTTCTTGAGACATCGTTAAATCCGATTTTTGACCAACTAACTGTGCTAATTTTAATACTTGCAGTAGCTTCGTAGCATCTTCTGAAGGTACTTGTCCTTCACCTTGCAACGCCGATACTAACTGCGTCTGTAACAATGGTGCTTGAGCGTCTACTAAAGCTAAAAGCTCCCATACATCGCTCGCTTGCTGCTGATCTTCATCCAACAGTTGCTGAACCAATTTTTGTATTTGCTCTTGATCTACATTCAAAGCAGCCATTAAATGCTCTAAATTTAACATTTCATCCATAGCTACTGCCTTGCCATCTTCCCCCACTTGAAGCATTAATAAGCCTTCATCATGTGGAATTTCTAATAAATCTAGTAATTCTTCAATAGATTGACTATTTAAAACTTTATCTAGCTCAGCTAGCTTATCGTCACCTTGAGAATTATTAGTTTGAGCTGTTTTGTTTTGTTGATTTGTTGAAGCAACAGCTTGTCCAAATACAGAGCCAAATTTAGATATTTTATCATTTGCAGCCCCACTATTTGTTTTCATATCAGACTGACTAGTTGATACAGCTTTTGAAGTATTAGTACTAGCCTTTGGAGCACTTGGAGCACCTATATTCATCATAGCAATGTTCATGTTTTCACCTCCTTTTTAAAAAATGTTTATTATTGTTTCGCCATCATTTCTGTATATTTTGCAGCATCTTGCGGATCCATTTTTTCTAAAATCGCCGCTAACTTATCTGGTTTTAAGCTTGATAAAATACGAAGTGCCTGTGCATCACTCATTTTTATAAGTACAGGCGCTGCCGCTTTCGGAGACATCTTATCAAAAGTAGACAAAATATCATTAAAGTCACGTTTGACCTCATCTTGCTCTCTTTTTAATTTTTCAATTTCAAAGAGTAATCGCTCTTGCTCCGTCAGTAACTTTTCTTTTTCATTTGTAGTTGTATCTAACTTACTTTGCAATTGTGCTATTTCGGCTTCTTTTTCTTGTATTTCTGCCTGTAAGCCTACTACCTTGGAATCATCCATAACAATGGCATCTTTTGCTTGCTGCTCTTCCGATTCAACAAAAGGTAAATTACTTACTGCCTTTTTTCCTAAATCAAAGACGTTCGTATCCATTAACGTTGCCACAACTAGCAATACCGCTACCACGAACATAATAGGTATCAATATCCATATGAAAAACTTTTGGAAACCTCCTGATTTACGTGTTGGCTGTTGTACTTCTAATTCAGTTTTAATACGGCTTTCTCTTTTCGCCATGAAATCACCTGATTTCTTTCTTGAAATACGTAAGTGAAGAAATTTCATCTAAAAATATGCTTTCAATGCGATCTTGTTCTTGTTGAAAAGACTTATAATCATTTTCACGCATTTTTTCAAATTTACGTACTTCCAAGTTTTTTTCTAATAGTTTTTCTTCGTGCCAATTCATTTTCGAACGTGCCTGCACAACCTTTTGTTGCACATCTGCAATTGTTTTTTCAAGGCTATCAATAAAACGAGCATAGTGATGAATTTCCTCTATTGATGACCCTACAACTAAACGTTTCTGCTGAAATTCTATTAAATCTTCTTTCTTTTTCAGCAAGTCATAGAGCTTTGTTGCAACCTCTTCAAAAGAACGAACAGATTCCTTATAGGCAATTTCAGTCTCGTTTTTTTCTTGCTCTCGAATGGTTAATACCTTTTCAAAACGATACATATAACTGACCATCCTACCTGCCACCACCGTTCGATAATGTAATTAACTCATTCTTACTTTCCTCAAGCGTCACCTTATCTAAATATCCTTGCTTTAAATAAGCTGTAATGAGCGGTTCATAATAAATTGCTTCATCAATTTCTTTAGAAGTGCCTCGTTTATATGCTCCGATATTAATTAAATCCTCTGATTTGTCATAAGTATAATAGAGTTCTCGTAAACGCTCAGCAGCCCTTTTGTGCTCTGGCTCTGCCACATGATTCATCAAACGACTGACGCTTTTCAACACATTAATAGCTGGATATTGGCCTTTGTTTGCAAGGTTTCGATCAAGTACAATATGACCATCTAAAATACCGCGAACAGTATCAGCAATAGGCTCGTTCATATCGTCACCATCAACTAATACTGTATAAAAGGCTGTAATTGAGCCTTTTTCATTTGTCCCAGTCCGTTCTAATAACTTTGGTAAAATTGCAAATACAGAAGGTGTATAACCCTTCTGAGCAGGTGGTTCTCCTGTTGCAAGTCCGATTTCACGTTGAGCCATTGCAACACGTGTTACGGAGTCCATCATCAACATCACATTTAAGCCGCGATTTCTAAAGTATTCTGCTATCGCTGTTGCTGTAAATGCTCCTTTAATACGCATAAGTGCAGGTTGATCTGAGGTCGCTGCGACGACAATGGAACGGCTTAAACCTTCAGGTCCTAAATCACGTTCAATAAATTCACGTACCTCACGACCACGCTCTCCGACTAATGCAATAACATTTAAGTCAGCTTGTGTATTACGCGCAATCATACCAAGTAGTGTACTTTTACCGACACCAGAGCCCGCGAAAATACCTACACGCTGTCCATTGCCGACAGTTAGCATCCCATCAATTGCTTTTACACCAACCTCAAGTCTTTCATTTATCGGCGGACGAGTAAGTGGGTTAGGCGGATCTTGCTCAGTCGGTACTGACATTAATCCTTTCGGTAACAAAGTACCATCGATTGGATTCCCCATTGAATCAAGTACTTTACCAATTAGCTCTGGTCCGACTTTGATTTCAAGAGGTGCCCCTGTTCCTTCCACTAAACAGCCAATTGATATTTCACGGAGCGAGGTGAAGGGCATTAGAACTACAATTTCATCTTTAAACCCTACAACCTCTGCTAAAATGATTTGATGTCCGTTTTTCGACGTTTCAACATGAATTTTACATACATCACCGATGGAACTATCAGGACCTTGCGACTCAATCATTAAGCCGACAACTCTCGTTACTCTACCAAACTTTTTAAAAGTTGGTATATTAGGAATTTGTTCGATTAATTGAGCCGTTTTCATCTAGATCATTCCTTACTTTCTAATATTTCATGTAGCTTTATTCTCAATTCATTTAATTGCTCGTCAATACTAACAACAATCCGACCGTGATTTGTTTCTATATAACAATCTGTTTCTTTTTCAAAATCCTCATCTACAAAAATCATAAATGGTACATCTGTTGGGAACATTTCAGCCAATTCATCGCGATTCGATGTAATTAAACCATAATATGTAGGAGAAACGTAGATTTTTATTTCCTTCATCTCTCTCGCTTCTTTAAGCCCTCTTTGAACTATTGATAAAAACAGTTCGTCATTTTGCTCTAATGAAGTCCCAATAATACGTTGTGCAGCAGTTAAGCCTAATTCCAAAATAATCGCTTCTTGGTCATCGATATATTTTTTTGCATTTTCCCCTGCTTGCACGATAATTTCATTCGCTGTTTGAAGGGATTGTGCCATTGCTTCAGTGGCTCTATTTGTACCATCCTCATAACCTTGACCATACCCTTCATCATACGCTTCTTGTACGCGATTAGGGCGTTCTTCTTCCCAGCTTTGTTTCAAATGCTCAATTTCTTGAAAATGCATTTGCTTCTCTTGTTCAAAAGCTTCCCGTTCTGCCTGAATCTTGGCTCTTGCCTCTTCAAGCAATCGATCGCGTTCTGTAAAAACATCTTCCATCGTCATATGATGATGGGATGTTTCATCTGTCTCCATTTCGGGTAATTCAAACATATCACGAATTTGTATCTTCTTTACATTATCGCCATTGGACTGTGTATATACAGAACGGATGATTCTAGACAATGACGTCATCTCCTCCACCACGTGCAATAATAATCTCACCAGCATCTTCTAAGCGGCGAATAACAGCGACAATTCGTGATTGAGCTTCTTCTACGTCACGCAAGCGAACAGGTCCCATAATTTCCATCTCTTCTTTGAAAGTATCGGCCATACGTTGTGACATATTTCGGAAGATAATATCTTTTACTTCTTCGCTGGAAACTTTCATTGAAAGAAGTAAATCTTCGTTTTCGCAATCACGAATAACACGCTGAATTGAACGATTGTCGAGCGTCACGATATCTTCGAATACAAACATGCGTTTTTTGATTTCTTCTGCAAGCTCTGGATCTTGAATTTCGAGCGCATCGAGAATCGTTTTTTCTGTTTGTCGATCAACACCATTTAATACTTCAACGACTGCATCAATACCACCAGTTTCTGTGTAATCTTGCGTAACAGTTGATGATAGTTTGCGTTCCAATACAGATTCAATTTCACTAATTACTTCTGGTGAAGTTGATTCCATCATTGCAATACGTTTAGCAATATCCGCTTGTACTTCTTGCGGTAATGAAGATAAAATAACACCCGCTTGCCCTGCTTCTAAATAAGAAAGAATAAGGGCAATTGTTTGTGGATGTTCATTTTGAATAAAGTTAAATATTTGAGCAGGATCTGCTCTACGTGCAAAATCGAACGGTCGCACTTGTAACGAAGAAGTCAAACGATTAATAATTGTTTGTGCTTGCTCCATACCTAATGCTTTTTCTAAAACCGTCTTCGCGTAACCAATACCACCTTGTGTAATATAATCTTGCGCAAGAGCAATATTGTGGAATTCTTCAATAATTTCTTCTTTAACATTTGCTTCTACTTTTTTAACACTTGAAATTTCTAACGTTAACCGTTCGATTTCTTCCTCAGTTAAATGTTTATAGACAGAAGCTGAAACCTCAGGCCCTAGTGAAATTAACAAGAGAGCGGCCTTTTGTTTTCCGGTTAATTCCTTATCTTTCTTGGACACAGCAGAACCTCCTAGTTAGTCTTCCGCAATCCAACTACGCAGTAACTTTGCAAAATCATCAGGCTTATCTTTCGCCATTTTTTCAAGTTGTTTACGACGCATTGTAGCTTCCGTTTCAATTTCTTCATTAATATCATCGATAATCAATTCTTCTTGTTCTTCTAGGATACTAAGCTCTTCTTCTTCTTTCGCACGTTTACGTGAACGGATGATGAAGAATGCAAGTAATAGAATAACAGCCAGTAAAATGCCTCCGACTACCCAAACCCACCATGGAATGACAGGTGTCTCAGGAGCAGTATCTGCTACTTTACCATTTAAAGGTTGGACTGAAACAGCCACTTTTTCATCAATTTGATCTTGTGTAAGTTCAGCAGCTACATCTTTTGAGATCGTTGTACGAACAATAGTACTTAAAATTTTCTCGATGTCTTGACGAACGCCATCTGGTAGAGATGCTGCGTCTGTAGCCGTTGGTGGCTCTACAATTACTTGGATACCGATATCTTGTATTTTATAAGGTGCCTCTTGAATGTCTTTACGAATGCGGTTGACGTCATTGTTGATTGTTTCTTCCGTACGTTCGTAATCTCCGTCCCCTGAAGTACCTTCATTGTACGTAGTAAAGTTATCTGTTGTTGTTTCAGCTTCAGGTGTGCCTGTTGCTGGGTTGCCAGTACCAGAATATTGCTCTGTAATACGTTGGGCGCTAATCGCAATCCCTTCCATATTCTCTTCATCAACTGGTGTCACTAAATTCTCTTCACGATTTTCCTTTTTAAAGTCAATATCTGTCGTAACAGAAACGATGACTTTATCTTGTCCCATCAAAGTACCTAGCATATTTTGCACTTGACGTTGCAAGTCACGTTCTACCAATTTCTTCATCTGCAATTGGCCTTCAGCTGTTGTTGTAGAAGTGCCATCTGTTGTTGCAGCATTTAAATCAAAGTACTCGGAGTATTGATTAGAGATAACAATGTTATCTGTATTTAAGTTCGGGATACTTTTTGCTACTAAGTTGTACATAGTGGCTATTTGTTGCTCTGTAAATTTATAGCCAGGATCTGTGTTCAATACAATGGATGCAGTTGCATCTTCTTTTACATCCTTTATGAAGACTCCTTCTTCTGGAAGAGTAATCATAACTTTTGCATCTTTAACGCCTTCAAGATTTTTTATTAGCTTAGCAATTTCTGTTTCAGTCGCAGCTTTTTTCAATAAATTAAATTCGTTGTCTGTCATACCGAAACCAGAGCTATTAGCAAATGAGTAATCGATCGTTCCAGTTTGAGGATAACCATCGGATGCTAGCTGCACCAATAATGAATCGACTTGTTCTTCGGGTACTAATATGGACGTTCCTCCTGGAGCAATCTCATATTTTACGCCTTGCGAATCCAAAGCTTCTTTAACTTGGCCGATTTCTCTTGTCGATAAATCTTTATAAAGCGGAACATATGTAGTTTTTGTTGCAAAAAATGTAATGAGCGCTGCAAGTACTATTACACCTACTAAAGAACCTATCATTACTATTTTTTGTGTTTTACTCCGACTTGTCCAAAAATGGCTGGTGTCGTTTTTTATTTTCGTCAATCGTTCATTCATTATGAATCCTCCGGTTATAGTGAATAACCTAGCAATCAATAATTCGCGATAATAGTGGAATCCAATGAAAACAAAAAGTCATAAATATTTTGTCTTCATTGGAAGCCTAACGAAATGAATTGGTGTCTTTCTTCACCAATTCACTCTAATTAGACACTCATTCGCATTATTTCTTGGTAAGCTTCAATCACCTTATTGCGAACTTCAATTGTTGCGTTTAATGTAATGCTCGCCTTTTGAGATGCAATCATTACTTCGTGCAACTCCACATCTTCACCAGTTATTAGCTTTTGTGTAAGATTATCAGAAGTGATTTGCTGATCATTCACTTTCGCTATTGCCTCTTTTAATGAATTCGCAAAGCTTTGCTGGGCTTCGTAAGGTGTTGTATTTAGTTTGTTTGTTTCATTTACAACCTGAGTAGGTGTCATTAGTGAAACGGACGAAATTGCCATTATGTATCATCCTTTCTATTTTTATTATTTACCGATTTCTAACGCTTTTGTCAGCATCGACTTATTTGCATTTAAAACAGTTATGTTCGCCTCATACGAACGAGTGGCAGACATTAAATCTACCATTTCTTTTAATGGGTCAACATTTGGCATGTTGACATAGCCATCTGCATTTGCATCTGGATGTGTAGGATCATACACTAGTTTGAAAGGTGTATCAGTATCTTCTTTAATTTGCGTAACTTTCACACCATTCCCAACACCGCTTTTCGCATTTTTACCAATAGCCACATTTAAAAAGTTTGAAAAGCGTCCTTCTTGCGCAGAAAAAGTAACAGACTTCCGTCGGTATGGCTCCCACTCTCCATTTACTTGTTTACCGCGAGTAGTATCTACGTTTGCCATATTCGAAGAAATAACATCCATTCGTAAACGCTGTGCCGTTAATGCAGAGGCTGTAGTATTCATTCCATGAAAAATAGACATTTATTACTTACCTCCTTTAATAACAGTATTTAGCGTATTTAACTTGCCGTTAACACGATCAATTAACGCATTGTAGTAGATTTGATTTTCTGCCAATTTCGTTTGTTCTGCATCCATATCTACAGCGTTACCGTTATTTCGATATCGTAAGTTTGTAACGTTATTGACACCTGGTGTCGATTGTTTAATTTCGAAATCATAATGTCTATTATCTGTTCGATATGCTGATATAGAAATTTGTTTTTCATTTTCCAACATATCCTTAAAACTTACATTTTTCGCCTTATAATTTGGTGTATCGACATTCGCAATGTTATTTGCGATTGTTTTATGATTCAAAGTTGCATAGGAAAGTCCATTTTCCAGGCTACTAATAGTTCCTCCAAATAAGTTCAAAACCATTCACCTCATTTAATTTCAATCTATGTACTTCTTAATTTATCCAATAATACAATTGTAATTAAGATGATACGTAGTGTCTATTGTCTTTTGTCATTTTTTAATAGTATATACGCCCTATTTTTCATGTTAAACAACCAGGACAAATATGCCCCATCCCTACAGCCACGTGAATTCGTAACGTTTCGTCTTTTTTCTAGTTATTTTACACTATTTCGACAGTGTTTACTGTATTAGTATCAAATATATCCCTTTTTATTACTTCAGAGGGTTGGATTTAAATGACAAATAGGGGTTTTTTGGTAAAATAAAGTTCCTTTTTACTATTCTAGACGTGACAATATAATAAAACTCCCTTTATTTTAGTTGAAGCGTCTATCCCTTTCGACAAAAGGGCTAATCATTTGGATATTTCTTAATGGCAATGATTTTCACTCCAAGTGGACGCATTTTTAAAGGTTTAGTTTCAATCTTGTCTAAAAGCTTTTAGCTTTAGTACCTAAGGGCGTGTGCTTTACACGCAGCATATATAAGCATTTCTCGCTCGTCATAGGTCAATTTTCTAAAGTTTATAGCCCTCAAGTAATAAGAAGTACTTTTTAAAGATTAATTATGTATCATTTTAACTACAAAGCAAGCCCTACCACTTAGTATTTTGTAGAAACAAGACATTGGATATTCACAGAAATGACACAAGTGCCAGTAATGAATAACCTACGCTCGCTCGCACAAAGCAGAGTGGTAGGGCTTGCTATATGAAAAATTTACATCGTATATGCTCACAGAAAAAAAGCTCCCTTAAACAGGGAGCCTTTGTTCATTATTTCATTTTAATTTCAGCAAGTGCGTTTAAGAATTTATCGTTTAATACTTTAATGTAAGTCCCCTTCATACCTAGAGAACGCGATTCAATTACACCTGCAGATTCAAGTTTACGTAATGCATTTACGATCACTGAACGTGTAATTCCTACGCGGTCTGCAATTTTTGAAGCAACTAATAAGCCTTCGTTTCCATCTAGTTCTTCAAAGATGTGTTCAATTGCTTCTAATTCACTATAAGAGAGTGAGTTAATTGCCATTTGTACAACAGCTTTGCTACGTGCTTCTTCTTCAATTTCTTCAGATTTTTCACGTAAAATTTCCATACCTACTACTGTAGCACCATACTCAGCTAAAATTAAATCATCATCCTCAAATTGAGCTGATAAACGAGCTAAAATTAATGTACCTAAACGTTCACCACCACCAACGATTGGTACGATAGTTGTTAAAGCACTTTGGAATAAGTCTTTATTTTCAACAGGGAATGCAGTATGTTCATTGTTAATGTCTAAATTTGAAGACGTTTCAGAAATTGTAAACAAGCTATGTGTATATTCTTCTGGGAATTGACGCTCTTCGAACATTTTTTTCATACGTTCGTTTTCAATTTGTTGGTGAATTGAAATACCTAAAAGTTTCCCTTTACGGCTTACAATATATACGTTGCTATCAATTATATCCCCTAAAGTGTCAGCCATTTCTTTAAAGTTTACTGGCTTACCTGCAGATGCCTGGAGCATTGAGTTAATTTTTCTTGTTTTTTCTAATAAATTCATTATATGTTCCTCCTATAAATTATCCATACCGTATTTAATTAATATTCTAAAGTTTTTTACAATTGAATGGTACTATCAAGCCTTGCCTACAAGATAAACTGTGACAAATCTTTGTTCTTTACAATACCCGCCAATTTTTGGTCAACATAAGCAGCTGTAATTTCAATTTGAGCTGGCGCAATTTCAGACGCTTCAAACGATAATTCTTCTAGCAAGCGTTCTAAAATTGTGTGTAATCGACGTGCCCCGATATTATCTGTTTCTTGATTGACCTCTGTAGCGATTTCTGCAATTCGTTCAATTGAATCTTCTGCAAAATTGATTGCTACACCCTCTGTTTCTAATAACGCTTTATATTGCAAAATAAGCGATTGATCTGGTTCTTTTAAAATACGAACAAAATCTTGCTTCGTTAATTTTTCAAGTTCTACACGAATCGGGAATCGTCCTTGTAACTCTGGAATTAAATCTGACGGTTTAGACATATGGAAAGCTCCAGCAGCAATAAAAAGCATATAGTCTGTTTTAACTGCACCATATTTTGTCGTAACAGTTGAACCTTCTACGATTGGTAAAATATCGCGTTGGACACCCTCACGTGAAACACTAGCAGACGTATTCGTATCTTTGCTCGCGACTTTATCTATTTCATCAATGAAAATAATTCCAGACTGTTCTGCTCTAGCAATAGCTTCTTGTGACACTTCATCTGCGTCAATAAGCTTATTCGCTTCCTCAATGATTAAAATACGACGTGCATCTTTTACTTGGACACGACGCTTTTTCTGCTTTTTAGGCATTAAGCTCGATAACATATCTTGCATACCGTTATTGGCAGACATATCCATTCCCGTACCTTGTAAGGCATCAAAAATCGAAGGATTTTGCTCAGTAACTTCAACAGTAACCCATTCATTTTCTAATTTGCCATTGCGTAAATCAATGGCGATTTGCGCACGCTTTGAGCGTACTTCCGTTTCCTCAGAAGATGTATCATCATGCGTTTGTTGTTCTTTGCCTCCAAATAACATTTCAAACGGATTTTGCATAGCTTGTTTTTTACGTAAAGAAGGGACAAGTAATTTTACAATGGCTTCATTTGCCAACTCTTCCGCTTGTTCCTTCACAGACTCCATCATTTCTTCCTTCACGAGGCGATGAGAAGCCTCCACAACATCGCGGACCATTGACTCAACATCACGTCCAACATAGCCCACTTCTGTAAATTTCGTTGCTTCAACCTTTACGAACGGCGCATTCGTTAGTTTTGCAATTCTCCTTGCAATTTCAGTTTTCCCAACTCCCGTTGGTCCAATCATTAAAATATTTTTAGGAATAACTTCAGCCTTCATTTCATCCGCTAGCAGAGAACGACGATAGCGATTTCGTAGTGCAATAGCTACCGCTCTTTTCGCCTCATTTTGCCCTACGATAAAACGATCCAAATGCTCAGTAATTTGTCTTGGGGTTAAGTTTTGTGGTGTCATTAGTTAAGTGCCTCCACGATAATATTATGGTTTGTAAATACACAAATTTCAGCGGCTGTTTCTAATGCTGCCTCCGCAATCTCACGGGCAGTCATTGTTTCACCTGCATATTTTTTTAGAGCACGACCTGCTGATAATGCATAATTTCCACCAGAACCAATCGCTAATATACCGTCATCAGGTTCTATAACTTCTCCTGTACCAGACACAAGGAGTAGTGTACTTTTATCCATCACAAGTAACATCGCCTCTAATTGACGTAGCATTTTATCACCACGCCATTGTTTTGCTACTTCTACAGCAGCTCGCTGTAAATTCCCATTATATTCGTTTAATTTCGCTTCAAACATTTCAAAAAGTGTAAAAGCATCGGCTACAGAGCCTGCAAAGCCAGCTAGCACCTGCCCATTAAACAGACGTCTGACCTTCCTTGCAGTGCCTTTCATGACAACCGCATTCCCAAGTGTCACTTGACCATCGCCAGCCATAGCGCACCCGCCATTGTGATGTACCGCAAATATCGTAGTCGCATGGATTTGTCCCATTTGCCTTCCTCCTTAGCCTCTATTATGCCCTTGGATGGGCATTCATATATGTTTGACGAAGATGCTCATTTGTTACATGCGTATAAACCTGTGTTGAAGTTAAATGCGCGTGCCCTAGTAACTCCTGCACAGTCCGTAAATCCGCGCCATGATTCAGTAAGTGTGTAGCAAAAGTATGGCGAAGCATATGTGGGTATATTTTCGTATGGAGTGAGGTATTATTAATCATTTCATTTAAAATATGACGTACCCCACGTGGCGTAAGTTCCCCGCCGCGCATATTGACAAATAATTGCTGATGATTTGTTTGTTTCATCAAACGTGGACGAGCCTGCTCTATGTAGTGCTGTATAGCCACACTCGCAAATTGACCAAATGGTATAATGCGTTCTTTTCTTCCTTTACCCATTACTCGAACAATAGAATAACGGAAATCGATATCCGCTACCATAATGGATGTAAGCTCACTCACCCGAATGCCCGTTGCATATAATAACTCTAAAATAGCCATATTGCGCAACGATTTCAAATCATCTCCTACATTCGCTTCAAAAAGCTGCATCAATTCTTCTTCATAGAAAAAACTTGGTAAACGAGATTCTTTTTTCGGATGATAAAGCGATCGAAAAGCACTATCATCCATGCCGTGCTGTTTATTTAGAAAGCGAAAAAAGGAGCGGATTGATGAAATTTTTCTTGATACAGAAGTTCTTGCTTTCTTTTCATCATACAACTTCGTTACATATAGTCGTGCATGTATATACTCAACACTGGCTAAATCATTAACGCCTTCTGCCTGTAAAAACGCTAAAAAATCTAGTAGGTCTGATTCATATTCTCGCACAGTATGAACAGAGAAGTTTTTTTCTACCTGGATGTAAAGCATAAACTGTTCAAGTGCTTCTTGGGACGAAACTAACATGAAAGATTCACCACCAATGAATTATTCGTAACCTTCTCTCATTACTATTACCAACAAATTCAAATGGTAAAACAACTGTTGCCATTTAATTAAATTTGTCGTTAAAGTAATCCTTAAAAAACATACATATTGACACTATACCTATCTTCGTAATATAGCAAGTGAAAATGGTTATATTTTGAGAAAATCACTATACAAAATAATAAAATACGTGTAATCAAGCATTTTGTCTACACAAAAGAAAAAGCCTCTAAGAGTATATCAACTTTTAGAGGCCTTTGGCAATTAAATTGTTTGTGAATTCACAAAATTTCGAATTGTGCTCATTGCACGATTTGCATGCATTTCCGCACGCTCGGGTTTTGAACGACGTCCAGGTGGTAATTCAGGGAATATACCAAAGTTAACGTTCATCGGTTGGAAATTTTTCGATTGTGCTTCTGTTATATAACGCGCCATACTACCTAATGCAGTTTCAAATGGGAAAATAATTGGCTCTTGTCCTAATGCTAAACGTGCCGCATTAATCCCTGCAATTAACCCACTACCTGCAGATTCAACATATCCTTCTACACCAGTCATTTGGCCAGCAAAGAATACATTTTTTTGTTCACGTAACTGATATGTTTTTTCTAGCACTTTCGGTGAATTAATGAAAGTATTTCGGTGCATTACGCCATATCGTACGATTTCAACATTTTCTAGGCCTGGTATTAGTTGCAGCACTTCTTTTTGTGGTCCCCATTTTAAATGAGTTTGGAAGCCGACAATATTATAAAGTGTACCTGCAGCGTCATCTTGGCGCAGTTGTACAACAGCATAAGGTCGTTTTCCTGTTTTCGGATCTTCAAGACCTACTGGCTTCATCGGTCCAAATAACATCGTTTTTTCACCGCGTGCTGCCATTACTTCAATTGGCATACAGCCTTCGAAATAAATTTCTTTTTCAAATTCTTTTAATGGTACAACTTCTGCCTCGATTAATGCTTGGCGGAAACGATCAAATTCTTCCTTTGTCATAGGACAGTTTAGATAAGCAGCTTCCCCTTTGTCATAACGAGATTTTAAATAAACTTTATCCATATCGATGCTATCTTTTTCAATAATTGGAGCTGCTGCATCATAGAAATACAAATAGTCTAGACCTGTTAAACCTTGAATTTTTTCAGCTAATGCTTTTGAAGTTAGTGGACCAGTTGCAATAACTGTAATACCTTCTGGAATTTCAGTAACTTCTTCATGAATTACTTCCACTAAAGGATGATTTTTCACTGCTTCCGTTACATAGCCAGCAAATTCGTGGCGGTCTACTGCAAGTGCTCCACCTGCTGGTACGGAGCAAGCATCCGCCGCTTTTAAAATAACAGAATCCAATAGACGCATTTCTTCTTTAATAACACCAACAGCATTTGTTAATGTATTTGCACGTAGCGAGTTTGAACAAACAAGCTCTGCAAATTTATCAGTATGGTGGGCAGGTGTTTGCTTTACTGGACGCATTTCATAAAGTTTAACTTTTACACCACGCTTAGCGATTTGCCAAGCAGCTTCACTTCCCGCAAGGCCTGCTCCTATTACATTTACAACTTGTTCAGTCATGTTCTTACCATCTTCCTATCATTGAGTTGGTGTCTCTTCATAGTCACATTTCGTACACTGAATTTGCACACCTTTTTTTAATTTTTTCTCTACTAATAATGCACTACATTTCGGACATGGTCTACTAATCGGCTTGTCCCATGAAACAAATTCGCACTCTGGATATTGATTACATCCATAAAACAAGCGCTTAGTTTTACTTTTGCGTTCCACAATTTCGCCCGTTTCACAAGAAGGACATTTAACCCCAATTGGCTTCATAATGGCTTTTGTGTTACGGCAATCTGGGAAGTTCGAGCAAGCCATAAATTTCCCATAACGACCTAGCTTGAATACCATTGGTGAACCACATTTCTCACAATCCTCACCAGCTGGCTCATCTTTAATGACTACTTTCTCCATTTCAGCATCTGCATGCTTAACATGAACCTCGAAGTCTTTATAAAAATCATCGATTACTTCAACCCATTTACGACTACCTTCTTCAACATCATCCAGATCTTGTTCCATTTTTGCTGTAAATTCGATATTTATTATATCAGGGAAAAATTCCAGCATTTGTTGATGGACGATTTCACCAAGCTCTGTCGGCATAAATCTTTTGGCATCGAGCACAACATAGCCACGGCGTTGAATCGTATCAAGAGTCGGTGCGTATGTCGATGGTCGCCCTATTCCTAACTCTTCCATCGTTTTCACAAGTCGCGCCTCAGAATAACGTGGTGGTGGCTGCGTAAAGTGTTGCTTTGGCTCAATTTCAAGTGATTTCACCTGATCGCCAATTTCCATTTCAGGTAGAAGTTTCGTCGTTTCCTCTGTTTGATCATCCGTACCTTCTATATATAGTTTCATAAATCCAGCAAATTTGACTTGTGAGCCATTTGCTCGGAATAAAACATCACCATGTTGAAGGTCTACTGCAACTGTATCTAATACAGCAGGTGCCATTTGACTTGCAATAAAGCGCTCCCAAATCAAACGGTATAAACGTAGTTGATCGCGACTAAGTACTGTTTTTAACTCTTCTGGTGATCTCATCGTACTTGTAGGACGAATTGCTTCATGGGCATCTTGTGCATTGGACGCCTTTTTAACCTGCTTTGTTTCTGTCGAAATATATTCTTTTCCGTACTTTGTCTCAATATACGAAACCGCTTCCGCCTTAGCAGTTTCTGATATACGCGTTGAATCTGTACGCATGTAGGTAATTAAACCGACAGTACCTTCTTTTTTACCAATATCAATACCTTCATACAATTGCTGCGCAAGCATCATCGTTTTTTTCGCACGGAAATTTAGCTTACGCGCTGCTTCTTGTTGTAAAGAAGATGTAGTAAAAGCAGGTGCGGCATTTCGTTTACGCTCTTTTTTCGTCACATTTACGACTTCAAATGCTGTTCCTTTAACATTTTTTAAAATGGACTTTACTTGCTCTTCATTCGTTAATTTTATTTTATCTTTGCCGTTACCGTAGTATAGTGCATCAAATGTCTTCTTGCCCTTTTCAAAAGAACCTTCAATTGTCCAATACTCTTCTGGCTGGAAGTTTTTAATTTCGTTTTCACGGTCAATAATCATACGTAATGCTACGGATTGCACACGCCCCGCAGATAAGCCCTTTTTAACCTTTTTCCAAAGAATTGGGCTTATATTATAGCCTACAAGTCGATCGAGCATACGACGAGTTTGCTGTGCATCTACTAAATCCATATTTATAGCACGAGGATTTTTAAAGGATTCTAAAATTGCATCCTTTGTAATTTCATTGAAAACTACTCGACAATCCGAGTTAATATCAATATTTAATGCAGTCGCAAGGTGCCAAGCAATCGCTTCTCCCTCGCGGTCTGGATCGGCCGCTAGATAGACTTTCTTCACTTTTTTAGCCGCAGACTTAAGTTCCTGTAATACAGGTCCTTTACCACGAATTGTAATATATTTAGGTTCATAATTATTTTCAGTATCTACGCCCATTTGGCTACGTGGTAAGTCACGCACATGCCCGACTGATGCTTTTACTTTGTATTTTTTTCCTAAATAACGTTCAATTGTTTTTGCTTTTGCTGGTGATTCTACAATCACTAAATAATCCGCCATCTATGTCTCCCCCTTAGCGAGGTCTATTGCTAATTTTTTAAGTTACCTGTTGCAAAATGTATAACAGATTTTAAGATAATGCAACTTTTTTTCAATTTTTGCTAGAAAAGAGCGAAAGTGTTTCAACGATTTGGTGACCATCGCACACGGGAATAGCTCCTTCTAAAAGTAATTTATTTGTCCCTTTTGACTGCTCTGCATGAATTGGTCCAGGTACAACAAATACATCTTTTCCTTGCTCTAATGCACATTCTGTCGTAATTAATGTTCCACTTTTTAGTGCCGCTTCCGTAACAACTAAAGCTTGAGACAGCCCACTTATTAATCGGTTACGCATCGGAAATTGCCATTTTGTCGGTTTCATGTAAGGTGGATACTCTGTAATAAGTAAATGGCTCTCTGCCATTTTATTAGCAAGCGCTCGGTTTTCTTTTGGGTATAGAAAATTAAATCCATGCCCAAGCACTGCGATTGTATGGCCTCCAAACTTAATTGCTGCCTCATGAGCCATTGTATCTGCACCTCGTGCAAGCCCACTCACGACCGTGTACTCGTTTTCAACAAGCGAAGGGACGATTATGTCTATTGCAACTTTAGTATAGGCTGTAGCCTTTCTTGAGCCTATAATAGCTATCCGCTTATCTCTTTCCAGCAGGGCGCGTTGACCTTTCACATACAATACAGTAGGTGGACTAGGTATTTCAAATAATTGCGCCGGGAAATATGGGTGATTAAAAGGTATGGGGAAAATATTTGCTTGTGCGTACACCTCTTTGAGTGGCAAGTTCATTACGCGCTGGAAATTTTGAGAAATTTGCAAAGCTTTTTGCCTCGTTATTTGCAAAGTGCTTGCAATCTCGTTAGGGTGTGCTTCTTCTAAATAACTTAATACATCCACCGGGGACAATAACTGTTGAAGTTTTTGGAGTGGTAATGGATATACATAATGCATAGCTAGCAGTCTCTGAGTATCTACTGAGAAAATCATTTAAAAACCTCCTTTATAATAGAAGAAATTAAATGACCGCAAATTCATTTCATCACAAAAAAGTAGAAAACAATGTGTGTATACACTCATATGCACACGAGAGAGCGCCCTGTCTTGCCGCTTCATCTACTCGAATTTTCACACCCGAGTTTCTAGTGTTAAATATTCCAAAAGGGAGGGAACAATTCAAACACTATCATTTAAACAGAGAAAAAGAGAAAAGATGTAGCCACAATGTGCTACATCTTCCATTTTAATGGGTTTTACATTTTTCGTATAGCCCTTTTTCTTTAATTACTTTAATAAGTGTTTCACCGATAACAGATGGCGTTTCAGCTACTTCAATACCAGCTTCGTTCATCGCCTTAATTTTTTCAGCTGCTGTTCCTTTACCACCAGAAATAATGGCACCTGCATGTCCCATACGTTTTCCTGGAGGTGCAGTTTGTCCACCGATAAAGCCAACGACTGGTTTTGTCATATTCGCTTTAATCCATTCCGCTGCTTCTTCTTCAGCCGTACCACCAATTTCCCCAATCATGACAACTGCATATGTGTCAGGGTCATTGTTGAATGCTTCAAGTGCGTCGATAAAGTTAGTCCCATTCACAGGGTCTCCACCGATACCTACAGCTGTTGTTTGGCCAATTCCAGCTTGCGTCAATTGGTGAACCGCTTCATATGTTAATGTTCCTGAACGAGAAACAACCCCAACATGACCTTTCGTATGAATATAACCAGGCATAATACCAATCTTACATTCATCTGCTGTAATAACACCTGGACAGTTTGGTCCAACTAGGCGTGTTTTTTTGCCTTCCATAAAGCGTTTTACCTTAACCATATCAAGGACAGGAATATGCTCTGTAATACAAATTGTTAATTCTAGTTCAGCATCTACAGCTTCTAAAATTGCATCTGCTGCAAAAGGTGCAGGTACATAAATAACTGAAGTCGTCGCACCTGTTGCCGCTACAGCCTCAGCTACAGTATTGAATACAGGTACGCCTTCAATTTCAAGACCTCCCTTTCCAGGTGTTACGCCTGCTACGATTTTTGTACCATAATCAAGCATTTGCTTCGTATGAAATAGCGCCGTTTCGCCTGTAATCCCTTGTACAATTACCTTTGTATCTTTATTAATAAATACAGCCATTGTTCTCCCTGCCTTCCTTAGCCTACTAGTTCCACAATTTTTTGTGCACCGTCAGCCATTGAATCTGCTGCTACGATGTTTAATCCAGATGCATTTAAAATTTCTTTACCAAGCTCTACGTTCGTACCTTCTAAGCGTACTACTAATGGTACAGATAAACCAATTTCTTTGGCTGCAGTTACTACACCATCAGCTATAATGTTACATTTCATAATTCCACCGAAAATATTAACGAAAATACCTTTTACATGTGGATCTGAAAGAATAATTTTGAAAGCTTCCGTTACTTTTTCAGCTGTTGCACCGCCCCCAACATCAAGGAAGTTAGCGGGACTGCCGCCGTAGTAACTAATTGTATCCATCGTTGCCATTGCTAGACCTGCACCATTTACCATACAGCCAATGTTGCCATCTAGAGAGATATAGCTAAGATCGTATTTAGATGCTTCGATTTCTTTTGGATCTTCTTCATCAAAATCGCGTAATTCGACAATATCTTTATGACGGTATAATGCATTTGCGTCAAAATTGAATTTAGCATCTAGTGCCACCACTTCCCCTTGTCCAGTAACAACAAGTGGGTTAATTTCTACAATAGAAGCATCTTTATCGATAAATGCTTGATATAAACCTAACATTAATTTAACAGCTTTACCTACTAGGTTCGCTGGAATATTCATATTAAACGCCATGCGACGTGCTTGGAAGCTTGTTAGTCCGATTACTGGATCTACAACTTCTTTGAAGATTTTTTCAGGATTTGTTTCTGCTACTTCTTCAATATCCATGCCACCTTCTTCTGAACCCATTACAGTTACACGAGATGTAGCGCGGTCTAATACTAAACTTAAATAATACTCTTTTTGAATATCAGAGCCCTCTTCAATATACAAGCGCTTTACTTCTTTTCCTTCTGGACCTGTTTGATGAGTTACTAAAACTTTACCTAATAACTCTTTTGCGTACGTACGCACCTCATCAAGGTTTTTTGCGATTTTGACACCACCCGCTTTACCGCGTCCACCTGCATGAATTTGCGCCTTGACTACAGTAACATTTGAGCCAAGTTCCTTCGCTACCTTCACTGCTTCATCAGGGGAAAAAGCAACTTTTCCATTTGGTACTGCTACACCATATTTTCTCAGAATTTCTTTCCCTTGATATTCATGGATATTCATAATACATCCTCCCATCAAACATTTGCATAAAATTGTTTTACTAACATAATCTATTCTAACGAAAGATTCTGATAAAGTCTACACTTTGTCTTTCGTTCAAAAATTCTCTAATCTTATGACGTTTTCTTCTACTTCGTGTACTAAAACAGAGAATTCTAAATATCAGAATACTTTATTTTTTCTATATTTTTGCTATGTTCTTGGTCTAAATGATATATAAATGCAAAAACTTCTGCCACAGCTTGGTATAATTCTTCAGGTATGGACTCATTTAAATCTAATTGTCCAAGTAATTGGACAAGGTTTGGATCCTCATAAATAGGCACATTATGCTCATTTGCCCGTGCCAATATATTCTCCGCCACCTTGCCTTTACCTTTTGCCACGACAGAGGGGCTATCTAATTGTCCTAGCTTATAAGTTAGAGCAATTGCTTCTTTACGAGTCTTTTTTTCTTCACTCATATGCGGAAATCCACCCCACTATTTTCCTCCTGCTGTTGTACTACAGGGGGTGTTTTTTCTAGTTGGGCTTTTTCAAATTTTTTAATAAAGACTCCTGAAAGCTGATAATTTTTTTTAGCTAGACCTATTTTTAATGCATCTTTTAGTGGATCAGCAAGCGGAATAATATTTGTTTGCTCATTAAATACAGTGACCGTTACGACACGATTTTGAACTTGCATATCAATAACGGTTTCCTTCATTGATTCCATTTGTAAATAAAATAATATACGCGCATAGTTAGCATCAATCTTTCCATCTTCTTTCATTCGCCCATTCCACTGTAATGTCGCATCCATTTTCTTACCGAAAAACTCAAGTGGTACTTGCATCACAAGTTGATGTTGATGACCATTTTCTCCAGACACAAGCTGCATGCCATTCATACGTGTCATTAACATTTCAGCAGCTTCTTTTAGCTGTGGTGTAATTTGCGCCTCCTGAAGCAATGTATGGAGCTGAGGCTTTAATTGGTGTGCAATCGTTTGTAAATCTGCAGATTTACTACTAAGTGCAGCCTCATAGCTAATACCCAGACTTTTCAAAACCGTTTTGAGCGCATGTTCCATTGCCTTACTATCCATCGAATTGCGGACATGTGCATCAGCTTCTGTCAGCAGTTGCTGAATCCCTGGCTGTGGCGTTTCAATACTAGTCTTCACAAGATTGCGCAATAGTGCTTCATTTTGTGCTGGTAAAGTTGTTTGTTGCTTTACCAACGATAATAAATGTTCCTTTACAGAAAGACCATTCGCATCTTGTGTAAATAATCGCTCGGGTATATTTTGAGTAAAAGCTTTGATTAATTGCTCCTGCATTTGCTTTGCAAATATGTCTAATGTTTGTTTATTAATTGGTAGTTGGTTCAATCTATCAATCATTTGGTTAAGTTGTAACTTTTGCTCATTCGTCAATAAACCTTGACTCGCTGTCCAAGCTTTTAGCTGGTCAATAAGCTGGGCTTTATTTTCTGGGTTTGTCGCTAAAATCGTTTGAATTACTTGGCCAGCCTGTTGTTGTTGGCCTTGTTGCACAGATTTTGTATCACTTAATGACGCCCAATTTTGTAAAGTTGCCTGTTGCGGTAAAATCCCTGCTTCCTTTAACAAATTTAATGCTTGTAATCGCTCGCTCACAGATGCAGCATTATTCGTTAAAAGTTGTATTGACTTTGATAGCACTAACGCTCCCGTTTCTGCTTCAAACGGCTTTGCAATCGCTGTCACTTGTTGCATCAAATTTTGCTTCATATTTTCTTGCAATACCGTATCCTTCGCTAATAACTGTGTAAAGGTATCCATAATAGCCGTCATGCCTGATGTTTTTTGCCCACTAACGAGCGCTTGGAACACATCTTGAAGCATCGGCATTTTCAGTTCGACCATTTTTTGTAATGCTTGCAAAGCATCCATCTTTGTCACACCTTCGGGTAATGCCTTCATCCACATCTCTGCCTGTAGGAGCTGCTCCTTAGATATCGGGATTTGCGCCTTTATAAAATGCGCTAATACTTGCTGCATTTCCGTCGTTTTTGGCAAATTCATCGAATCAAGTAGCTGATTTATTTGCTGACTCGCGGAAGTTTCTTGTCCCATTGGTCCTGTAACAACCTTTAACTCTGTTTGTGGACTTGTCCCTGTTACTTGAAAGAAATGTGCATCCCCTGCTTTAAGTGGTACTTCAAGTTTAGCAATGAGTTTTTGATTACCAATCTGAATTTCTGCTGTTTGATCTGGATATAGTTGTTTAATTGTGCCATGAAATACTTGTCCTTGCTTTAACGCAAGTGGTTGATTCGCTTGCATTAAAGTAGTTGATTGCGCTTGTATCGGATTAAACGATGTAGCTGTCATCTAAATACTCCTTTCTCACATGGATTTTATAGGCTCAAATGACTTTCGATGGTGTATTGTTGGTCCGAATGTTTCAAGTGCCTCTAAATGTTGTTTCGTACCGTAACCAGCATGCTGTGCAAAGCCATACATAGGGAAATCTTTATCCAATTGTTCCATATAATCATCCCTAGCCGTTTTTGCTAAAATAGAAGCCGCTGCAATCGCTAAGCTTTTAGCATCTCCTTTAATAATGGAATCCTGAGGAATTGCTATTGGTAATGTCATTGCATCAACTAATACATAATCAGGCATAATAGACAATGATTCCACGCTTGTTTTCATCGATTGCTTCGTCGCTTCGTAAATGTTCAGTTCATCAATGGTTTTTGCTGATTGAAAATGAATAAAATAACTAATAGCATGCTCTTTTACCAATGTTGCAAAGGCATTACGTTTTTCCTTTGTTAATTGCTTCGAATCATTTAATCCAACAAGAGCATCACAGTTTTTTGGCAAAATAACAGCCGCCGTTACAACTGGTCCAGCTAATGGCCCACGTCCAGCTTCATCCACACCTGCAATCAATGCATCTTTGCCACCGTAGCGCTGATCGAAATCTATTTTAGCTTGATGTTCGTCAATTAGTTGTTGTTTTTTGTCCTGACGTTTTTTCCAACTAAGCCACGCTTTCTGCACGCCTGCACGTTCATCATCTGCAACTGCTGTCATCCATTCTTGCCAATCCTCAGCTATTTTTAATGCTGCTGTAATCTCTTTAATCGTTTTCATCATTTTACTCCCTTTTTCTCACTCTATATCCTTTATCGGCAACAACTATTATTTCCTAAAAGAAAAACTGCCATGCTCACGTTTTATTGCGTGAGCATGGCAGTTTTTTTGCACATTATTGCTGTGTTGCTTCTTTTTCAAGCTGTTCGTCAACAAAGTCAAATGTTAGCTTCCCTAAAAGTAACCCACGAATATCTCGAACGATAAGTTGTGCTACTTGATCATAATCGATTTCTCCACCTGCGCCAAAAACACGACGAAGCTTGCCGATATGGTCAAAAGTTTCTACTAAATCCTCATGCATAAATCGGAAACCATAACGTTCCTCCATGCGTGTTGGATAATGCGTCGATAAAAACCGCAATCCGTAAACAGCTAAATCTTCCATATTTGTAATAGTATCTTTAATAGCGCCTGTTAATGCTAGCTTGTAGCCGACTTCTTGATCTTCAAACTTTGGCCATAAAATTCCTGGAGTATCAAGCAATTCTAGTTCCTTGCCGACCTTGATCCACTGTTGGGCCTTCGTTACACCTGGCATATTGCCTGTTTTCGCTATATTTTTCTTCGCTAATCGATTTATAAGTGTTGATTTGCCAACGTTCGGAATCCCTACTATCATTGCACGGATTGCTCTTGGTTTCATTCCACGAGACTTCATGCGGTCAAATTTTTCTTTTAAAATTTCCTGAGCTGCCTTTGTAACGAGTTGCAACCCTTTCCCTTCAAGAGAATTAATGGCCACCGCCTTATGACCATGCTGCGCAAAGTACTCTACCCATTTGCGTGTTTCCTGTTCATCTGCCATATCTGATTTATTTAAAATAAGCAATCGTGGCTTTTGATTGATAACTTCATCAATCATTGGATTTCTAGAAGATAGAGGCAAACGTGCATCAATCAATTCAAAAATAATATCTACTAGCTTTAATTTTTCTGTTACTTCACGGCGGGCCTTCGCCATATGCCCTGGAAACCATTGTATAGTCATTTCTATACCTCCTAAATAAGAAAAGCGCATTCGCCTCCTGTACACGTAATTAACGCGCAGTGCAAATGCTAAAATCGAATAAGATAACTTATGTTCATAGACGTTAAGAAAGGGAGGGTTCGCCTCCCTTTCAAACATTACTTCACAATTTTTATATCGCTATACGGCCAGAAAATAAGGCTCGTATTACCTATTATTTCTTTCTGATCGACGATTCCAATATGACGGCTGTCCTTACTATAACGACGATTATCGCCCATGACAAAAACATAGCCCTCTGGGATTACATCATTAAGTGATACATCAATGTCATTTAACGTAAAATCTTCTGTTAATGTACCCTCTGTAATTTTGGCTTTGTAGGCATCTAAATAAGGCTCGTCTATCGGTTCACCGTTAATGTATAACTGATCATCTTTATATTCTAACGTTTCACCTGGTAACCCAATAACACGTTTAATGTAGTTTTTTTGTTCTGGTGCATGGAACACAACAATATCAAAGCGCTTTGGTTCACCAATTTTATAACCAATTTTATTAACAATCATTCTGTCGCCATCTTCAAGGGTTGGCATCATGGACTCTCCATCAACTGCAATCGGTGTAAATAAAAAATAACGAATAACTGCTGCAATCGCAAATGCAATTAATAGCGCCTTTGTCCATTCCCATAATTCATTCTTTTCTTTCACTTGTTTTTCCATTATGAATTGCCCCCTTGTCTATCCTCATCCTCATTTTAGATGATTATTATTTAAGATGACAAGCAAAAAGAAAAGGAGCTTGCAATACAAGCCCCTCACTTTTAAGTCATAATTATCGAATTTCTTTAATACGAGCAGCTTTACCACGTAGGTTACGTAGGTAGTAAAGTTTAGCACGACGTACTTTACCACGACGTACAACTTCTAAGTTAGCGATTTTTGGTGTGTGTACAGGGAATGTACGTTCAACACCTACACCGTAAGAAATTTTACGAACTGTGAAAGTTTCGCTAATACCGCCACCACGACGTTTGATAACTACACCTTCGTATACTTGGACACGTTCACGTGTACCCTCTACTACTTTCACGTGTACCTTAACAGTATCACCAGGACGGAAAGCAGGTAGATCAGTACGAAGCTGAGCTTTAGTAATTTCTGTAATAATGTTTGACATTGTTTTCTCTCCTTAGACAGATGCTCTTGCACGCAATCTATGCCACAGCGGAACACCGTAATTCAGCACTTCACATAGAAGTACAGAATAGATGTTATCACATATACTGCATGCAAGCAAGTATCTTTATAGTTCTTTTTTAAGTTTTTCTAAATACAATTTTTGCTTGTCTGTTAATGGATAATGCTCGAGTAGATCAGGGCGACGCTCGAATGTTCTTTTTAACGATTGTTCTTCACGCCATTGCTCAATTTTTGCATGATTGCCTGATAATAATACTTCAGGTACTTGCATACCTCGAAATTCAGCAGGTCGCGTATAATGTGGGTGTTCTAACAAACCAGTTGAAAAGGAATCTTGTATATGAGAATCTGCTTGTCCTAAAACACCTGGTAAAAGTCGTACAACGCTATCAATAACCGTCATCGCACCTAACTCTCCACCTGTTAATACAAAGTCTCCAATAGAAATTTCATCGGTCACTAGGTGCTCACGAATGCGTTCATCGTAGCCTTCGTAATGCCCACATAAAAATACTAATTCGCTTTCTTGCGCAAGTTCCTCCGCTTTTTTTTGAGTGAATCGTTCACCTTGCGGACACATTAAAATGATGCGTGGTTTTCTGTCTGCTGTAATCGCCTCCACAGCGCTAAACATCGGTTCTGGCTTCAACACCATCCCTGCACCACCACCATATGGATAATCATCTACTTGTTTATGCTTGTTGCCTGAAAATGCACGAATATCGGAAACTTCTAGCTTTACCGCACCTTTTTCCTGCGCTTTTTTCAGAATCGATGCACCAAACACACCCGAAAACATATCAGGAAATAGACTTAACACATGAATATTCATCATAGCAAGCCTTCCATCACATGAATGACAATTTTCTTTTCTTCCACATCAATATTTTTTACGATGTCTTCGATATAAGGAATGTAGTGTTCTTTTTTAGCACCTTTCACTACCCATACATCGTTTGCGCCTGTTTGTAGAATATCTTTCACTTCACCAATTGTTTCGCCTTCTTCAGATACAACTGTACAGCCAATAATTTCATGGAAGAAAAATTCATTTTCTTGCAATAAATCATCAGTCATTTGATCTTTCGTTATTTTCAGCATGCCTTCTTTGAACGGTTCGACAAAGTTAATATTATCCATGCCCTCAAATGTTAATAAAATAAAGTTTTTATGGCGGCGTACTGATTGAATTGTTACCCACGTTGGCTTTTTATCGTCTTTTTTAAACGCTGCAAGCTTATTTCCAACCGCAAAGCGCTTTTCTTCAAAATCTGTAGTCGATAATATACGTACTTCCCCACGGATACCGTGCGTGTTGACAATACGACCTACATTAAACCATTCCATCCATTTCACCTCTATACCGTTATATATCCGTACTATATAAAAAAAGGAAGGAACCAGCAAGCTCCCCCCTCTTCTATCCAGATTTTACGCTACACATTTACTGACCCCGTCGAATTCTAGCAACGTATGTATGCATACTTGTTAGAATTGTTCAGTGCAAAACGGCGACAAGTTGCATAGTTGCTACATTGTTACCTTCTCGCGTGTAAACGAGCGTGAAAATCTTTTTATTAATCCAATATATCGACGTAAGTCTTTTTTTGATGGTGACTACCTGCCGCTGAATAAACAATTGTACGAATCGCTTTCGCCACTCGCCCTTGTTTGCCTATGACTTTCCCTCGATCCTCTGGATGAACAAAAAGTTTATAAACAATTCGATTTGCATTTTCGTCCGTCTCAATACGAACTTCTTCTGGATAATCGACTAACGGTAAAACGATTGCTTCAATCAGCTGCTTCAAAGACGTCTCCCCCGATTATTTACTGAATTTTTGGTTATGGAATTTTTCCATGATACCTTGTTCTGAGAACAAGTTACGTACTGTATCTGATGGTTTTGCACCGTCAGCTAACCATTTAAGAGCTTTCTCTTCATCAATGTTTACAGTAGCTGGTTGAGTAAGTGGGTTGTAAGTACCAACTGTTTCGATTGAACGACCGTCACGTGGTGAACGAGCGTCTGCAACTACGATACGATAGAAAGGAGATTTTTTAGCTCCCATACGTTTTAAGCGAATTTTAACTGCCATTTTAATAGCACCTCCGAATAAGTTTCACACAAGATAGTATATTATCAATGTTTATGTTGTTTGTAAAGTGTTTTTTCTTAACACCTATAAAATATTATTTAAACAATGAATCAAAGCCTGGTAATTTCATCTTTTTCTTACCTTTACCAGTCGCCATACCTGTCATTTGTTTCATCATTTTTTTCATTTCATCAAATTGTTTTAATAAACGATTTACCTCTTGAATAGACGTACCTGAACCTTTTGCAATACGTTTTTTACGGTTGCCGTTAATAATTTCAGGATTTGTCTTTTCAGCCTTTGTCATCGAGTAAATAATGGCTTCTACACGACCCATTTGCTTATCATCCACTTTGACATTGTCTAAGCCTTTAATTTTGCCTGCACCTGGTAGCATTTTTAATATTTCGTCGAGTGGGCCCATTTTTTTCACTTGCTGTAATTGCTCAACAAAATCATCGAGTGTAAAGCTTTGCGTTTTGAACTTTTCTTCTAGTTCTTTCGCTTTTGCTTCGTCGACGTTTGCCTGCGCCTTTTCAATTAGTGATAAAACATCACCCATTCCTAAAATACGAGATGCCATACGCTCTGGATGGAATGGTTCAAGAGCGTCCATTTTTTCACCCATACCGACAAATTTAATCGGCTTCTGTGTTACAGAACGGATAGATAATGCCGCACCACCACGTGTATCCCCATCAAGCTTAGTTAATACAACACCTGTGATGCCGACTGCCTCATTAAAGCTTTCCGCCACGTTTACGGCGTCCTGACCAGTCATAGCATCTACTACTAGGAATACTTCGTCTGGCTCTTTAAGCGCACGAATATCCTTTAATTCTTGCATTAAATCCTCATCGATATGCAAGCGACCTGCAGTATCAATAATTACGACATCATGATGCTCTTCTTTTGCTAGTTCAATTGCCTGGCGAGCGATTTCAACTGGTGATACGTCTGTGCCTAAAGCAAAAACAGGTAAAGATAGTTGCTTTCCTAATGTTTGTAATTGTTGAACCGCAGCTGGGCGGTAAACGTCAGCAGCAACTAATAATGGTTTACGATTATATTTTTTACGTAAAATATTTGCTAATTTCCCAGAAGTTGTTGTTTTACCCGCACCTTGCAAACCGACCATCATAATGACAGTTGGGGGCTTTGTATTAAATTTAATCGGGCTTTGTTCGCCGCCCATCAGCTCTGTTAATTCGTCTTGAACGATTTTAATGACTTGTTGCCCTGGTGTTAAGCTTTGCATAACATCTACACCGACAGCACGTTCACTTACCTTTTTAACGAATTCTTTGACTACTTTTAAGTTAACATCCGCCTCGATTAAAGCAAATCGGACTTCACGCATCATTTCTTTTACGTCTTGTTCCGATACTTTTCCTTTACCTTTAATCTTTTGGATCGTTCCTTGGAGTCGTTCCGCTAATCCTTCAAAAGCCACTGCTTTCGCCTCCTAATCCCATTCTTTCAACTGCTCAATAAGCGCCAACTGCTCCTCAACCGTCATACTTTTTTCCGTAATCCCAGCTGTAAGTCGCGCAAGCATTTGCGTGCGTTGTTGAAATTTTTCCAGTAAACATAGTTTTTCTTCATATTCTTCAAGCATCGCTTCAGTTCGACGAATATTATCATAAACAGCTTGACGTGAAACCCCATATGATTCAGCGATTTCTCCAAGTGAGTGATCATCTAAATAATAGAGTTCCATATAACTTCTTTGCTTATCTGTTAATAATGCTTGATAAAAGTCGAAGAGAAAGTTCATGCGTGTTGTTTTTTCAAGTAGCATCGAGTTTCTCCCCCCGTTGTTTGTCATTTGTATCATAACGAAAAGCGCCCGTCTGTGTCAAGGTAATCTCCTTGTCTAAAAGCCTTCTATTAGCCGATTTAAGTATTCTTCCATCATTAGCTAGTATTTCTCTTTTAAACACGCATTTCACCTTTATACAGTCGAGCGCTCGTTCTATCCACTACAAATTGCTATTATTATTCTTCGCTATTTTCTAGCTCTTTATCTAAGCCTTCTGCAAACAAGCCATATACATAACGTTCTGCATCAAATGGCTGTAGATCGTCCATCTTTTCACCTAGACCAACGAATTTCACAGGAATATGCAATTTATTTCGAATGGCTAGCACAATACCACCTTTTGCAGTCCCATCAAGTTTCGTCAAGACAATACCCGTTACGTTTGTTACTTCTTTAAACGTTTGTGCCTGCACAAGCGCATTTTGACCAGTAGTCGCATCTAATGCTAACAATACCTCATGTGGCGCATCTGGTATTTCCCGCGAAATAACACGATGTACTTTTTCTAACTCGTTCATTAAGTTCACTTTGTTTTGTAGGCGACCCGCAGTATCACAAATTAAAACGTCCGCTTTACGATTTTTCGCTGCGCGTATTGCATCATACATGACTGCTGCTGGATCCGAGCCTTCAGACTGCTTAATCACTTCACAGCCAACACGGTCTCCCCACACTTGTAATTGATCAATCGCACCTGCACGGAACGTATCTCCCGCTGCTAATACGACCGTTTTTCCTTCTGATTTAAGACGACGTGCCAATTTGCCAATTGTTGTTGTTTTCCCAACACCGTTTACGCCAACAAATAAAATAACAGTTAGCTCACCATTAGGTTGCATATTTAGTTCAATTAAATCTTCTTCACCTTGCTCATAAATTTCCACAAGTTTCTCAGAAATAATGGTTTGGATACCGTTTGTATCTTTAATATTTTTACGTTGAACCTCGAAGCGTAGTTTATCCATAAGTTCCATCACTGTTTCAAAGCCAACGTCTGCTTGTAATAATAAATCTTCTAGCTCTTCAAAGAAATCTTCGTCTACTTTACGATAACGTGCAACTAAATCATTGACCTTAGAAGTAAATGAATTACGTGTTTTTTCAAGACCTGCTTTAAATTTTTGTGTAATGGACCACGCAGAAGGTTTTTTTTCAGATACTACTTCCTCTACAACAGCAATTTCCTGCACTTCTTCCACTTTTTCTTCCTCTACTACATTGGTAGTCTCTACAACAGCAATGTCTTCATTTGTTGATTGCTCTTGCTTTTCTTCTACTTCTACGTTAGATGTTTCAAGTAGAGCAGGTTCTGCTGTGTCTTCATGCTGTAAATCGGCTGATTGCTCTTCGCCTATCGATTCTACTTTTTCTTCTTCTGTTGGATTTCCAACCAACTTATCTTTTAAACGTTTAAAAAAACTCATGCTTGTTCGCTCCTTTGCTCCGCAAGTACGGGTTCATCTTCTAATTTTACTGATACAAGTTTTGATACACCTGATTCCTGCATCGTAATACCATACAGTACGTCAGCCCCCTCCATTGTACCTTTACGATGTGTAATGACAATAAATTGGGTATTGCGACTAAACTTCTTCAAGTATTCGCTGTATCGAACAACATTTGCCTCGTCTAATGCCGCTTCTACTTCATCGAGAATACAGAACGGCACAGGTCTTATATTTAAAATCGAGAATAGTAAAGCAATTGCAGTAAGTGCACGTTCACCACCAGAAAGCAAGCTTAAGTTTTGCAGCTTCTTCCCAGGAGGTTGGGCAACAATTTCAATGCCCGTTTCAAGCATATTGTTTGGATCTAATAATACTAAATCCGCCTGACCACCACCAAATAATTCGCGGAAAACAAGTTTGAATTGCTCTCGAATGGCAAAAAACGTCTCACTAAAGCGCAGTGTCATTTCTTCATCCATTTCTTTAATCGCTTCGTGTAACGTGTCTTGCGCTGCAAGTAAATCTTCACGCTGCTCTGTTAAAAAAGAATGACGCTCTTGGACACGCTCAAATTCATCAATCGCACTTAAATTCACAGGACCTAATTCTTCAATAGATTTTTTCAATAGCTTGACACGACGTCTCATATGCTCTTCATCTTCAATTGATAAAGCGACTTCCATTGCTTCCTCAAACGTTAGTTGATAGTTTTCTTCGAGCTGATCATTATAATTATTCATCTCAAATTCTACGCGGCTTCGCTTCAATTCATTCGCACGTATTGCTTCTATGAAGCCTTTATGTATACGTTGCAATTCCTTTAGCTGCTCTTCTAACGTTGCTAGCTCTTGTTGTTGGGCTGCTTTTTCATCTTTTTTCTGTGAAATTGTAACTTGTAATGTTTCTCTTCTAGCCTTCCACGTAGCAACTTGTGCCTCTACCTCTTCATCACTCAACAATTTTGTCGATTCATCAGATTGAAGCCATATTATTTCCTGAGAAATATTGTCGACTTTTTGTCGAGCTTTGTTTAACTGTAGCGCAAGTTCTGCAGTTGCAATTTGTACTTGGGACATTTGTTCCTGCATTACCGCCAATTGTGAACGTTTTTCAGCAGTTTGTTCACGAAGAACATCCTTTTCCGTTTCACTTTGTAATTTCACTTTACCTAGTTGCTCTACCGTTTCATTAATCTCCACTAACTCTAATGCAAGAGCTGCTAAACGTAGCGTTGCTGCTTCCTTTTGAGCAAGCAGTGATTCTTCACGTGTCTTAACATCCAGCGTTTCATTGGAGGCAAATGACACTCGGGCTGACAAGCTTTTTTCAACAACTTCTAATTCCCGAATACGACTTGCCTGTTGCATCTCTTCTTTACGTAACTGATCGCCTTCAAGTTTTAATTGTTCCAATGTTTCTCGCAACGATGACAATGTTTCCTTTTCCGTTGCTACAGCCTGCTCTGCGCTATAAATCGATGTCTCTAGCGCTTCGAGTTTGGCAATTAAACCATCTAACTCCGCTTTTCTCGTAAATAACGAAGATTGTTGTTTTGCAGCACCACCTGTTAAAGAACCGCCAGCATTAACAATATCTCCTTCGAGTGTTACTACACGATAACGGAAACCACATAAACGTGCTATTTGACTAGCACCTTCTAAATTTGATGCCACGATCACATTGCCAAGTAAATTTTCTACGATAGAGCGATAATTTTCATCAAATGTCACAAGTGCATCTGCCATTTGCACGAATGCAGGATGCTCCGTTGCAAGCTGAATCGAAGATAAATTTATTTTGCGTGATTTCATGACCGTTTTCGGTAAAAATGTCGCTCGGCCAGCTCTTTTTTGTTTTAACCACTTGATGGCCTGTTGAGCGTTCTGTTCATTCGACGTCACAATATGCTGTGATGCAGCACCTAAAGCTGTTTCAATCGCTTGTGAATACTTCCCATCGACCTGAATTAATTCTGCCACTGCACCTTCAATGCCAAATAATTCACCTTTGTCACGAGCTAATAATACTTCTTTAACGCCGTGGAAGAAGCCTGAAAAGTCTGCTTCTAGCTCTGCTAATGTGTCTTTTCTAGCTTTTAACTGTTGCTGATGCTGATAAGCTTTGTATAGCATTTCCTGCTTTTCGTTAAAAGAACTATTCACATTTTTAAATTGAATTTGTAACGCTTCATATTGCTCTAGCTTTTTTTGCAGCTCCGTTGTCGTTGCTATATGTGTACCAACAAGTGACTCTTTCTCTGTGACAACTTCAATAAGCTCTTGCCCAATTTCATCCGTTTGGTCTGTCATACGCGCGGCCATTGCTTTTTGTTGCGATAGTTGTTGATCAATATTTTTTAGTTCATTTTTTACTGTTGCTTCTTCATTTAACGAATCGATATAACGGTTTTTATGCCCTTCAATTTCTTGTTCTATTTCTGTAACCGAACGATTTAATGATTGTTCTAATTGTTTAATAATTTGCTTTAAAGTTGAGACTTCCTGTTGCTTTTCAGTAAACAACTGTTTTTTCTCAAGCTCCTGTGCCGTTAGATCTTCTACTTCACTTTTCGCTTCTTGCAATGATGCATTCAACTGCTGTAATTGATTCGTTGCATTTTGTCGCTTCTCAGCCATTAAAGCTTTACGACCATCCCAACGCTCCATTTCCATTGTGGCATCGACAAGCTCTGATTGTGCCGCATCCAATACAACATCAAGCTCTTTTAAATGTTTACGAATTGCAGCAGATTGGGTTTCAAAAGCTTGAATATTACTAGCATGTTTTTGCTCTGTTTCAGCTAACTGCGTATATTCTTCTTTCAATGCATGCAAAGATTGTGCACAATTTTTTAAATCGTGCACAAGAATCGCAATATCAAAATCTTTTAGCTCCGTGGACATTTGCACATAATCTCTTGCACTAGAAGCTTGTATTTGCAAAGGCTCCAAACGGCTATCTAACTCATGCAAAATATCTAAAACACGGTATAAGTTTTCATCTGTTTCTACAAGTTTATGCTCAGCTTTTTTCTTTCGTAGCTTGTATTTTAATACACCAGCCGCCTCTTCAAATATAGAGCGACGGTCGTCAGGACGGCTATTTAAAATTTCATCGACACGGCCTTGGGAAATTATCGAGAAAGCCTCTTTCCCAAGTCCTGAGTCCATAAACAAGTCCGTAATATCCTTCAGGCGACACTGCTGGTTATTTAATAAATATTCACTATCACCTGAACGGTATACGCGTCTTGTTACGCTTACCTCTGTGTACGAAAAAGCAAGCTGTTCATCAGTATTATCTAAAATTAATGTTACCTCTGCAAAGTTTAGTGGCTTTCGAGAGTCACTCCCAGCAAAAATAACATCTTCCATTTTTGCCCCACGCAACGACTTTGCCGATTGCTCCCCGAGTACCCAACGAATAGCATCAGTTACATTACTTTTCCCACTGCCATTAGGTCCAACAACAGCTGTAACACCTGGTACAAAATCAATACCAATGCGCTCCGCAAAAGATTTAAAGCCAATCACTTCGAGTCGTTTTAGGAACATCTATTAAGCCTCCTCTTTAGCAGAATGCTCACGCATCATACGCATAGCGCATTGTGCTGCTTGTTGTTCAGCTTCTTTTTTCGATTTCCCTCGACCGATACCAAGCTCTTGTCCATTTAATAATACGCTCGATACAAAGGTACGGTTATGCGCTGGGCCCTTTTCATCGATAATCTCATAATGAAGAAGACCGTTGTTTGTTTGCTGTACCATTTCTTGTAACTGGCTTTTAAAATCCATCACATGCGAAAAAGCACCGACTTCTACTTTTGGGAACACGATTCGTTCTAAAAATGTCACGACCGTTTGCAAATCCTGATCTAAATAAAGGGCACCTACAAATGATTCAAAAACATCTGCAAGTAGCGCTGGGCGTTCCCGTCCTCCTGTTAACTCCTCACCTTTTCCAAGCAATACAAAGCGACCAAAGCCCAACTCATTTGCAAAAATAACAAGTGATGGCTCACAAACGATCGATGCGCGGAGTTTTGTTAATTCACCCTCGCTCATATGCGGGTATTTCTCAAAAAGGTATTTAGAAACAGATAGTTCAAGTACTGCGTCACCTAAAAATTCGAGACGCTCATTATCCGTAAACAATTTACGGCGATGCTCATTCACATAAGATGAATGCGTGAATGCTTGATACAATAAATTTTTATTAATAAATGTGATATTTAATTCATGCTGTAACAGCTCGAATTGATTGCGTACCTTTTCAGGAAGTACGCCTGATTTCTGCATATTTCCTTTTCTTCTCATAGCCATTGAACAATCTGCCTTCCTAATAGTTTCTACCGTCTTAGTGTACCTTTTTCAAGGCATTTATGCAAAAGTATTTCGGCTAAAATACAATGTTTTGGAAGTTTTAACGTAATTTTTTTACAAAAATAAAAAAAGGCACGCAAATCGTTCGAAAAACGAACCATTTCGTACCTTTAAAATACATCAAAGCATAAACGATTATGCTTTGATGAAAGTATTCAATGAAATCAGATTTTTATTATGCAATCTTAAAAGGTTGCAATCGAAATCTGTAACATCTGCCAGAGGCGATTAGTTAATTTTACCTTCGATGTATGAAATAGCAGAACCTACTGTTGAGATTTTTTCAGCATCTTCATCAGAAATTTCCATATCGAATTCGTCTTCAAGCTCCATAACAAGCTCAACAACGTCTAATGAGTCAGCACCTAAATCATCACGGAAAGAAGCTTCTAATGTTACTTCACTTTCTTCAACACCTAAACGGTCCACGATTACTTTTGTTACGCGTTCTAATACTGTAGTCAAAACTTTCACCTCCCCTCAAATGATTATACAAAAATTTTATATTTATGCTATAGCATAATATTACATCACCATGCCGCCGTCAATATGTAGCGTTTGACCCGTCATATAGTTTGCTTCATCCGAAGCTAAAAACGCAACGGCTTTTGCAATATCCTCTGGTTGCCCAAGTTTAGCAAGTGGAATTTGCGTAAGCATACCTTGTTTTATCTCTTCTGGAAGCTGTTCAGTCATTTCTGTTTCAATAAAGCCTGGTGCAATTGCATTCACTAAAATATTACGTGATGCAAGTTCCTTAGCAGTTGTTTTTGTTAAGCCAATTACGCCCGCTTTTGCTGCTACATAGTTAGCTTGCCCAGCATTACCTGCTACACCAACGATAGAAGAAATATTAATAATACGTCCTGCACGTTGCTTCATCATTTGACGAGTAACAGCTTTTGTACAAAGGAATACACCTTTTAAGTTAGTATTAAGAACATCGTCCCATTCTTCTTCCTTCATTCGCATTAATAAATTATCGCGTGTAATACCTGCATTATTCACTAAAATATCAAGTGAGCCAAATGTTTTAACTGCAGCATCCATCAGAGCAGTAACTTCTTCTGTTTTTGAAACACTTGCCTGTACTGCAAGCGCCTCACCACCATTTGCTTGAATTGCCGCCACAACTTCTTCCGCTTTTGCTTGTGAGCCACTATAGTTTACAACTACCTTTGCACCTTCATCAGCAAGCTTTAACGCAATTGCACGTCCAATTCCTCGTGAAGCACCTGTTACAACTGCAACTTTCCCTTCTAATTTACGCATTGATTGTCCACTCCTTCGACGCTTCTAATACTGCTTCTAATGAAGCTTCATCATATACACAATACGTTGCCACTGAACGATCTACTTTCTTTACTAAGCCACTTAGCACTTTGCCAGGTCCACACTCGATAAATACATCGACACCTTGCGCAATCATTTCACGTACTGATGCTTCCCATTGTACTGCACTATATACCTGTTCCACTAATTCTTGTTGAATAGCTGGCACATCTGACAATTCTTTAGCTTTAACGTTGCCGATTACTGGAATTTGCGGTGCCGATAAAGTAATATCTGCTAATGTTTCCTGTAATTTACTAGATGAAGGTCGCATTAATTCTGAATGGAAAGGTCCACTTACAACTAATGGAATAGCACGTTTAGCGCCCGCTTCTTTAGCGGCAACTGAAGCCTTGTCAACGCCTTCTTTTGTTCCAGAAATAACGATTTGTCCTGGACAGTTGACGTTTGCAACTTGTACTACATCGCCATCAGCTGTTACTTTTTCAGTCACTTCATGCAATGCATCTAGCTCCATACCAAGAATAGCAGCCATAGCCCCTTGCCCTGCTGGCACAGCTTCGTTCATAAATAAACCTCGTTTATGAACAATTGCAACAGCATCCTCAAACGATAAAACCCCTGCAATAACTAATGCACCATATTCTCCAAGTGAGTGACCAGCTGCAAAATTCGGTGTAATACCTGCAGCGCGTAATTTCTCAGCGACCATAACACCTGTCGTTAATAACGCTGGCTGTGCATGATATGTTAGTGTTAATTCTTCAGCAGGTCCCTCTAGCATTAATTTAGATAAGTCAAAACCAAGTGTTTTATTAGCACTTTCGTAAAAGGCTTTACTTTCTTGTGAGTTGCTTACAAATTCTTGGCCCATACCAACCGCTTGAGAGCCTTGGCCTGGAAATATAAATGCGATTTTCGTCATTTCTTATTAATCCCCTTTGTTAGTCAATTTCTAAGTGACGTACTGTATCTGTTATCGTTGAAATAACCGTATGCTCTACCATCGTATTCGCTTGACGTATTGCACTAAAGATTGCTTTTGCATTCGATGATCCATGCGCTTTAATAACAGGCGCTTGCAAACCAAACAAACCTGCCCCGCCATACTCTGTGTAGTCCATTTTATTTTTCAAGTCACGTAAATTATTCTTCATAAGTGCTGCTGAAATTTTTGTTTTTGTAGAAGACATAAATGCCTCTTTTAACATCTTAAATAATGCGCCTGCTGTTCCCTCAATCGACTTTAGCACCATATTGCCCGTAAATCCATCTGTTACAACAACATCAGCGACCCCATCGAGTAAATCACGCGCTTCGACATTGCCGACAAAATTTAAGTCGGCTTCTTTTAGTAATTCAAAAGCAGCCTTCGTTAAATCATTTCCTTTTTTATCTTCAGTCCCGATATTTAACAATCCAATACGAGGCTTTTGTAGACCGCCTACTTTTTTAGCGTAAATATCACCCATAATTGCATATTGCAGTAAATGCTCTGGTCGTGCGTCCGCATTGGCACCTAGGTCGAGCATTAAAAAGCCTTTACCATCAAGCGTCGGTAATGTCGTTGCTAAAGCTGGTCGCGCAATTCCTTCGATACGACCTACTTTAAACAAACCGCCTGCCATTAGTGCGCCTGTATTGCCAGCTGAAAGGCAAGCGTCTGCTGTACCTTCTTCAACCGCATCCATCATTTTCGCCATTGATGAATCCTTTTTACGTCGTACAGCACGTGCAGGATCATCTGTCCCTTCAACCACTTCTTCACAATGGATAACTGTTAAGCGATCGTGCATTTTTAAAAATGGGTCGAGCTTTTCTTGCTGTCCATATAATTGTATTTCCAAATTTGGAATTTGTTCTAATGCTAATAATGCACCTTCCACTACTGATTTCGGTGCATTGTCGCCACCCATTCCATCAAGTGCTAATTTCATACTTATTCACCCTTACCTTTCGTGCGGTACATATCAAATTCACCAACAAAAACAGTTTCACCATTCACAGTCGATATAATCTCAACTTTTGTACGATGGCGTTCATCATCTCTTCCGACAACGACCGCCTTAGTTATAACACGATTTCCTGCTTTAACAGGTTTCACAAATGTAATATTGGAGTGCACTGTTAAAGCAAGCTCATCATCTATAACCGCTACAGCTAATGAGTTTGCCTGGGCAAATAAATGATGTCCACGCGCGATGCCATTGCGCTGAAATACATGCTCTTCTTTTACATCAAATATAGATATTGCACGATTATCTAGTTCTATATCAATAATTTCACCGATGACTTCATCAATCGGTAATGATTTTACTTCATTTTCATATGTTTTCGAAGCTACATCTTTAATTCGTTCTCGCAATTCTGGAATTGCTAGTTCCATGCGATCTAAACGAATTGTTTGTACACTTACCTGAAACTCCGACGCTAATTGTTCATCTGTGACGAATGGGTTTTCCGCAATCGTTTCAGATAATAATCGCTGTCGCTCTTTTTTCGTTCGTCTCAACGTCATTCGCCACCTTTTGAGTTGTTATTAGCACTTGGTACTAATATCAGTATATAGAGTATAAAAAAAGAATGCAAGACTTGTTTTCAAAAACAAGCACTCGCATTCCTTGTCGTACAACACGTAATTATACTAATCAAAACGTTCACCTTGTAGAACACCAGACTTCTCAAGCATATCACGTAAAAATTGATACGTTTCATCATGCCAAAATGCCTCTGTTTCAATCATTTCAGTTGCATCTTTTCGAGCCGTCTCAAGCGTCCTATAATCATGTACTAAATCCGCAACTTTAAAATCAGGTAAGCCACTTTGCTTCCGTCCAAAGAAATCACCTGGTCCACGTAGCTCTAAATCTTTTTCTGCAAGTCGGAAGCCATCATTTGTTTCAGTCATAGACTGCATCCGCTCTTTACCTTCATCAGATTTAGGATCAGCGATTAACACACAGTAAGATTGGTGCTCACCACGCCCTACACGACCTCGCAGCTGATGTAGCTGTGCTAGTCCAAATCGTTCTGCATCATATACAACCATAAACGTTGCATTCGGCACATTTACTCCGACTTCAACAACAGTCGTAGATACTAAAACTTGTATTTCTCCTTCACTAAAGTCACGCATCACAGCATCTTTTTCATCCGCTGGTAAGCGACCATGCATTAAACCAACTTTATAACGTCCATTAAAATACGATGCGAGCTGCTCATAAATTTCCACTGCGTTTTGGACATCCAATTTATCCGATTCTTCGATTAATGGACAAATAGCATAGGCCTGTCTACCCTCTTGAAGCTCTAGCTCTAATTTGGACAACACAGAACCAAGTTGTTCTTTTTTCATCCAATGTGTTTCAATTTCCTTACGCCCTGCTGGCATTTCATCAATCAACGAAACATCCATTTCGCCAAAGGCTGTAATCGAAAGTGTTCGAGGGATAGGCGTAGCGGTCATAAAGAGCACATCAGGATTTTCCCCTTTATCACGTAAAATTCTCCGTTGTTCTACGCCAAAGCGATGCTGTTCGTCCGTTATAACAAAGCCTAGTCTATTAAAAATTACATCTGGCTGTATAAGTGCATGCGTTCCTATTACAATATCTATTTCACCAGCTGCAAGTGCAGCTAATAATAGACGTCGCTCCTTTGTTTTTGTTGAGCCCGACAATAACGCTACACGGACTCCAAATGGCTCGAACCAAGCAAGTAAGTTTTCCGCATGTTGTTCGGCTAAAATTTCAGTTGGTGCCATTAACGCTCCTTGAAACCCTGCAGTCACAGCGGCATATAAACAAATTGCCGCAACTACCGTTTTTCCCGAACCAACATCCCCTTGTAGCAAACGATTCATCCGATGCGGTTCTTTTAAATCCTTACAAATTTCATTGACAACTCGCTTTTGTGCTCCTGTTAATTCGTATGGAAGTGAAGCGATAAATGCCCGTACCTTTTGCAAGTCAAATTGTATAACTGTCCCCCGTTCATTATCCTTACGTATTTTTCGTAACGCTTGAATACGAAGTTGAAAGTTTAATAATTCTTCATAAGCAAATCGTCTTCTTGCTTGTTTAGCGTGTTCAGCATCTTGCGGAAAATGAATACCTTCAAGACCATCGCGAATTGAGACAAGCTTATAAGCTGCTTGCAAATGTTGCGGAATTGCATCAGGTAATTCTGCGCCAAAATCATCTAACACTTGTCGCATATATTTGCGAAAACGTTTTTGCGGAATTAAACCTTTGAGACTATAAACAGGTTCAAAATCTACTTGGTCTATTTTCGGACCAAATGTGACCGTCGTACCATTAATTACTTGTCTACCTCTATCCCATTTCCCCGTCACTGTCACAATAGTACCTGGTATTAGCTTTTGCTTTAAATAGTTTTGATTGAAAAACACTACCTTCACAAGATGACGGCCAGCGAGTACAGTCACTTGCAAGCGAGATTTATTTCGTCCTAAAAATAACACTGTCGGCTCACGTTCTACTTTACATTCAACAGTAACACGCTCATTATGAGGTGTTTGTGCTAAATCCTTTAAGCGAAAATCCTCATGTCGATGCGGGAAAGTCCACAACAAATCTTGTATCGTCTCAATACCTAATGTTTCTAAATGCGCAGCAGTTTCTTTCCCAACTCCTTTTAATTCAGAGACAGGACTGGTTAATTCAGTCACCTTTCATATCAGCCCCTTCAAATAACGTCCATTCGCATACTGTTGCTGTCATCGAGTACATTCTTAAACTTTTGTTACTCAAAAGAGCCTACCTCCCTTCTATTCAAATCCTCGTTATCTTTTATAGATTGTTAGTATTATATTGCCTATATACAGCACTTCTCTTGTCAACTTTATCATAAAACTTTTAATTCGTGTCGTCCCAATGACTAGGAAATGGCGGTACACTGTCGTTTATTTGAAAATTAAATCATAAATAGTTAATATTGGAAATATAATTAAAAATAGTGCAGGAAATAATTCTAACTACAGGGAGGTTCATATGACTTTGACTATAAAAACGCATCTTAATAGCATTATGTGGCTAGTCGCTATACTTTTGCTCGGCATTTCCTTTTTAGTACATGCAACAAGTTACTTTCATACGAAAGAAATAAATACAGCAAGTTCTCGATGTTATGAAATCGGTGGCGAAGTCATTTTAAAAATTTACAACAATGTCACAAATACATATTATTTTGAATGCAAACGAAAATAACTGTCGATAGCGAACTAAAAAGTCGATTGACTAGGCTTCTATTCGGAGAATTCTTCAGGGTAACCGGCGATTCACGGGCTTCTATCGGCGGTTTCTTCGGGGTTACCGGCGATTCACGGACCTCTATCGGCGGTTTCTTCGGGGTTACCGGCGATTCACGGGCTTCTATCGGCGAATTCTTCGGGGTTACCGGCGATTCACGATGTCCGCCACCAACAGAGTACTCTCTGTTAAATTTTATCTATAACAAAAAAGTGTTAGATTGATTATTGCAATCAATCTAACACTTCCTCTTTTCAATCATTTTTGAGCCTTACTCTACTGCTAATTTTGCTTTTAGTATACTTTGTAGATCACCATTATTAAGAATAGCATTGCTGATTGCTTTACCTGTCGGTGTTGCTGCTAAGCCACCACGTGCTGTTTCCTTTAAATTCGGGCTCATCGACTGACCAATACGATACATCGCACCAATAACTTCATCGCACGGAATACGACTCGTTACACCTGCTAGCGCCATATCTGCTGCAACAAGTGAGTTTGCTGCACCCATCGCATTTCGTTTAACACAAGGCACCTCAACTAATCCAGCTACTGGATCACAAACAAGGCCAAGCATATTTTTCAATGTAATAGCGAATGCTTCTGAACATTGCTGTGGCGTACCACCTGCCATCTCCACGATTGCAGCCGCAGCCATACCAGCAGCTGACCCAACTTCCGCCTGACATCCACCAGCGGCACCTGAAATGGAAGCATTATTTGCTACAACAAAGCCAAATGCACCTGAAGTAAATAAATATCGAATCATTTGTTCACGCGTTGGATTTAGCTTATTTTTCACCGCAAATAAAGTACCTGGCACGACTCCCGCTGAACCCGCTGTAGGCGTTGCACAAATTGTACCCATTGCAGCGTTTACTTCATTCGTTGCTACGGCTTTACTAACAGCATCTAATAATAAATCGCCTGATAGCGATTTACCTTGTGCAATATAATTTTGTATTAGTACGGCGTCTCCACCCGTTAAGCCGGTTACAGACTGCACACCTTTTAAGCCTCGCTCAACCGCTTCCTCCATCACCGTTAAGTTTTGGTCCATCTGTTGCATAATTTCTTCTCGAGTTCGTCCACTTATTAACATTTCCTGCTCAATCATAAGCTCAGAAATTAGCTTTTCTTCCTGTTCTGCTCGTTCCACAAGCTCACGTACATTATGGAATAACACTTCCATAGAGACACCCCCCTAGTTATTAATTCTCGACACTTTCGTAATATGTGGTATTAATGAAATTTGCTGAAGTACTTTTTCCTCAATATTTTGATCAATCTCAATGACCATGAGTGCCGTTAAACCACGTTCAATACGGGAAACCTCCATATGCCCAATATTGACATTGTGCATCGCTAAGCAATTCGCAACATTAGCAATACAGCCAGCACGATCATCGTGAACAACAAGAATGGCTGGCATACCACCTGTTAAACGAAGTTTGAAGCCATTGACCTCGCTTACTTCAATTTTTCCGCCACCAATTGAAATGCCGACAATAGACATTTCTCCTTCATCATCACCAAACACTAGTCTAGCTGTGTTCGGATGCTCTGTATTCGCTGTTTCTGGAATAAACTCATATTCCAATCCAGCTTTTTCTGCATGTTCAAATGCCGTTTTTATTCGTTCATCAAATGTATCAAAATCTAATAAACCACCAATTATCGCTACATCTGTCCCATGCCCTCTATACGTTTCAGCAAATGATCCATAAAGATGAATTTTCACCCATTTCGGTTGTCTACCAAATAAATCTCTTGCTACACGTCCAATACGCGCTGCACCTGCTGTATGAGAAGAAGATGGACCAATCATAACGGGTCCAATAATATCAAAAACCGATGTAAACTTCATACAAGCACACCCCTCTATTCTATTCGTATAATAATTTATAATTTACTTATATCATGCTTGATAGTTACTATAAAAGTAAAGCACTACTTTATCAACTTTCAGAAAATTAACACGACTATAATTTATAACGTATTTATATTATTTCTTCTTTGTCCATTCTATAAACACACTCTTTCCAACATGCTGATATTCCAGTATTTTCAAAACATCTGTCCTCTGTAGAAATACACAAAACTATCTATTTTGTTTCATTCAAGTAATTTTCTACACGTTGTATTCCTTTTACCATAAACAAAAGCAGTACACACATTGTGCACTGCTTCGCCTACTTGTTAACTCAATCACCTTACATTATTCTACCGAAATAATATATGGGTATAATCCTTGTTTACCGTTAAATAACTCCACTTCTACATCTGGATAGTTGTTTTCGATAAATTGGATTAATTCAGAGGCATTTTCTTCAGAAGTATCTGCTCCATAAATAACCGTAACGATTTCAGTATTCGCATCTACTAAATCCGTAATTACTTTCTCAGCAGCATCTTTTAATGCTGGTGTAGATAGCACAATTTTCCCTTCAGCAAGTGCCATAAAATCGTCTTTATGAATTTCTACGCCATCGATAGACGTATCACGCACTGCATAAGTTACTTGGCCTGTTTTTACATGAGCAAATGCTTCTGTCATTGTTGCTTGGTTATTCTCAACAGTCGCTTCTGGATTAAATGAAAGAATGGCTGCCATCCCTTGAGGAATAGTTTTTGTTGCTACAACTGCTGCTTCAATATCCAATAGCTCTACAGCTTGTTCTGCTGCCATTACAATATTTTTATTGTTCGGTAAAATGAGTACTTTTTCTGCGCCAATTTCCTGAACAGCTTTCACAATGTCTTCAGTTGAAGGATTCATCGTTTGGCCGCCTTCAATAACATAAGAAGCGCCGATTGAGCGTAACAATTCAGCTACACCTTCTCCCATTGCAATCGTTACAATGGCATATGGATGCTTCTCAGCTTTTTTCGCTGGAGTAGATGCTTTGTGATCTTCACCCACAATAGCTGAATGTTGCTCGCGCATATTATCAACTTTAATTTTAATAAGACTTCCGTATTTTTGCCCCATCGCTAAAACTGCACCTGGTTGCTCTGAATGAATATGCACTTTAGCAATTTCTTCATCTGAAATAACAAGTAAAGAATCGCCTAGTGGATTTAATTCATTACGGAATTGCTCCTCACTAAATGGCTCTTTTCCTTCTTCCAAACGAACCATAATTTCCGTACAATAGCCAAATTCAATATCAGCTGTATTCATAAAATCTTGTGCTCTATGATGTTCTGCATTAATTAAATCGTCTAATGTTGCATCATTTTTTTTCGGTAAAGGCTCTCCCTTTAAAGAAGCTAAAAAACCTTCATAAACAAATAGCAATCCTTGACCGCCACTATCTACTACACCCACTTCTTTTAAGACAGGTAAAAGGTCAGGTGTACGCTGTAGTGAAGCCTTTGCTTCTTCAGTAAATGCTTCCATTACAGCGATGATATCGTTTTCACTTTCAGCAACTTCAACACCTTTTTTTGCTGCTTCACGCGCAACCGTTAAGATTGTTCCTTCAACTGGCTTCATCACCGCTTTATAAGCAGTATCTACACCAGCTTGAAATGCACCAGCGAAAGCTTTTGCATCAACCGCTGCATCTTTTTCCACAAATTTTCCAAAACCTCGGAAAAGTTGTGATAAAATTACACCCGAATTCCCACGTGCGCCCATTAGTAACCCTTTAGATAAAGCTTGTGCCGTTTTACCAATATGTTCTGATGCTTGTAGTTCCGTTTCTTTTGCACCAGATGTCATCGATAAGTTCATGTTTGTCCCTGTATCCCCATCTGGTACTGGAAATACATTTAAAGAATCTACATAATTTGCATTTTGATATAGGTGATGGGCACCCATTTGCACCATTTCAGCAAATTTTAATCCGTCTAAAGACTGCATTCGATTTTGTTCCTCCTCTTACTCATTCGCTACACGAACGCCCTGCACAAAGATATTGACAGATTTTACGCTCATACCTAATGTTTTATCTACTGTATATTTCACTTTCGATTGTACTTGATAAGCAACTTCCGAAATTTTAGTCCCGTAACTAACAATAATGTACATATCAATATGTAAATCTTCTTCTTGTTGTCGAATTACAACACCTTTTGCAAAGTTCTCTTTACGTAAAATATCAGTTAGACCATCACGAATTTGATGTTTTGATGCCATGCCAACAATACCGTAGCATTCTATAGCAGCGCCACCAGCAATCTGTGCTAGTACATCAGTTGAAATATCAATTTGGCCGAATTCGTTATTTAATTCAATTGACATAGAAATGCCCCCTTGGCTCTTTTTGACTAAATTCTATTGTACCACTTTGGGTATACATTAGGCAACCTAAGTTGCCTTGAAAGCGCTTTGTGTCAACGTTTTTAGCGATTCATTCCAATCTTCATCGTTCACACTATTTGTTTTGAACTTATGTTTATCTACTCTTACCTCTAGCTTTGCCTGAAGTTATTCTGTCGAAACCTATTCAAACTACTATTCATCGAATATCTTTTCCAAGCATAAAAAAAGCTGATGTAATTATACATCAGCTTCAGGCGTAAATTGTTTGAGTGCCTGGCACTGCCATAGGACACCGCCATCTCCGTTTTGTGGATCAAATTATCAATATAAGCTTTTAATTAATGTTTCAATCATAACAGGCATTTCTTTAAATGCGCTATCCACATGTAACCGTTCCGTCTTTTGATGTGCGTCTTTGCCGAATGGGCCAACATTTAGCACGGGTCCTTGCAAGTCAGCCATCGCTTCAAATGGAATACTATACGTCTCACCATAAACAGGCGTGTTTCGCTCAAATGCAGTCCAACCGTTTGAGTCATCTGTGTAATTTACATAACTTAAATCACAAATACCATTGAAATAATGAATTTGCTCAATTTCAATATCAAACGTTTTAGCTGTTTTCTTCATTAATTCGATAGATTCCTTTACTAGCGGATGATCTGATGAATTGATTGCAGGATAATATGGTGGTGCATACAACAGCACAGTTGCTGGTGTTAGCTCCTGACATCGAATCATTAATTGATCGACAATACGAATCGATTTTTCACGATCATCCCACGATGTATTTTCTATAACTTGCTTTTTAATGTGGTTCACTTCTTCAGCACCAAGTTTATTTATGGCATGCTCTAACACTGTTTCGTATCGAAGTACTCTTACTTCACCAACACCTTGCACTTTTTCACGCGCACAAATTTTATTATATTGCGTGTTACAAGCGGCCATTGCCTCCAATGCGACTTGTTCAAAAATTTCCATTACCTCTGTTGCTGTACGCTTCAACAAAAATACATTGTAAAGCGCAGCTGCACGATATGGTGTTTGTGTCGAATACTCCATTTTTAAATCTTTTAATTGTAATGATACAGGGAGTGGTGTGCTTTCGCCTAAATCCGTTTCACTGAACACTGGATTCCATTCCATATGCTGCGTCATATAGGATGCAATATAGTTGGCTGTCATGCCTTTTAACGGTTCACCTACATGCGTTTCTTTCCCATAAAATAAAGCTGCTGGCATAATTTTCCCTATTGTACCCGAATAAATATATTCATTTATATCCGAAGGTCCTTGCGAGAACGATGGCTCACTATTTAAAAATAACTTATAGGTTAACCCATATTGTTCACGTAGTCTGACTAGCTCAACTACTGCTGCACGCATACCAGCTGAGTTCACTTCTTCATCTGGTACCGCTGTTAAAATAAGATTGATAGGCCATTGTTCAATACTTGCTTTCTCTATCAATTGCATATGCAATGCAAGTCCCATTTTCATATCCATTGTTCCACGACCAAATAAATAATTGCCCGATTCTAAATCTATTCTTGCCGCTTCTGGTAAATCTTTTTTATATTTTGGCTCCATTAGTTTGCTCGTTAATTCTTCTGGGCGACAAGCAAATGGCTCAAGCTCTCCATATTCCTCCGTATGAACAGTATCAAAGTGACTAATAAGCACTACCGTTTCTGTTGCCGTCGGATGCTTGTACAATGCTGTTACCGCATGGCGACCTAGCCCTGCATCATGTAGTTCTATATAGTTAGGATTGTCTTGAAAATAAGAAAGCGTTTGCAATGTGTCTCTTAATTTATAGGCAAATTCATTTTCGCCTGGTGTTAATGTTCTGCTTTCCCAGCTAACAATTTCACATAATAATGCCCGAAGATTTTTCGGCGTATTCCATAAATATTTACTCATATTTAAAATCTCCTTTATTCGATAAATGCTTTTCCTATATCAGGAGCATTTCATTATGAATTTATTTTTGCCGTCTCCTCAATTTCTGAAGAAACTGTACTTACTTTACTCAATTTCAGTTTATAAAATAGCAGACAAGCTATAAAGAACCCTATACCGTATAGTAAACCGATTCGTTGAGTTGGATCGAACGCTAAAAACACGAGAATAATGATACAAAAGACAATACAAAATAGTGGAATTAACGGGTATAGTGGCGTTTTAAATTTCAAATCTGCCACATTGCCTCCCCCTTTAACATAACGATATCGGAACATTAATTGGGACATCGCAATACCCATCCAAGAAATCGTTACCGAAATTCCCGCAATCGACATGAGCAACACAAATACTGCATCTGCTTCCATGACACTTGTTAATAAAGATAGCAGCGAGAATAGCATAGTGAAAATAAGCGCATTTAATGGCACCTTGTTTTTTGTTAAACGTCCAAAGTATTTTGGAGCCATTCCTTCTTTTGACATCGACCATAGTAATCGTGTTGATGCATAAAGGCATGAATTTCCTACAGATAATATTGCTGTCAAAATAACGAAGTTCATTATGCCAGCTGCATATGGTACACCAGCAATTTTCATCAATGTTACAAATGGACTTTCCAGTAGCCCAAGCTCAGATGATGGGAAAATCGCAGAAAGCACAATAATTGAAGCAATATAAAATACTATGATTCTAAAAAGGATTGTCCGTATTGCTCTTGGAATGTTTTTCTCTGGATTTTCTGTTTCACCAGCAGCTATACCTACCAGCTCGGAGCCTTGATAAGAGAAAATAACATTCATCATCGTTACAAAAATAATCGCGATACCAGCAGGGAATAATCCTGTCGGTGCTAAATTTGTTAAATGCGGAGCTGGACGATCAGCCAGAGGGATCCAGCCAAATATTGCAGCGGCACCAATAATAATAAAGGCAATTACGGCAACTACTTTAATGCTCGCAAACCAGAACTCTGCCTCTGCAAAACCTTTCGTTGTTAAGGCGTTTAATGTAAACAAAAGCACCATGAAGACCGCACACCATATCCAAATAGGTACATTTGGGAACCAATGTTGCATTAATATCCCTGCTGCGGTAAACTCCACCCCTGCGGTGGCGGCAGAACCTACAAAGTACATCCATCCTAAAGAAAAGCCTGCTGAGGGACTAATAAAACGTGTTGCATATGTTTGGAAAGAGCCTGTTACAGGCATATACACTGCCAATTCTCCTAAACAGTTCATTACCATATATAAAATAAAACCGCCAAACAAATAGCCAATTAATGCGCCACCAGGGCCTGCTTGATTGATTGTATAACCTACATTTAAAAATAACCCTGTCCCAATCACTCCACCTAGTGATAGCATCAATAAATGTCGACTCTTCATAGAGCGTTTCAATACATTATTATGCTGTTGTTCCCCTTTGCTCAAAGTGTTTCCCCATTTCCATATGTTGTCATTATATTAAATATTCAGATATTTAGAGGATTAAAACACCCAATCAATTTTTCCCCTACAAATTGATTGGGCATATATACATTTAATTAAAAACGAAGGGATAAGCAGCTCAAGCCGCCGTCATGTTTTCTAAACTCAGACATTTCAAGTTCAATTGTTTTATAACCTAAATCATTTAATTTACGATTTGTGTCAGGGTAACCTGCTGGAATAATGATATAATCATTTACTTGAATACAGTTCGCTGAATATTCATCTTCTTGTGGAATAACAATTTTCTCATATGATGCAAAAGTAGGGTGATCGATAAACTCTCCTGCAACGACCATACGATTTTGTCCAACGTAAGCGATTCCCGTTTTTAAATGGAAGAATTCTTTTAATGGAATAATCGTAGCTTCATAACCTTCTTTTTCTACGATTTCTTTGAATTGTCGTGCACCTTCCTCGTTTGTACGATCAGAAATACCTACATAAAATTTCTTTTCTGCTTGTAAAACATCCCCACCATCAAGAGTTCCTGGTGCTTCGATATAATAAAGTTTGTCATAGAATTTTTTAACTGCAGGTTCGATATCTTCAATTTCGCGATTGCGTGCATCTGCTCCTGGATTTGTAATAATAGCAAATTCAGAAGTTAGTACTGCCGTATCTTCTACAAAAGTAGCGTCAGGGAATGCTTCATCTGCAGCTAGTTGTGTAACTTCTACGCCACATTTTTTTAAAGCTTCTACATACTGTACGTGCTGTTCAAATAATTTTTCTAAAATAGGTTTTCCTAGATCACTCGTTGTTAAACCGTTTACAAAGCTGTTACCTGGATTTTTCACAATGACATTTTTAAACATTTTTATTCGTCTCCTTTTTTATCCTCTGATTACTGGACAAGTTAGACATGTTGGTCCACCTGTTCCTTTTACTGTGATTTCTTCACCTTTATATTCATAAACAGTTGCGCCTGCATCTAATAACTGTTGTTTTGTAGCTGGATTCCCTTCAGGAATAACGCATACTCTTGGAGCGAGTGCCAAAACATTACAGCCTAGCGTGTCGTATTCATCTTTAGGTACTTCAACGAACTGAATCCCGCGTGCAATAAGAAGCTGACGGAAAAATACGGGCATTAAACGAGAGTGTACTACAGCCAAATCCTTGTCCACCATACTAATAAAGGACATTAAATGTAAGCACTCCGCTTCACCTAAGTCATGCGGTAGCTGTACAACGATAAATTCATCGACAACATCCGCTGTCATCTCTTTAATTTGACGAATGGCTTCATCATTCGTACGGTACCCTCGGCCGACAACAAGTGTACGGTCGTCAAGCCAAACAATATCCCCACCATCTGAAACAGCATCTCCAGTCAATTCTCCAATGATAGGAATCCCTTTACTCTGTAAAAACTCCTTATATACAGTTGCTTCAGGTTGTCTTAATTTCTTTCCAGATTTCAATATGATTGCACCGTGTGGTGTGAATTTAACAGGATCATGTGCATAAAGAGAATCTAACCCTACATCATTTGAAGCTGGTAAATAATCAATTTGTTCAACGTATTTTTCTAGAATTGCTATAAACTCAGCATATTCTGTAAGAGCCACATTATAGTTAGGTTCTGATAAATAGTTGAAAGTTTTCCATTCATCCGTAAGATGCTCTTGGCTTATAAAAGCTTCTTTTGGATGTTTGACAATTACGTGTTTTAAAGGTGCATACATGGATGAACAATAATGCATACCTTTCACCCCTTTTCCGTGTAGTGGAAAACGTTTCCGTTAAGAGGAAAGTTTATATAAAAAATATATGCGTTTTATGTTATACTGTCAATATATTTAGAAAATTTTAATATTAAACTATTTAAAAAGTTCTTACTCACCCAGAAGGAACTAGACGTAAACTGAGAATAAAAATACAATAAGATTAGAGGAGGTGGGACAAAATGCAGTTATTAGAACGAGCAATGACCATTGCTAAAGTGTTAGCTTCAGAAGCAGCAGAAGGCAGTTTGTCTATTTCAGAGCTATCCACCAAATGCGATTTACCACTAAGTACATTACATAGAATTTTAAAAGCGATGATTGCACAAGGAATGATTGAACAAGATGAGCAAACGAAACATTACCGCCTAGGAACGATATGGATGGAATTAGGCTTACAAGTGTATGATACGATGGATTATATAAGCAAAATCAGACCTGAATTAGAGCGCCTAGCTAGAGAAGTCGAGGAAAGTGTTTATTTAAGCAAGCCTGCTGGGTTAGATACTATAATTATCGAAAGAATAGATAGTGCAGCAAATCCAATTCGAATTTATGATCAACTCGGTATTCGCATTCCAATGCATATTGGAGCTGCCAATAAAGCATTGCTAGCCTCCATACCTACTGAACAAGCTAAGGAAATAATAAATCAACTAGTCCCTATTGAAGAGATGGCTGATTTAGAAGGTCAGTTAGAACAAATACGGTTACAAGGCTATGCTATAAGCCACGGTGAACGAACTGCTGGTACTTCCTCAGTCGCTGTAGCTGTTATTAATGGGTTCGGAGAAACTATAGGCGCTGTTAGTATAGGCTTTGTTAGCTTTAACGTTAGCGACGATCATATCAACTTCCTTATCGAAAGTCTTAAAGAAACGGGAAAACGTGTTTCAACGAAGCTTGGCTACCGAGGGAAGTAGTTTATAAAAATGCACTGCACAATGTATCTAGTGACCATTGTCCAGTGTTTTTTCATAGCAGTTTTTTGCCTGTAAAGGTTTTTTTCTTGAAAGGTTATGTGAAAACTGTTGCACTGAACGATTTCGTATGTTAAATTATTATGGTATGTGAAATACCGAACTGAAATAATAATCTTTCAGCATCAACTGTAAGGAGGGAATACAACATGCCAAAACAATGTGTAATCACTGGACGTAAAGCTCGTACTGGTAACAACCGTTCCCACGCTATGAACGCTAACAAACGTACTTGGGGCGCTAACCTTCAAAAAGTTCGTATCCTAGTTAACGGTAAACCAAAACGTGTATGGGTATCTACTCGTGCTTTAAAATCAGGTAAAATCGAGCGCGTTTAATAGCCGCTTCTAAAAAATCGATTTCGCATTAAGCGTAAATCGATTTTTTTCTTTCATTTCTCAAGGCAAACTACCAACCGCCTTTATATAGCTATGAAAAAGTAAAAAATCCGACTGGCATCAGTCGGATTTTTTAGCTTCTTTCTTATCTTTTTTAAATAGGTTAATACACGTACGCGTAATGCTACTAACAAATTTCGGCAGTTGGAACGTATATACTTTCAGGACTCTCTCCCCCTTACGCTAATCTATGCTTCTTATCATTAAACATATGCCTTGCGTGAAGGATATAGACCCTAAAGTGCCTATTATTTCATTACTTGTAAAACGGGTTGAACCTAATGAAATTTCTTCATTCGTCGTTTCATATTTAACATGCCTTAATGTCACACCTTGTATAGGTTGCTCATGCGCAAAAAAGGACAAATAGCGATAGCGATCATCCGCTAGAATTGTGTGAGTGCCTGGCACTAAAAATTGTAACATATTAGCATGATTTATAATTTTCAACACAAGTTGAGGATGTTCTAGCTGCAAACGATATATCGAACGAACAGCTGCCTCATAGTGATCTAAACGACCACCTGTCACACCTGTTAACACAATTTCGTTAGGGGCATAGGTTAATGCCTTTAATAGTGCTAAATCCGTATCCGTTTCATTCTTCTCTTCTTGAAAACGCTGAGCATCATCTGCATGCTCCATAACATATTTGTATTCCTCTTGTGATAACGAGTCAAAATCGCCAACAATGGCATGTGGTGTCATTCCTTGTTCAATTAAATACAGCGCTCCTCGGTCCGCACCGATAAATAAAACATCATTGCGCTTATTATACGGTTCAAAGGAACAAAGCTCCTCTTTCGGACCGCCTGCACAAACGACAACAGTGGTCATTCTTTAATCGCAGCCTCACCAGCAGCTAAAATCTCTTGCAATGCAGCTGTTCGGTCTTCTTTGCTGTATATCGCTGAGCCTGCAACAAATATTGTTGCTCCTGCTTTTGCACAAGGAACGATTGTTTCCGCATTAATACCACCATCGATTTCAATCGCAACGTCTAAGTTTCGTTCTTTAATAATTGTTGATAACGCTTCAATTTTTGGCACAACAGAATGAATGAACTTTTGACCACCAAATCCAGGATTCACTGTCATAAATAACACCATATCAATATCCTCTAAAATATGTTGAATAGATTCACTTGGTGTATGCGGGTTTAAAACGACACCTGGCTTTACACCATAAGAACGAATCAATTGAATAGTACGGTGTAGATGGCGACAAGCTTCTACATGTACTGTAATATAGTCTGCTCCCGCTTTTGCAAATTGTTCAATATATTGATCAGGGTTTTCAATCATTAAATGAACATCTAACGGTAAATCAGTTAAAGGACGAATGGCATCCAACACAATAGAGCCAAATGAAATATTCGGTACAAAATGACCGTCCATCACGTCGATATGAATAAGCTTTGCACCTGCTCGTTCTACGTCCTTCACTTCTTCTCCTAGTTTTGCAAAGTTTGCTGCTAAAATTGATGGTGCTATTTGTATCATGATCAATACCTCGGCTTTCGATCCATAATTTCTTGCATAAATTGTTCGTAATGCTTGTAGCGGTACTCGCGAATTTCTCCCGTTTCGACCGCTGCCTTAACCGCGCATTTAGGTTCCTTCAAGTGCAAGCAGGCTCTGAATTTACAATCTTCAGCAATTCGTGAGATTTCTGGGAAACATGCACCTAGCTCTTCTTTTTCAATTTCATCAAAATCAAATGAGCTAAATCCTGGTGTATCTGCCAATAAACCGTCACAAACTTCTATTAACTCAACATGACGAGTCGTATGCTTGCCTCGTCCTAGGCTTTGCGAGATAATGCCCGTTTTTAAATTTAAATCAGGGATTAACGTATTAAGTAATGTCGACTTGCCAACACCCGATTGCCCAGCAAGCACCGATGTTTTTCCTTTTAAAATTGGCTGAAGTCGGTCCATTAGCTCTTCCTCATCTTTATAAGTTTGAAGCACTGTATAACCCATGTTTTCATAATCTTCGATATAGCCCTGTAATTCCTCACGCTCATTGTCTTCTAATAAATCCATCTTTGTCAGACAAATGATTGGGTGGACATGAAATGACTCTAAAACGACTAGGAAACGATCCAGTAAAATCGTATTAAAGTTAGGCTCCTTGACAGAAAATACTAGAATGCCTTGGTCGATATTGGCAATCGGTGGACGAACAAGTTCATTTTGGCGTTCAAGTATTTTTTGTATTGTACCGTCGGAGCCTTCTGTTTCAAGTGTATACTCAACAAAGTCACCCACAAGTGGGGATTCCCCGCGATTACGAAATACCCCACGTCCTCGACATTGTATGAGCTCTTCGCCATTATAAACATAATAATAGCCACTTAATGCTTTACGAATTTGGCCTTGCGCCATCCAATTCCCCCTTATTTAACATCATCATAATTAAAGCTTTCTGACTCAATAATTTCTGAGTCACGGATTATTTTATAAGCCGCTTCTTCACCTTCTACGATGACAAGCTGTATTTTATATTGTCGGTCACTCGTAATAGTAAATTCATCAAAGGCTTTTACCATTGTATGGGTTTTATCTTGAATTTCAATGCGAATAACTTGCTCGTCGCCTTCTTCTGCAGGCTCATATGGAATTAAAACATTTTTAATAAATGTTTTTACAGGTTTTTCGGCAGGTCCTTTACTTAAAACAACTGCAATTGTATCGCCTTCCATTAAGCTAGTACCAGGTTTTGGCGTTTGTGAAATAACACTACCCGCTGGTACGGTATCGTTGTAATCTTCTCGAACAGTACGCCATTTTAATCCTACTCGATTTACGTAATCATCCATTTGCGCTTTCGTGTAATTTGCCACGCTATCTACTGTAATCATTTTTACACCTTGGCTTATCGTAAATGTAATCGTCGCATCTTTAGCGATGATTTCCGCACCCTCTGCAGGATCTTGTTCAATAATTTGACCTTCAGGCTGTTTGGAATGCACATAATTTTTTTGGATTAAAAGTTTATCTTTTAACAAAGACTCTACTTGACTAATTTGTTGCCCCGTATAGTCTTCGATTTTAATCGTTTCTACACCAATACTGACAATTAGCTCTACTTCAGTTCCTTTTACTCGCTTCGAACCTTTTGCTGGGTCTGTCTCAATAACTTTGTCTTTTTCAACTTCTTCAGAGTTACGCTCTTGTTTTTGTTCAGCTACAACAAAGCCTTGTTCTTGTAATTTTTTTGTCGCTTCTTCAACCGTTAAATTCGCAACACTAGGCACCTCAATTTTTTTCGGGCTAAATAAATCTGTTGCAAATAAAAAGAATAGGAACATGGCAATAACGACTACTAATAGCCCTGCCACATAAACTGGCCACTTTTTCTTTTGTTTAACAGGCGCCGCTTTTTCAACAGGTTTCTTCGCTTCCACTTTAGATGGGGTAATAGCTTCCATTGACCTTGTTTGCGTTAAATCCTCATCTTTGCGTTTTGGCTGTTCCTTTATAATTGGAATGGCTCTTGTGGCATCATTATCAATAGGAATCGTAAACTTTGGTTCATTAATACGTGTTGATGATAACACCGTATCTAAGTCCTCTTGCATTTCTTCTACGGTCGCATATCGATGGGATGCATCTTTGGCAGTAGCCTTTAATACCACATTTTCTAGACTTTGTGGAATTGTACCGTCAAATGCTCGCACAGATGGTGTCTCTGTTTGCAAATGCTTAAGTGCAATGGAAACAGCTGATTCACCTGAAAACGGCAATTCTCCTGTTAGTAATTCATACAACACAATGCCTAGTGCATAAATATCTGATTTATATGTTGCTGTTCCACCACGCGCTTGCTCTGGTGATAAATAATGTACAGTTCCTAGCACAGAATTAGTTTGCGTAAATGATGTTGCACTTAGCGTCATAGCTATTCCAAAATCCGTTATTTTCACATTCCCATCCGCATCCATTAAAATATTTTGCGGTTTAATGTCACGGTGAATAATATGATTTTCATGGGCATTGGCAATTGCTGACGTTAACTGCTTCATAATATGCACACTTCTCGCAGGCGAAATTGGTGCATATTCCTGTATGTACTGCTTTAACGTCTTTCCTTGAACATATTCCATCACAATATAATGCAGATCTCCATCATCACCTACATCATAAATACTTACAATATTCGGATGTGTAAGGCTTGTAACTGAAAGTGCCTCACGTTGAAAACGTCGATGTAATTCATCCTCATTGGTAAAATCATAACGTAATATTTTTATCGCTACGTCCCTATTTAATATCATATCATGCGCCAAGTATACATTGGACATGCCTCCGCCACCAATGAGATCTAAAATTTTATAGCGGTCACTAATTCGTTTTCCTACAAGCATACTTACACCTCCTCATCTTGCCTTGTGAGTAACACGAGGGAGATATTATCTTCTCCCCCGCTTGCATTGGCTAATTCCACAAGTTTTCGTCCTTTTTCTTCAATTAAATCTGGATAGGTAATGATAGATGCCATTTCGTACACTGACAGTTTATTGCTTAAACCGTCTGAGCAAATGAGTAAATACGATTCTGGCGCTAGCTCTACTTCATAAAAGTCTGGCTCAATAGTTTCCTCTGTTCCAACAGCTTTTAAAATGAAATTTTTCTTCGGATGCGTCATTGCTTCCTCTTCGCTAATTTCACCATTTTCAAGTAGAACATTAACATAAGAATGATCTCTTGTTATTTGTTGTGCGCCATCATCAAAGAAATAATACACACGACTATCACCAACATGCGCAATGAAGCAATAATTCCCTTCAATTAACACGGCAATAAACGTCGTACCCATTCCTTTACAGTCTTCGTGTGATAAAGAATAGTCGAATATATTTTTATTCAATTGCTTAACTGCTTGTCGTAACCATTCTTTTTTTGATGTCATAGTTGCAAAATGATGTGTCTCTGCTTGTAAAAAAACGGTCTCCATTTGTTTCATTGCCATATCACTCGCCACATCGCCAGCATTATGTCCACCCATGCCATCCGCTACAAGTGCTAGTGCAAGTCCATCTGGACGTTTAAAAAATGCAGCTCGATCTTCATTAATTGCTCGTTTTAAACCAATATCACTTTCGACTGTGTATTCCATCACTGGTCACCTCGTTTCTTCAGATCTCTCTTTCGCACGTAATTGTCCGCATGCCGCATCGATATCAGACCCTTGCTCTCTACGGATTGTTACGTTTATACCATTTTTCTTTAATGTTTTTTCAAAAGCAAAAATTTTACTACGAGAGGTGCGGATATAATCGCGTTCTGGTACGTAGTTTACAGGAATTAAGTTTACGTGGCATTTAATTCCTTTTATTAGTGCAGAAAGTTCTTCTGCCACTTCTACTGAATCATTTTCACCTGACATTAAACCATACTCAAAACTTACACGTCGGCCCGTTTTTTTCGTATAGTAACGAACTGCTTCCATTAATTCTTCCAATTTGTATGCGCGTGCAATAGGCATCAGTTTTTGACGTGCCTCCTGGTTTGGCGCGTGCAATGATACAGCAAAGTTAATTTGAAGCTGTTCATCTGCAAATTGATAGATTTTAGGTACAATACCCGAAGTTGAGACAGTAATGTGACGTGCCCCAATATTTAAACCTTTTTCATGATTTATGACTTTTAAGAAGCTCATCATGGCATCATAGTTATCGAAAGGCTCACCAATACCCATAATAACGATATGTGACACACGTTGATTTACTTCATCTAAAGCTTGCTGTACTTTTACAACTTGCTCTACAATTTCACCTGCTAATAGATGGCGCTTTAAGCCCCCTAAAGTTGACGCACAAAACGTACAACCAATTCGACAGCCCACTTGTGTCGTGACACATACTGAATTGCCATATTCATGGCGCATTAACACCGTTTCAATTGAGTAACCATCTTGTAGCTGGAATAAAAATTTAATCGTACCATCTTTTGATTCCTGTTTAATGATCGTTGATAGTGTTGTTAATGCAAAACTTGCCTCTAACTTGTCACGCAATGCTTTTGAAAGGTTAGACATGTCTTCAAATGTTTTAACACGTTTATTGTATAACCAGTCAAAAATTTGTGCTGCGCGGAATGGTTTTTCACCATTTTCTTTTAGCCACTCTTCTAATTGATGTGGTTGTAGTGAGTAGATTGATTCTTTTAAATTCGGCTTTTCTTTTTTCGCTCGTCGTACGGGCTTTTCTTCAGCTTCCTCGACTAAGTCATTAATACGTTCATTAAATTGCTCTTGATCCACCATTAGTTGGATTCTCCTTTTTTACGAAAGGCTGCGACGAAGAAACCATCACTGCCGAAGTCTTGTGGAAAGACTTGAAGCATGCCATTTGCTTGCTTTTCCGCTAATTTTGTTGGTAAAGATTCTAGTTGTATCGCTTCCATTTCTGGATGCTCTCTTAAAAAGGCATCAACAGTGCCTTCGTTTTCTTGTTTATCGACTGTACATGTACTATATACAAGCTTGCCTTCTTTTTTCAGTACTTTAGTTGCTGCATCGAGTAGTGCTAATTGGATTTTTTGAAGGTTTTCTAAATCTTCTTCACGCTTCGTATATTTAATATCCGGTTTACGACGCATTACACCTAAACCACTACAAGGCGCATCGACTAACACCGCGTCAAACGATTCTGGTTGTAAAAACTCTGGAGCTTTACGTCCATCAATTGGAGCGGTTTCTACAATATCAAGTCCTAGACGTTCTGTATTATGGTCGATTAAATCTAATTTATGTGGATGCAAATCCGTTGCCAAAATGGAACCTGTATTGTTCATTTTTTCGGCTAAATGTGTTGTTTTGCCACCAGGTGCCGCACACATATCTAAGACGCGCATTCCTGCGGAAGGATTCAAAACATTTGCAGGAATCATAGAACTTTCATCCTGAATAGTAATAAGTCCATCTTGAAATGCCTTTGTACGGGCAGGTTGTCCATTTGTCACATGTAGACATTCTGGCATTAAATCACTTTGCTGTGCAGTTAAGCCTTCAGCTTGTAAGCTTGCAATCGCTTGTTCTATAGTTGCCACTGTCGTATTGACACGAACCGTTTGTACTGGTGGAACGTTATTTTCATGAAGCATTGCAGTAGCTACTTCTACGCCATAATTATTAACAAAACGATCTACCAACCATTGTGGATGACTTGTTTCAATAGCAAGACGTTCTACAGGATTTTTTATTTCCTCTAAAGATCGTACACCCTGACGCAATATAGAACGTAAAATACCATTGACTGTAGAGGCAATTCCTTGGTGTCCACGGCGCTTGGCAATTTCTACCGCCTCGTTCACTGCTGCATGAGGTGGAATACGCGTTAAATAATGCATTTGATATAGTGACAAACGCAACAGCCAACGCACCCAATGATCTAGTTTACCACGAATAAATGGCTCTAAATAGTAGTCGAGGGTCATTTTATATTGAAGCGTACCATACGTAATTTCAGTTAAAAGTGCACGATCCTTCGCTTCAATTTTATGGCGTTTTATCGTTTCATGTAAAAGTAAATTACTATACGCTTGGTTTTTATCTACTGCTAATAGGATAGATAGTGCGGCATCTCGTACATTACCATCCCAAATTACTACGCTTTTTTTACTCATTTAAACTGATCCCCGATCTGTAATTTTGAACCTGTACCTCGCAAATAATCCTCTGCTGTCATACGTTTTTTCCCAGCTGGTTGAATGTCATATAATGAAAGTGCTGTGCCATTTCCAGCCGCAACTTCAAAATGGTCCTTTGCAATTGCTACGACTGTACCAGGTGCAGCATTATGTTTTGCTTGTCCTACTTGTGCCCACCAAATTTTAAAGTTTCCATCTTCAAAAGTTGTATAAGCTACTGGCCAAGGATGAAGTCCTCGCACTTGATTGTATAAAGTCGTTGCATCCTTTGTCCAATCAATTCGTTCTTGCTCGCGCGATATATTGCTCGCAAATGTCACTTGCGTTTCATCTTGTACAGTGCGGTTATTTGTTCTATTTATAATAGAAGGTAGTGTTTCTTTTAACAGATCACAGCCTACAACACTTAGTTTATCAAAGAGGCCACCTGTATGGTCGTCTTCTTCAATAGCTATTGCCTTTTGAGATATAATATCGCCTGCATCTAACTTCTCTGCCATATACATAATCGTTACGCCAGTCTCTTTTTCACCATCTATAATTGCCTGGTGAATAGGAGCTCCTCCACGGTATTTCGGTAAAAGTGATGCATGGACATTAATACAACCAAGTGGTGGGGCATCTAGCAAGTCTTTCGGTAAAATTTGTCCAAATGCTGCTGTAATAACGATATCTGGCTGTAAATCAAGTATTTGCTGTAATTCTTCAGAGCCACGTAGCTTTTCAGGTTGAATAACTGGTAAGCCTAATTCCAAAGCCGCTGCCTTTACAGGTGGCGGTGTTAGTACCCGCTTGCGTCCTACTGGTCGATCTGGTTGTGTCACAACTGCTTTAATATCATAGCCCTCATTGTGAAGCATACGCAAAATTGGCGCGGAGAAATCAGGTGTTCCCATAAAAATAATCGACGTCATTTTATTCCTCCTCTTCTGCGTACATTTCTTCAAGCTCTTCTTCTGTAAGAATACGTTTAATTTTAGAGTCAAACAATATACCATCTAAATGATCAATTTCATGTAAAATTGCTCGTGCTTCAAAGCCACCTGCCTCAAGCTCATAAACACGCCCTTCACGGTCACATGCTTCAATTTTTACATAGTCAGGACGTTCAACTTCTCCATATAGACCTGGGAAACTTAAACACCCTTCGACATCAACTTCTGCACCGTCCGTTTTAATAACAGTAGGATTAATCATCTCTAAAATATCTCTTTCCTCGCCAAGCTCGACAATCGCCACACGCAACCCTACATTTATTTGTGGTGCTGCAATACCTACACCATCATATTCCACCATCGTGTCATATAAATCATCTAGTAATGTAATAATATCTTCATTAATTTCTGTAACTTCCGCACATGGTGTTGATAAAACTTTTGCTGGATGTTCAATCACTTTTTTAATCGCCATTTCTCGTTCCTCATTTCTAATATTTAAGACGTCTACGCCTTTATTGTTATGTCAGGCCAATAACTAATAAACTGAACTTGCATGCAAGCATATCTCATCGCATTCCTATATAGTAGACGGGTCTAAATCAACCGTCATTAATATGCCCTGTTTTATCCATTCTGCTCGATACATTGCAAGCAATCGTTGCAATACAGGTATCAGATTTGGTTCAATTTTATATTTTATCAAACATTGATAGCGATATCTATTTTGGAGACGGCTAATACTTGCAACTGTTGGGCCTATAATAGACACTTGATTTGATAAATTCCCTCGAAGCCAATCCCCAGCTCGCCCAGCATACTCGGCTGCCATCATTACATCTTCATGCGATACTTGTATAAGCGCAACGAAATAGTAAGGTGGGTAGCCTGAACGACGACGTAAAAACATTTCCCGTTCATAAAATGGCTCGTAATCTTGTACTTTAGCTAATTCAATTGCATAATGCTCTGGCGTATACGTTTGAATAACGACCTCACCTGGTTTATCATGGCGTCCTGCCCTACCACTTACCTGTGTAAGTAACTGAAACGTCCGTTCCGCCGCGCGGTAATCTGGTAGATGCAGAGATGTATCAGCACTAAGCACACCAACAAGTGTAATATTAGGAAAATCAAGTCCCTTTGCAATCATTTGCGTACCGAGTAAAATGTCGGCTTGCCCCTCACCAAATGCTTGCAAAATCTCTTCATGTGCCCCTTTGTGCTTTGTAGTGTCCACATCCATTCTTAGCACCCTAGCCTCTGGAAATAGCTTAAAAATTTCTTCTTCCACTTTTTGCGTCCCTGTTCCAAAATACCGTATATGATCACTTTGACATTGCGGACAAATTTGTGGTACATGCTCTTCATACCCACAGTAATGACACTTCAGTTTTTCAGTAGTGCGATGGTAGGTTAGTGAAATATCACAGTTCGGACATTGTACGACAGTACCACAATCACGACATAGCACAAATGACGAATACCCTCTTCGATTTAAAAATAACACCATCTGTTCCCGTCGTTCAAGTCGAGTACGAATCCCTTCAATAAGCAGTTCAGAAAACATAGAGCGGTTTCCTTTTTGAAGTTCTTCTCGCATATCTGCTACATAGACAGTCGGCATCGCCTGGTGTAGTGCACGTTGTTTTAATGTAAGTAGTGTGTAGACACCTTTTTTTGCACGGGCATATGACTCAAGGGCAGGTGTCGCACTACCTAAAATGACAGGACATTGATAATATTGGCTACGCCAAATTGCTACATCTCGCGCATGATAGCGTGGAGAGTCCTCCTGCTTGTAGGTAGATTCATGCTCCTCATCTAAAATGATAAGTCCCAAATTTGTAAAAGGTGCAAAAATAGCTGAACGAGCACCAACTACTACTCTTACTTTACCCTGTTGAATTTTTCGCCATTCATCATACTTCTCACCTACAGATAACCCACTATGCATGACCGCAACCATCTCACCGAAGCGGCTACGGAAGCGTTCTGTCATTTGCGGTGTTAAAGAAATTTCAGGTACTAGCATGATCGCTTCTTTACCTTCATTTAAAACTTTTTGAATCGCCTGTAAGTAGACTTCCGTTTTACCACTGCCTGTTACACCTTGCAATAAAAAAGTTGTAGCGGCATGTGTTTCAAGAGCGTGTGAAATTGCATTTAATGCAACAGCCTGCTCGTCTGTTAATTGTAGTGATTGTGTACGCGCAACTTCATTTGTAAAAGGATCTCGATACACTTCTTCTTGTATAAAGCACGCAGCTCCTTTATCAATGACCGCTTGTAATACAGCAGCAGATACTGCTGTTGCCTCATAAATTTGCTGGGGCGTGAATATTTCTCCAAGATGTGAAGTCATCCATTCAATTAAAGACCGTTGCTTTGCAGCTCTCGATGCTTCTATCAGTGCTTTACTAAGAGCTTGTTCGTCTTCCGCAATTTTGACCATGCGCACTTCTTTCACGTTGCCTTGTTGCTTTACAACATTTTCTATCTTTACGATTTTATCTGCAATCAGTTGTTTTAATAACGGCAATAAGCCCGCACGTTCAAATTCTTTAAAGTTTGCCTTATGGCGTTTTCCAAAAATCTCCTGAACTTCTAATGGCAACGAAGCTTGCTCTACTTGTAATGT